>DAIUJR010000006.1:0-81632 GCA_036848635.1 Nodosilinea sp. CTOTU7336
GGGGGAGATGCTGACCCACAGCAATTTTTCTCCTATTTCCGATAAAGTCTAATGATTAGCGAGCAAAATTGCAGGTTAATGCCTTCCGCCCCCGCCTCGGTGGCGATCATAATGCGGCCCTGCTCTCGAAAATAGTCCACCAGGGCCGATCGCATATCGGCGGTTTTAGAGCCAGTTACCCGGTCAGACCCCTGGTGTCGCTGGAGCCAGTCAGCGTAAATCTGCTTAGACCCCGCATCGGTGTTCGAGCCATTGAACAGCACAATGCCCTCACTCCACGGGCTATCACTAAGCAGCCGCAGCAAGTAGTCTTGGGTACGGCGAGACTCAGTAAAGATAAGCGCTTTCTCAGCACCGCCTAGCCTAGTCGTTTCCGCAAACGCTACACCTAACGCATCGAGCAGAGCCACCCCCTTGGCGTTGTGCTCAATAGAGGTTGCTAGCTTCACAAAGGCGTCGAGTTCACTAATTTCGCGCTTTAGGGCAGCATTTTCCTTTGGAGTTGGTGGAGCGTCAGGTTCATCATCTAACCATTCTTCCGCCGTGACCTCTAACGCCTCATAGTCTTGATCGAGCGTTTGATCTAGGGCTTCAGTGATAGATTCATCCGATTGCGGCTGGTGAAGCTTAGCCTTGAGCCGGTTTGACATGGTGGTGAGGGCACCGGCAATAGCAAACGTCGAAGACGCCAGCAGCTTGCGCAGCACCAAAGTAATCAGCGATCGCTGCCCCGCCGGAAGCGCCTGCAAATTGTCCCGCTGCAAATACTCAGACACCAGGTGGTACAGCCGGTCTTCGCTCTCTTCAGGGGTAAATTCTTCTACCAGGGCATGGCGCTGGGTAAAAGGCACGTAGGCGGTCACCTGCCGCCGCAGAGTGCGGTGGCAGAGAGGCTTCAGCCGCTGCTTCAGGGTATGAAATTTGTGCTCCTGGTTGAGGCTAGAAAACTGCTCGCGGAAGCTTTTCAGATCCCCAAAGGCGCGGTCATCAATGAAACTGACCAGGCCATAGAGTTCGAGCAGGGAGTTTTGTAATGGAGTGGCGGTGAGCAGCAGCTTGTGGCGGCCTTCCAGCGATCGCTTGATCGTATTGGCGATGACATTGGTGGGCTTGTACACGTTCCGTAGGCGGTGGGCCTCATCGATCACCACCAGATCCCAGAGAACGCTTCTGACCTCTGCCTCTTTGCCCCGCACAAACTGGTAAGAGCAGAGCATAACGGCATCCTGAGTGTCAAAGGGATTGGCAACCCCAGCTTTGATCTCAGCGTTGTAGGACTTGCTCTCCAAAATCTTGCAGGGCAGGAAGAATTTTTCGGTTAGCTCCTGCTGCCACTGTTTACGCAGGTTGGCTGGGGTAATTACCAGAATGCGACGGGCACGCTCAGCCCACTTCTGGGCGATCACCAGCCCCGCCTCAATGGTTTTGCCTAGGCCCACCTCATCGGCCAGCAAGGCTCCCTTCGACAACGGCGACTGAAAGGCAAACAGCGCTGCATCAACCTGGTGGGGGTTGATGCCTACCTGTGCCCCGGCAAAGGTACCTGCCAACTTTTCCAACCGGTCTGACGAGAATCGCTTGGTTAGCTCGTAGGCGAAGTATTTGGCGTGGTAGTCGGTTAAATACATGAACTGCCCTTAGGGGAGCGCCAAATTGAGCAGGCTTACTTTTATTATCCGTCACCCACGCTTTATATCTGGAAAATACGGAAAGCTCCACCGCTATTCCTATGGCCATGGGCATCAATGCGGGAATGACTGCTCCATGGACGATGGATTTCCCAGGGGTAAAAAAATTGACCCTGTGGCACAATTAGCGCCGTGGAATTGTGCCCAGGAGTGAGGACTGACATGGTGAACCAACGCCAGATGCTACGACTGCTAGGGCTGGCACTAATTGGCCTGCTGCTGGGGCCAGGGGGCTTTGCAATCGCCCAAACGGTTCCCCCAATGATTTACCCGAGGGCTTTACCCCCCCCCGTCGCCCAGCCAATCCCCCTGGGCCAGCTAGCATCTTCCCCCCCCGCCTTAGCTGAGGACGACCGCAAACCCGAGGCCAGTAGCGAGGCTGGCTTTCCTCCCATACCGCCGCTGCCGGGGGACGGTGGCGGTTCTGCCGCCCGCCCTGGCCGTCGGCCCAGCACCCCGGTCGTCATTCCTACCCCGCCACAACGGCATGCCCCCCGCTCCCTGGATGCGCCCCCAGCCTTGTCACCGGTTGCACCCGACTCCAGCGATCCGGCGGATCAGGTGGCCCCAGCGGTGATTGAGTTGGCCCCCGGCAACCGGGCTCCTAGCCCAGTTGTGTTTCTGGCCATGCAGCAGGAACTTAAAAACCTGATCGGCCGGTTTGAGAGCGCCCTGTTGTGGAGCGAGTCCCTCGATGCGCCCGCTATCCTGGCGATTCCCGACCGCCCCCCGGTGCTGACGGCGGCGACAGATGCCGTTAACCTGGCCGGGGGCGCCGCTACCCCACTGCCCCCGGCCTTAGCCGAGGCCCAGCAGCTCCTGACCGAGTGGGATGCGCTGATGGCCCAGGGAGACGGGGCCGCCGTACAGGCCCGCTGGCTCCAGGCACGCACGGCCCTGTGGGAAAACTTTCCTGCTGAGCGGCCCTTTGCCCCCGCCGAAATTCGGGCCGTCTGGCTGGATCGGGGCACCATTGTGGAGGCGCGATCGCCCCAGGGCTTAGCACAGGTGTTTGACCGGTTAGCGGCAGCAGGCTTTAATACCGTCTTTTTTGAAACCGTCAACGCGGGCTACCCCGTTTATCCCAGCCAGGTGGCCCCCCAGCAAAACCCACTGACCCGCAGCTGGGACCCCCTGGCTGCTGCCGTAGACCTGGCCCATGCGCGGGGCATGACCCTACATGCCTGGGTGTGGGTGTTCGCCGTGGGCAACCAGCGCCACAACCGCCTGCTCAACCTGCCCGTTGACTACCCCGGCCCGGTGCTGGCCGCCCATCCCGATTGGGCCGGGTACGATAACGCGGGCAACCCTATCCCTAGGGGGCAAGATAAACCCTTTTTAGACCCCGCCAACCCCGAAGTACGCAGCTACCTGACCCGGCTGATGACCGAAATCGTCGCCGACTACCCGGTAGATGGGCTGCACCTCGACTATATTCGCTATCCCTTCCAGGATCCGGGGGCCAACCGCACCTATGGCTATGGGGAGGTCGCCCGGTGGCGGTTTCGCAGCATTGCCGGGGTTGACCCCATTGACCTCAACCCCCGCCCCCGCCCCGAAAGCCCTGACAACGAACAAATTCAGCAGCGAGTGCTGTGGGAACGGTGGACGGAATTTCGCATCCACCAGGTCACCTCCTTTGTGGAAACCCTGGGCCAGACCCTGCGGCGGCAACGCCCGGAACTGGTGCTATCAGCGGCGGTGTTCGCCAACCCCGACCACGAGCGGCAGCAAAAAATTCAGCAGGATTGGGGCACCTGGGCCAGGGCTAACTTCCTGGATTGGATTGTGCTGATTAGCTACGCCCAAGACACCAGCCGGTTCGAGCAGCTGATTCAGCCCTGGCTGGGGGATGAACGCCTTGGCGCAACGCTGATTATTCCCGGCATTCGGCTGCTCAACCTGGCCGCTCAGGCCGCCATAGACCAGATTCAAACCACCCGCGACCTGCCCACCCCCGGCTATGCCCTGTTTGCCGCCGCCGATTTAACCCCTGACTTCACCACTGTTTTAGCCCGCACCCAGGGAGCCACCGATCTGACTAGCCCCACCCCTTACCAACTGGCCTTTGAGCGCTACCAGGCGCTGCGCCGGGAATGGCAATGGCTGCTCGCCCAGCAAAAGCTGTGGATGGATCGCGATACCCTAACCCCGTGGGTCGAGGCTGTGAACCGCCTGGGGGACGAACTGCAAACCCTGGCCGAGGCCCCCTCCCGCCGCGAGCTAGCTGCCGCCCAAGCCGGGCTGGCCCAGGTAAAAGCCCCGTTGACCAACGGCATCTTGATCACCAGCGCTAACAGTGCCTACCGGCTGGCGGCCTGGCAGCATCACCTAACCACCGTTGAGCAACTGCTGGCCTACGGAGAACGGCGATCGTGAAATGATCAAGGCCGGGGGGTGACCTTAACCCAAAAATTTCCAGGAATTCAATTGGCATGGCTTGCTAACCCACTAACCCCCGAGTAATGACCCACCCGACCCGAACGCTAAACCCCGGCAACAGGGGTGAGGTCAGCTCATCCTCGGCGAGTAGGGTGGCCACCAGGGTAAGCTGGGCCAACTGAAGGCGATACACTTCTATGTGTTGGGTAAACCGGTCGCAGATCCAATATTCCTGCACGCCGCGAATGGAGTAGAGCTTGAGCTTGGCTTCGCGATCTTGGCGAATGTTGCTTGGCCCCGGCGACAGCACCTCAGCAACGAGTTCGGGAACGTCGGTTAGATGGCCCACTTCGTCCTTCGCAAATACTGACAAACTGGCTAACGTCGAGCAGGCTGAGGGTGCCGGGCTGGTAGGTTTTAGGCAACACGGTCTTTGTTTATGGCAGTGGTTCTTGCCTGAGGATAAATTCAAGGTTTTGAGCGCCATGGAGGACTCGAATAATTTCTATGGAGCTGAATGACACTGGTGTTTGAGCTTGGGTGGTGGCCAAAATAGCGCCAAAATCCAGGTCATGGGTAAAGGTGATATACCCGTTGGTGGCGGCCCAGGCCATAATGCTCTGGGCGCTGGCGCGAGGATCGCCAATATTCCACTCGTGCATCGCATCGTGGCCTGCTTTAGGCAAGACCATTACCCAGTCGGGCGACAAATTTATGTCAATGACAATCCTCACGCCGAAGCCAGCGGTACTTCAATACAAAACTTCTGGCTGTTCTGTTCAAGGGGTTCAAACCTGACGGCGGGTTGCCATTCTTCAACGCCTGGTAATCTGAGTCAGGCTGCTCACGCCGGAGCCTGATGTAAAATTTGGTACAGGGAGCCCAGATCGGGCCGCTCTCAGCCCATTCCTATAAAAGTAGCGATGATGCCAACTCTGACGCTGGATTTAACCACCTCTGCCCAACTGTTAGGTACAGAACCCGACCTGCTATTAAACTTCATTCAAAGGGAAAAGCTAGCTGGGGTGCTATTTTTTGAGGCTCGACCCCAGGTCTCGGTATTTACCCTGGCGGGTTTGTTGAACACCACTCCAGAGGTGTTGTTGGATTGGATGGAGGATGAATCTCTGGCTAACCTGATTGAAGAAGTGGACGACGACGCATACCTCGACGAGAAAGACGGGAAGCTGTTTTATCAGTCTTTACTAAAGGGCGAAGGCTGATGACATGGCGAATTCAATATACAAAAACCTTTTACAAGGAACTGGCAAAGCTGCCCGAAAAACCTCGGCTTCAAGTTGAATCTTTCGTTTTTGGCAACGCCGTTAAGGAAAATCCGTTTGGCACGGGCAAGCTGGAAAAATTAATGGGCTATGACGAGTATTACAAAGCTCGATTTGGTGTTTATCGTGTTGGGCTTCGGATTGATGCAGCAGCTCAGGTGATTGAATTTAGACGGGTGCGCCATCGCCGCGACATCTATCAAAAGTTTCCTTAACACCAAGCCGGGTGAGGTGGTGCGTTGCGGCTGCGCCTGACCCAACTCACAAAAGCGCTAAACCAAACCCAAATCCACCCCTTCAACCTTCGACAAGCTCAGGGCAACGCCCCCCACCGTTCGGCTGAGCCAGGTCGAAGCCTACGGGCACCACTCGCCTACCGCGACCCCCGTGGCGGCGGCGGTTTGCTGGCACTGGCGCTGGTATTCGGCGGTGTCTTTGTCTTTAAGATAAAGAAGCACAGCCTGTAAACTAGACTTTGCTGCTGCAACTTTCACCGAATTGCCAATTTCTACCCAAATTAAAAAGCCCTGTCGAAGGTACGAAATTGCTTCCAATAGATCTTCCAAGGAATCGTTTTCTCTCCCTCGCGATACGTAAGCTACTCCAATGTTGTTGAGGCTGGTGCCTTCCCCAGCAAGATCGCCCACTTCGCGACGAATTTCCAAGGAGTCCATGTGATAGACTAATGCTTCATTATATTGTCTCTGGTTGACATAAACTAGACCAATATTGTTGAGGGTAACCCATTCTCCGGCCCGATCGCCCACTTCGCGATGAATTTCAAGAGATTGGTTGTAATAGTCGAGAGCCTCGTCATACTGCTCCTGGACTCTATAAATACTTCCAATATTGTTGAGAGTAATGCCTTCGTCATTGCGAGCACCTACTTCGCGACTAATATCAAGGGCCTGATTGTGATAACCTAAAGCCTCCTGATACTGCCTCGAATCGTTATAGATTAAACCAATACTATTGAGAGTGATGCCTTCTCCACGACGATCACCTACATTACGGCGAACCTCAAGTACTTGGGTGTAATAGTCTAACGCCTCATCATTTCTCCCTGATCCATAATAAGCCACGCCAATGCTATTGAGAGTCACACCTTCCCCGACAAGATCACCTACATCGCGGCGAACCTCAAGTGCCTGGGTGTAATGATCCAACGCTTTATCAAATTGCCCTAAACTATAATAAATCGCGCCGATGTTGTGAAGGATATAACCTTCCCCAACGCGATCTTCCAATTCAAGCTCAATTGCGAGAACTTCAGTGTAAAGATGGAGAGCATCGTCCGTTTTCCCCTGGGCTAGATAGACTGCACCAATGTTCGCGAGGGCTTCTCTTTCTCCAGCACGATCTCCTACTTCACGGTAAATATTCTGGGATTGCTGCAAATAGGCCAGAGCTTCTGGATATTTGCTTTGATTATAGTTAACTAGCCCAATCAGACTGAGAATTTTGGCTTCGCCGGTGCGGTCTTCAACCGCTCTGGCCAGTTCTAGTGCCTGAGTGTAGGCCACCAGGGCGGCCTCGTGGCCATAGGTACTCTGATAAATTTCGCCCAGGCCGCTGAGGGCGGTGGCCTGGCCCTGGCGGTGGGTAATGGTGGTGGCAATGGCCTCGCTATTTTTGTACTCGTCAATAGCGTATTCATACCGCCCCTGATTTCGATAGACCTTGGCTTTGTTGCGGTGGGCCTCTTGTAGGCCGAGTTGGTCTTGAATATCTGCGGCAATGGCCAGGTGCTCGTCGTAGCACTCCAGGGCTTTGGGGTAGTTGGCCTGGGCAAAATACACATCCCCGATGTAGCTCCAGATTTCGCTTTCGCCCAGCTTGTCTTGTATAGCCTGGGCCAGCGCCAGGCTTTGCTCGTGGTGCTCTAGGGCTTTGGCTGGTTGCCCCGTGGCCAGGGCGTTGCGGCCCAGGTAGGCGAGGGCCTGGCTTTCTTCGAGCTTGTCGTGGCTGGCTTGGGCCAGGGCCAGGTGCTTTTCGAGCTGGGGCTGGGCTTCGTTATATTTACCCTGTTTGTAGTAGACCTCGCCCAGGTTGCCTTCGGCCTGCATTTGGCCCTGGAGGTCTTGCACCTCGGTGGCAATGGCCAGGTGCGCTTGGTGGTGCTCAATGGCCTGGGGGTACTGGCCCAGGGTGGCGTACATGGTGTCCAGGTTGCCGTTGGCGTAGCCCTCGCCCCGCCGGTCTTGAATGGTTTTGGCCTGTTCTAAGCTGCCGTTTAAATAGTCAAGGGCGTTGTCAAAGCCCCCCAGCACGTAGTACACATTTCGCACCCGCTGAATGCCCAGGGTGCCAATGGTTTGTTGCAGGGCGCTGTTGACCTGTTCGCCTTGCTGTTCGAGCGCTTCGATCTCGCCTGAGAGCTTGTTTTTTTCGCCCTCCAGGGTTTGGGTTTGGGTTTGGGTTTGCAGCCCGGTAAGCTCGGTGTTTTTCTGGGTTAATTCAGTATTGGTTACATCCAGAACGCCTTGCAGCACCCCCAGTTGCCCATTTACCTGGTCAAATTGGGCCAGGGCACTCTGGCTGGCGGCTTCGGCTGCTTCTACATCCTGGCTAATCTGGCGGTTGGTGCTTTCTAGGGCGGTATTCTGCGTTTCTAACGCCCCTTTCTCAATTTGAGAGCCGCCTAAGCCAAAACTGGCTATGCCCTGGTCTAAGATGGCTATTCTGAGATCATTTTGGGCTTGCTTTACCTGATCTGCGGCCTCATTTGTCCGTTCTGTTGCTTTGGCCTGGGCTTTAGCGATGGTGATTCCTCCACCGAGTAAAGACAAGGCCATTACCGCCGCCCCTGCACCTATTAACCACCCCGTCCGGCGCTGATTGTTCACCAGCTTTTGTTGAGAGTCGTCCAGCGCTTGATTAACCCGCTGCAACTCTTGGTTAGCCTGTTCAAGTTCCAGGGTACGGTTCGATAACTCCTGGTTAGTCGTAGCCAGGGCTTGATGGGCCGCTGCTAGCTCTCGCCGCAGCCCCACTTTCTGACTCTCCACCAAAAACTGGTAGTCGGTACGCCCCAGGGTTCGATCGTTAGCCCAGTCCTGGGCGGTGGCTAGCGCTTCCCCTTGCAGCAAGTGGGCATCGTCTTTGGGGTCAGAGGCTTCCCAGGCGGCAATGGCCGCCGCGTAGGGCCGCACCTTGGCCAAGGCCTGGGCCACCCAGCCTTCGTCAAACACCTGGCGATAAATGGGGTTGTACGCCGCTAGCCGCTGCTGCTGCTCGACCACCAGCCCCGACAGCCGCAGCTGCACCTGGGAGGAGCTGCCATCGGAGGCAATGCTGCCCTGCTGCAATATCTCGCCATAGAGCCCCAGCAGTCGAGTGGCCCGCCGCTCTTGGCCTAAAATTCGGTTTTGAATGGTGCGCAAATGCTCGGGGTCATCCTTTGACTCCCAGTTGGTGATTAGGCAGGTGTCCACCAGCTCTCGAATGTAGCTGGAGATATCTAGCGGCAATCCCTCGGTAGCCCTCGGCAAGGGAGGCGTGTCAAGCACCTGGTTACAGAGCTTTTGGGTTAAAAAGGGCTGGCCCCCCGTCCACTGCAAAATTTCTTCCAGTACCGCCTGGGGGTCAGCCACCGCATTCGCCAAGCCCTTAGCCAGAGGTTGGGTCTCAGAGGGCGTAAAGCCCGTGAGTTGAATTGATTTACCAATGTTCAACGGGGTGCGCTCATTGTCTTGAATCAGATCCGCCGGGGTAGCCACCCCCAGCAGCGCAAAGGTGAGGCGGCGATAGTCGGGCTGATCGGCGCGGCGGTTATAGCACTCGCGCACCAGGGCAAAAAAGTCGTCGTGACTGAACCCCAGGCTCAGCACGCTATCAATTTCGTCGATGAAAATTACGATGGGGCAATCGGTGACCCTGTCCAGCAGTTCTGTACGCAAAAATTTGCCAAACCGCTGCACGGGCGAGAGGGGGTGCTGGGCCTCCCACCAGGTGCCCAGGTCAAATTCAGGCAGCAGGCCAAAGTTCGCGGCGAGCAGATCCACCAGTCCTGCATACCATTCGGTGGGGGTGAGCTGTTCGGTGCCAATTTCCGCCAGGTCAATGGCGGCACAGGCCACGCCGTCATCCTGAAGGCGTCTCATGGTGCGGGCGCGCAGGCTGGTTTTGCCCATTTGACGCGAGTTGAGCACGTAGCAGTAGTCGCCCTGCCGGAGAGCGTCGTAGAAGTCTTGGTCGGCCTAGCGTTCTACATAGGTGGGGGCATCAAGGGGCAGTCCGCCCCCGACTTGGTAGGGTGCTGTCATGGTGCTGAGCAGATTGGACTAGAGGCATTTTCCGCATCATAAACCGCCTAACTGGCCAACCCTAGGTTTTAGTTGTTTCATTTAAGACATGGCCCAAGCTCTACCGCAGCAGGCCACTGCGTTGACGGTCATCGCGATCGTTCAGACGCCGATGCTATCGTAGAGTTAGGGCTCTTTATGGGCTACCCTACGGTTGCTGAATATACCGTTACTCGGTGATATAGCCATAGCCAACAGGGGCTTTGTGATCTACTGACACTGGCCAGCGCTATGAATGCTGGCCAGCAAAGGCATACCCGATAAAAGACAATTGAGAGGACTTAATGAATCTTCCCGCCTCCGAAGACCTCAAAGCGCTGATCAAGGAAAGCTTACGCGAAGTTTTGCGAGAGGAGCGTTTAAGCCTCTGTAAGCTGCTGGTGCCCTACATCGGCGATGAGGAGCAGGCTGAAATTGAGGCCTCTCTAGGCGCGCCAGTTACCGATGACGACGGGGAGCATGGGGATCTAACTCATTGGGTGCGGCATGGAGGTTCGATTCAGTAAGCGGGCTGTCAAGTACCTGAAAAAGCTTGACGACAAAACCGCTGAGCGTGTTCGCGAAAAGATTCTCCAGCTCCTATCCAGGCTTGAGGTTGAAGGCGTAATCCCCTTCAACGAGCTAGACATTAAAAAGCTCAAAGGCCAATGGGACGGCTATTTTCGTCTGAGGGTAGGGCAAATTCGCATTATTTTTACCCTCATTGGCGAAGAATTAGAGATTTTGCTGATCTACGACATCAATGTCAGAGGCAGCATCTATGAGTGAATTGCTCCAAAAGGTGGGCCTGCAAAGCGTTGTCGAGGTCGAGGGCACTTACATGAGGTGTTCCCGAAACGCGATCCGGTAGAGGTCACACAGAGGCTCCACCCGATTTTGGCGAAACTTAACTACTCCCATGCTCTGGAGGCGAAAGGCTGCTTTGCTGTCTACCTTGGCGGGCTCCTTGCTCTGAAGCACCGTCCGGATGGCCGCGAGAAGATCGGGGCTGGCTTCCAGGTTTTGCCGGTGCCGTCGCAGGTGCTCGGCATAGGGGCCTTCTTCGGTGGGGGCGATGGTCAGCAGCTCGTTTAGGGTCAGGCGTTCTGTGGCTATATGGTAAAGGGCGACCCGCACCAGGTAGGGGTGGCCGCCCAGCAGTTGCATCAGCGGGGTGATGTCATCGCTCAGATTTAGACCGTGGCGGGCGGCCAATTCGGCCACCTGATCGGGGGTAAACTCTGGCAGGTCTTTAGCCAGGCCCACGTTAAAGGGCGACTGGTTGATCTTTAGCGGTACATACACCTCCTTAGAGTGGGTGATAATTAATCGCAAATGCTGCCAGAGAGGGTCGTTGCGCTTTTCATGCCAGGCCCGCAGCAGAGCAAAAAAGTCTTCAGCAATTTTGGGATACTGAAACACCAAATCCACCTCGTCAAGACCCAGGGCAAAGGGCGCATTAATGGCAGGCAAAATGTAGCGGTAGAGGTAGTTGCCGCACTTTTGTTTGCTGCCCAGGGGCCCGCCCCAGTGTTGCTCAAGCTGGTCGGGCAGGCCCAGGGCATCGGCAATGGTGGCACAGAACCACCGCAAAAAGCCGGTTAGCTCGGCAAAAATATCGCTGTCGGCCTCCTGAAACGAAATACTAACCGTGCGATGGCCATGCTCACTGGAGTGATTGAGAATGCGGGCCATCAGGGATGATTTCCCCATCTGGCGCGGCGATTTTATACGAATGAGAGCGCTGGGCTGCAAAATTGCCTGGTAGCAGTCAGCCTCAATCGGAGGTCGTTCCACATAAAACGGTGAGAACAGAGGCACCTGGCCCTCGGGAATTTCAAGCTCAGCGGGGGGCGTTATCAGCGGTTGCCCCTGTCCCTGGGCTGTTCCAGTATCAGGCACCGGGGTAGCGGCTCCGTCGTCGTTGGTTGACCCGCTGGCAGTCTGCAACCCCTCGACCACCCGGCGAATGCCTTTGGCAATATCCAGAAAGGCTTCGTCTCGGTTGCTCCAGGTCGTCACCGGCTTGGCATTTTTAGGCAGCGCCTGGAGCTGGCTAAAGCTGTCGTCCTGCCAATCTACCGGGCGCAGAATGATTGGAATCACCACCGCCTGCCCGGCTCGGTGGCGCTTCATAGCCCGCATTCCCTCAGTTTCGTAGCAGCAGTAGTTGGAGGCTAAAAAGTCTGAGCTAATGAGCAGCAGAATAATCTTGGCCTGCTCTAGGTGCTGGTCGATTTGCCCAGCCCACTCGCTGCCGGCAGGAATCTGACGGTCATGCCAGGCCGTTAGCACCCCCTGGCGCTGGAGTAGACTCAGGTGCTTGGATAGCTCGTCTCGCAGCGCCTCGTCTTGATGAGAGTAGGAGAAAAATAGCTCAAGGCCCGGTGTCATGGTCTTCCCAACCGGTAAGGTCTTGCCGCCATCTTACCGCAGGAAGCGGGTGCCGTTGCGGCACCCGGCCCCTAAGCACCCGCTTCCCTCACCTAAAACCGAAACACCACCCCCAGCCGCAGGAAGAACCCGCTGAAGCCCAGGTCGGCAGCATCCTGAGTAATTACCCCGGTGCCGGAGCTATCCACAAAGCGGGCGGTATCGGCTACGTTGAACCAGTTTTGAAACTCGTAGCCCAGGGCAAAGTCGAAGTCGATATTGTCCTGGAGCTGGGGCTGCCACTGAATGCCGGTGGCCAGCTCTAGAACGGGGACGACGCGATCGCTCGCCGTGCGGTTCAGGTTAACAATCAAATCTTCTCCGTTATTATTCGTCTCCTGCTGACTGGTAGAAATGGTAGACAGCAGCAGCGACCCCGCCGCCCGCCCAAACAGGCTGATATCGTGGCCCAGATCCAGCCCCACCTCGCCACCCAGGCGAAAACCCACCCCCGAGAACGCCCGCTGCACATTCACGGTGCCGTTGGTAAAGTCGCGCCCGTCGTAGCGCACGTCGTTAGTCTGGTTGATGTTAGCCACCCGCAGCCCACCAAAAACGCGGGTATTTAAGCTGCCGCCAGTGGGAAACTGGTAGGCCAGCTCGACATCGGTGACATCGTAGGTGAGGCCAATGGTGGAGCTGGCGGTGTCGGCGTTTTCGTTTTGCACTGGGGCGGCCAGGGTGGCTAACAAAAAGCCGTTGGTGGGGCGCTCGACGGCGCTACTGCCGGAGCTGTTAAAGGTGGTATACACTCCTGTAACGCTGATTGGGCTATGGGGAAACTGGTAGCCCAGGCGAAAGCGTCCGCCCACCCGCCGGTCAAATTCTGGCGCGGCCACGTCACCACCGCCAAACAGGGTCGTCCCCGGATCGACAATGGCAAAGTCTTGCAGGTTGCTGGGGCGTGGCCTCAGATAAATCGCCTCGGCGGAAAAGGAGACGGCCTGCCGAGTCTCCTCGGCAGGGGCCTCAGCGGCAACGGGGATGGCCTCTGTTGTAGGAGATTCTACGGCCTGCTGCTCCAGCAGTTGGCGTAGGGCATCTAGCTCTTGCTCCAGGCTTTCTTGGCGGGTTTCTAGCTCTTGCAGCCGCTGCCGCAGCTGCTCTTCGGTGAGGCTGTCGATGGAGGGAGTAGCCTGGGCCACCAGCCCCGTCCCCCCAGCAGGTAGTGCTGAGGCCCTAGCCGGGATGGGCCAGTCTGCCATCAACCCAGCCTCTGACGCCGAGGCCAAAGGATCGGTCGTCGCGGCAGGCCAGTCTGCCATCAATGCAGGTTCCGCAGCCGGGGCCGCAGAATCCACAGCGACGGTATCCGCAGAGTCAACGGCCAACGGCGAATCCGCCGCCAGAACAGTCAGCGGCAGCGGCAAACCAGCCAAAGTGCCAACAGTGAGGGCAACGATAGTCTTATGCATGGGGGCACTCCAAAGGGGTAATTTTTGAACTTCGAACCTTGAACCTCGAGCCTTGAACCTGAAACCGTAAACCGTAAATAACGCCTTCCCCCTAGTTCCCCACCTGCCCGCTTAGTTTGCCCTCGAGCTGGTGGCTACTTTGGGTTAGCCGGGTTTCGGCAATGGTGTTCAGCAACGCCGGAGAGAGGAAATTCGCTAACCGGGCCAGAACGGCGGGGTTGATGGCGGTTTCGTCGCTGCGGCCAGGGTCGCCGCTGCGAATCACGTTGCTGCCGCTACCGCCGTCGAGGGCGTCGTTTTCAGCGCCGCCGAAGAGGTAGTCGTTGCCGTCCTGGCCAAACAGGGTGTCGATGTCCCGCAGGCCAAACAGTACGTCGTTGTCGCTGCCGCCGAAGAGGGTGTCTTGGCCCAGCTGGGTGACCCCAACTCCGGCCTGGCGGTAGATAACCTGGAACTGCCGGGCCAGGCTGTGGGAAAGGTTGAAGTCATCCACCCGCAGATCCAGGTTGCCGCTGGCCAGAGCCACCGACAGGTTTAGCGACCCGGCCACAAAGGGTAGTACCTGGGTGGCGTTGTCGCCAATCACCAGGTCGTTGCCGCTGGCCCCATCCACGCTGTCGTTACCGGCCCGCAGAACGTTGGACTGGTTAGTCTGGTTGAAGTTAATGCCGTAGGCGTCGATATGCAGGTTGCGAATGTAAGACTGCACGTTGGTCACCAGCAGATCCAGGCTTTGCTGTAGCTCAAGGGTTTGGGCGGCGGTTTGGGGCGCCTGGTTAACAATCGGCACCAGGGTGATGCTGTAGTCGCCGATGGCAAAGTCATCGCCGCCGCCGCCGTTGAGGCTGTCGTTGCCGAGGTTGAGGTTGTAGTGGCGCAGCGGCTGGGTGCGGCCGCTGAGCTGGTCGCCAAAGCCATAGTTCCAGAAGCTGTCGCGCTGGTAGGGCAGCTGGGCCAGGATGGGGGTGAAGGTATAGTGGTCATCCCCAATCAGGCTGTCGTTGCCGGTATCGCCGCTGAGGGTGTCGGCCCCGATCGTGAACGTGTGGGGCTGGTAGCCGCTGCCGTTGACCACCAGGCTCTGGCGCAGGCCGGTGACGGCGGTGCTGTAGCGACCAATGGCGGTGCGCAGCTGGCTGACCTGGGTGCTCAAATTCCCTTCAATCGCCGGGGTTTCGACCCGGTAGGGGCCTTGAATCACCCGGTTATCGCCGGTGATGTTGTCGTCGCCGTCGCCGCCGCTAATTACGTCGGCCCCCAGGGTGTAGGTCTGGGCGGCGGGGCGGTTGGCGTAGTCGCGCTGGAGTTCGAGATCCTGGAGGTAAATGCCCAGCTGCTGCACGTCGCGGATCAGACGATCGGTCTCCAGATCCAGCGCGGCGTTGCCGGTGCGCAGCGGCGTGACCTGGGTGGTATTGTCGCCAGTAATGGTGTCGCGTCCGGCCCCGCCCGTCAGGGTGTCGTTGCCGGGCAGCAGGGACTGGTGCCCCACCACGGTGGGCACAATCGCCGCCAGGGTGGTGAGGCTCACCCCGTCGTTACGTTGCAAACTGCCCAGGGTCGGCACGGGGGAATGGTCACGGCCCAGGGTGGGGCTCAGGCCCACGGCGGGCAGCAGCCCCTGGAGCAGATTGGGCACCACCTCTAGGTTGGGCACCACCACCGTCCCGAAGGGGTCGAGCACCAGGGATGAGCCAGCGCTAGCCTGAATCAGGTGGTAGCCCTGCTGCACCACCGGCTGCTGGGTATTGAAGGAGGGAAGATGGCGGCTGTTGTCGCCAATGATGGTGTCGTCGCCGTCGCCGCCATCGGCCTGGTCGGCCCCGGCGTTGCCTTCGAGGTAGTCGTTACCCGCGCCGCCGCTGAGGGTGTCGCGCCCCCCCTGGCCAAAGAGCTGGTCGTTACCGTCGTCCCCAAGCACCAGGTCGTTGCCGTCGGCCACCAAGGTGACGAGCTGGAGACTGGTGCTGCCGGTGCTGCCGGTGAGCAGCGTTACGTCGGCATCCAGGGCGCTGCTAGGCAGCGTCGCACCCAGCTCAACGGTGCCGGTGACGGTACCTACGGCGGTGAGAATAACGTCGCGATGCCAGCTACCATCCGCATTTAGGCGGGGGCTGCCGTCGGCGTTAAAGGCGCGGGAAACAATCCCCACATCTCCCAAAATGGTGTCGTGGCCGGTGCCCCCCTGGAGGGTGTCATGGCCCAGGCCACCTTGGAGTTCGTCATCCCCGGCCCCGCCGGAGATCGTGTCATCGCCCCGCTGGCCGTAGACCATGTCGCTGCCGTCGCCCCCGGCTAGATTATCGTCGCCGCCGGTTTGGCTGAGGCCGGTGGTGGCTTCCGCGTCGTCAAAGCGCACCACGTCGCGAATGATGTCGCCGTTGGCATAGCGCTGCCAGTCGGTGCTGGTGGTGGGGCGGCGCTTAACGGTACCGTTGTCGCCGAGGATGACATCGGCCCCGCCCTCGCCGTCGATGCTATCCCCCCTATCCAGGCCGCCGATGACGTTGTGACCACCGAGGATGTCGTCGTCACCGCTGCCGCCGGCGATGGTATCGGCCCCCTGCTGACCCAGGATCTTGTCGTTTCCGCCGTTGCCGTAGATTTTATCCCCGGCCCCGGCGGCGGCCACATCCGCAAAGGTAGAGAAGGTGTTAGATTCCACCGGCAGGGCGCGGTAGAGGCTGCCCTGGTCGCCCAAAATCAGGTCATGGTCGGTATTGGGGGTAAGGGTAGCACCGTCAGTTACGGTCACGCCGTTCATCAGCCAGACCACGGTGCTGCCGTCGGTGTTTTGCCAGGTGATGTCGGTCTGGCCATCCTGGTTGTAGTCGCCGGTGGCGGCGATGCGCCAGTTCAGGTCGGTGATGGTAATCGGTAAGGCCCCGCCGCCGATGACGTTGGCCCCATCCATAAACCAGGCCACGGTTTCGCCGCTGGTGCGGTTACGCCACAGGAAGTCGGCCCGCTGGTCGCCGTTAAAGTCGCCAATGCCCTGGAGTTGCCAGCCCTGGCCGGGGGTGAGGCTAATCGCCTCGCCGCCCACCACCTGAGTGCCCGCCAGCTGCCAGTAGACCACGGCCCCGGTGGCGGTATTGCGCCAGATTACATCGGGGCGGCCATCACCGGTGATATCGCCGGTGCCCTGAATTTGCCAGCCGGTGTCGGGGGAAACGCTGAGAAAGCCGCCATCCACCACGGTCTGGTCGTTCATGAACCAGAGGGAAGTGGCCCCGGAAACCTGGTTGCGCCAGAGCAAATCGCCCTGGCCGTCGCCGTTGAAGTCGGCGGTGCCGTCCAGCTGCCAGGCCGGATCATTCACCTGGGATTTGAGAATTTCTGAAGTTTGAAGTTGCACCGGCCCAATCGAGCCGCCATCGGCAGTGGGGGTAATGCGGGTCTGGCCGCTGAGGGCGTGGCGCCATACCAGCCCCAGTTCGCCCTGGGCGTTAATGCGGGTCGTACCCTCGACCTGCCAGGTGCCGGGGGCCAGGGTAAAGCTGCTGGATTGGACATCGACGGGAACCAAATCGCCGCCGCCCAACAGATCCAGCCCGTTCATCAGCCAGTTCACTGTGGTCGCCGTAGCCCGGTTGCGCCAGAGCAGGTCAGCCTTGCCGTCGCCGTTCACGTCCCCGGTGGCATCGAGCTGCCAACTGGGGTCGGGGGAAAAGGCCAGCGCCCCGCCGCCGATAATGCCCAGGCCATTCATCAGCCAGGCGGTGGTAGCGCCGGTGGCCCCATAGCGCCAGAGAATATCGGCTTTGCCGTCGCCGTTAAGATCGCCCAGATCCCCAACTTGCCAATCTAGGCCCAGGGTAGGCTCCAGGCCGCCGCCGCCGAGGATGCCCAAGCCATCCACATACCAGGCCACCGCCTGACCGCTGGCGGTATTGCGCCAGAGCATATCGGCCCGGCGATCGCCGTTGAGGTCGCCCAGCCCGGCCAGCTGCCACTCTGTACCGACCTGGGCGCTGATGGCCCCGCCGCCCACGACGATGGCCCCATCTAGGAACCAGGCCACGGTGGTACCCGAGCCGTTGCGCCAGAGCATATCGGCCTGGCCGTCGCCGTTGAGATCGCCCAGCCCGGCCAGCGCCCAGTCAAGGCTGAGCAGCGCGGTGTTGAGGCTGTGGGTTTCGACCCGGCCATCGCCGCGCACAAACTGGAGAGCCACTTGCCCGGTGGTCTGGTGCCGCCACAGGGTATCGGCCTTGCCATCCTGATTGAAGTCGGCGCTGCCGATCAGTGCCCAGGCGAGGCTGGTGGTGTCGAGGGAACCATCGCCAAACACCGTATCGGTACCAGTGCCACCAAGGAGGTAGTCATCCCCGAGGCCGCCCTCGATCAAGTCGTCGCCGCCCAGCAGCGGGTCGGTGGTGGCCACGTAGTCCAGCGTGTTGCGGTTACTGTCGGCCCCGACGCGGGCATCGCCGCCGTAGGCAAAGTCAACGGTGCCATGGTCGCCGAGGATGGTGTCGCGGTCTTCGTCGCCCCGCAGCACGTCGCCAGCGGCCCCGCCCAGGATGATATCGGTGCCGGTGCCGCCAGAGATCACGTCGCTGCCGCCGGTTTCGGGGTTGAGGGTGGTGGCCCGGCTAATGCGATTTTCCACCAGGGTAATTTGGCCGTTGTCGCCCAGGAGGATATCGGCCCCCTGGTTGCCCAGGATCGAATCGCTCTGGGCGCCGCCGAGGATGGTGTCGTCGCCCTGGCCGCCCTCAATGTGGTCGTTGCCGCCGATGGTGGGGGCCAGGGTGGTAACGGCGTCCAGGGTAGTGAAGTTGCCGTCGATGCCGTAGGCGAGCTGGCCGTTATCGCCTAACAGAATATCGGCACCTCCCAGCCCGCGAATCCGGTCATCCCCGGCACCGCCGAGAATAATATCCTGGCCCGCCGCCCCGGTAATGGTGTCGTTACCGCCGTCGGCGTAGGCGGTGCTTTCTACTAGATCCAGGGTGTTCAGGTCGGTGTCGAGGCTGTAGTCGATCAGGCCGTTGTCGCCCAGAACAATGTCATTGCCGCCGGTGCTGGTGATGGTGTCGTCGGCATAGCCGCCGAGGATGACGTCATCCCCCGCCAGGGTTGTAATTTTATCGTTGCCGCCGATGGCCGTGCCGATGGACTCGGCCTTAGCCAGCTTGCCGTTGGTAAAGGTAGCTCTGCCGCTGTCACCGATGACGATGTTGCGTCCCCCGGCGGCATTGATGACGTCGTCGCCTGCGCCGCCGAGGATGATGTCATCGCGCTCAATGGTGGTAATCGTGTCATTGCCGCCGTCGGCATAGGCGGTGCTTTCGACCAGATCCAGGGTATCCAAGTCATTGTCGAGGCCATAGTCGATCAGGCCGTTGTCGCCCAGGACAATGTCGTTGCCGCCGCTGCTAGTGATAGTGTCGTCGGCATAGCCGCCGAGGATGACGTCGTCGCCCGCGGCCCCGGTAATGGTGTCGTTGCCGCCGTCCGCTGGGGCGGTGGATTCTACCCTGGCTAGCTGGCCGGTGGTAAAGCTCGCCCGACCGCTATCCCCTAGTAGGATGTTGCGCCCGGCGGCCCCGTTGATGACGTCAGCGCCAGCGCCACCGAGGATGACGTCATCCCCCTCGGCCCCGGTAATCGTGTCATTGCCACCGTCGGCTGGGGCGGTGCTTTCGACCAGATCCAGGCTGTTCAGGTCGGTGTCGAGGCTGTAATCGATCAGACCGTTGTCGCCCAGGACAATGTCGTTGCCGCCGCTGCTGGTGATGGTGTCGTCGGCAAAGCCGCCGAGGATGACATCGTCGCCCGCCAGGGTGGTGATGGTATCCTGGCCGCCGATGGTGGTGCCGATGGACTCGGCCTTAGCCAGGCTACCGTTGGTAAAGGTAGCTCTTCCGCTATCGCCTAGCACAATGTTGCTTCCCCCGGCGGCATTGATGACGTCGTCACCCGCCCCGCCGAGGATGATGTCATCGCGCTCGATGGTGGTAATGGTGTCGTTGCCGCCGTCGGCGTAGGCGGTGCTTTCGATTAGATCCAGGGTGTTCAGGTCGGTGTCGAGGCTGTAGTCGATCAGGCCGTTGTCGCCCAGGACGATGTCGTTGCCGCCGCTGCTGGTGATGGTGTCGTCGGCATAGCCGCCGAGGATAATGTCGTCGCCCGCGGCCCCGGTGATGGTGTCGTTGCTGCCGATATTGGTGGCAGTGGATTCTACCCTGGCTAGCTGGCCGGTGGTAAAGCTCGCCCGACCGCTATCCCCTAGTAGGATGTTGCGCCCGGCGGCCCCGTTGATGACGTCAGCGCCAGCGCCACCGAGGATGACGTCATCCCCCTCGGCCCCGGTAATGATATCGTTGCCGCCGTCGGCGGGGGCGGTGCTTTCGACCCGATCCAGAATCACTGGGCCATTGTCGAGGCTAAAGCTAGCGGTGCCGCTATCCCCCAGAAGAATGTTGTTGCCCCCCTGACCGGCCAGGGTGTCGTTACCTGAATCGCTGCCCAGGTTGCGGGTGGTAATTAGAACATCATCGACATCGACGGTGCCGAAGTCGCCGAAGATGACATCCTGCGCCCCGTTAGTGCCAAGGGCCGTAATTTCCCCAGAGAGCGCATTGATGGCGGCGTTATCGCCTGCGATCGCGTCACTACCGCCACCCCCGATCAGGATATCGAGATCATCCTCCCGACCAGCATCGTCGCTGCCGCCTGCTAATTGGTCATTCCCGCCTTCGCCGTAGACAATATCTCGCCCTTCATTGCCGAAGATGCGATCGCCACCCGTGCCCGTTACGACAGGCGCTGGGATGGGGAATGAAACCGCCGGATCCGCAAATCGACTCACCTGGGCAATGAGTGGGGCATAGTTAGCGGCATTGGCCACCTTAGCAAAGGTCGAATCGCCGTAAATTTCGTCATCGCCCGGATTGCCGTAGAGGGCATCATCGCCGTCACCGCCGCCGATCAGGTCGTTGGCTAAACCGCCGTAGATGATGTCATTCCCCGCCTCGCCGTTGAGCACCAGGGCGGCCCTGGCGGTAGCGGCATCGATTAAATCGGCCCCGGCCCCGGCATTAAAGACCAGCATGCCAGTGCTGCTGGCGGGGGCGGTAATGGTGGCCGAGTCGTCACCGGAGCCTGCGTAGACGGTGGTGTAGGTATCCACCGTATTAAATTGATAGGTGTTAGGGTCGTTGCCCGAGTAAATGGTGAGGGAATTACTCTTAACCCGACCGCTTAAATCAACATGGCCCCCGGCGATGTCGCCATTCTCCGCCAGAATTGCCCGGTAGCTAGCGCCATTGGGCTCGTAGAGAATATTGGTGGGCAAGCCAGAATTAACGTAGCCGCTGTAGTCGCTATAGAAAAAGACATTCTTGTCGGCGGCGGTTTCAATGGCAAAGTCATTGCCGGTGCCCGCTTCGATCACAATGTCATCTCCAGCGAAGAGGTAGATATCGCCCTGTATGGCTTTGAGCTTTTTGTTGGCTTTCAGGGTAATCGTGTCTTTTTCCTGGCTGAGGAAGGCATGCATCGCCCCGTTGGCGGGGGCGAGGTCAAGGGCGATGGCACTGCCGCCAAGCTGCTTAGCGAGCCGCAGGGTTGTGTCACTAACTTTGGTGACGTAGTAGGTCGCCCCATCCCTAAGACCGCCGATGGCGCTGCCGCCGCCGTTGCTGTAGGTCACCGCATCGCCAGTGGTAAAGCCGTGGTTGGTGGCGAAGGTAATGTTCTGATTACCACTGCCAGACACGCTGGTTGAAACTCGCTCAAAGGCAAAATCGCTGGGGTCGTTGTTGTCTTCACCAGCAATCACAATGATGTCGTTTTGGCCGTTTCTGCCCGCCACCACGATGTTCTTGGCGATGGTCACCGGGCTGGTGGCCACCAGGGTCACCGTTTGATCGGCCACAATGCCCTCTGCCTCGGTGAGGCCGCCCACAACGAGCTGGCCGTCATTGCGAATCCAAACTCGGCCAGCGGTGGATTTACCCTCCAAAAAGCCCACCGCCGTGCGGAGGGAGTTCTCATCTTCGCCAATGTCGCCGCCGGCGAACAGGCGGGTTTTACCGGAAGTCACGTTAGAACCGCTGGGATCACTATTGCGGTTCAGAATGCGATTGGGGCTGAGGATGAACGCCGTATAGTCATCCCCAGTGCCGACGGTGTTGATACCCAGGTCGCCGGTGGTTTCAATCAGGTAGCTGTTGAGGCCGCTCCGAGAGGTCAGGGTGCCAAGGCCGGAAAAGGCGGTGTCAAGATCCAGGTCATTGCCGGATACCCCGATGTTGCCGAGGGTAGCGGTGAGGCTAATGTGGTTGCCGATGATATCGGCGGCCGGGAGACTCGGATCATTCGTGCCGTCATCGCCGCCGTCTAAAATCGCCACGTTGGCGATCAGGCTGACATTCCCCGTGTTCGACTGAACCTTGCCCACGGTCATGCTGCCGACCAGCTCATTCACCCAAATGCTTTGCTCCGCCGTAATATTCAGGACGGCGTTGGGGAACAGGTCAATTTCCAGAAAATCGGTCGCTTCGCCAACGGTGCCGCCCTGGGCCATCAGGTTGAGACCGTTGGCCGTAATATTGGCCAAATCATTATTCAGGGCATCAACAATGGAGCCTGACACCGTGGTCAAATTTGCCGCCCCGGTGCGGGCAAAGATCGTTTCTAGGTTGAGATTGCCGCTTTGCTCGACGACATAAATATCATTAGCCGCCCGGGCCGTCAGGGTGGCCGTACCCTGCAAGTCAGTATAGAACTGGCTAGCGGCTGAGCCCACCGAGCCTGCCCCAGCTTCTAGCACCAAACCACCACCGATGACGTTGGTCGTCGCCCCGGCATCATTGTTGTTGTTGAAGACGCTTTGGCCCGACTTGAGGCGAATCAGCCGGTTATTGTTCGAGACAACGCGACCAATATTCAGGTCTTCTTCAGAACCGAGGTAAACCGTACCCGCCGCCGTGGCGTTGATCACGCCATTA
Source organism: Nodosilinea sp. CTOTU7336 (assembly GCA_036848635.1). Classification (GTDB taxonomy): domain Bacteria; phylum Cyanobacteriota; class Cyanobacteriia; order Phormidesmidales; family Phormidesmidaceae; genus Nodosilinea. The sequence goes on from DAIUJR010000006.1 coordinate 22,448, forward strand.
CCCGCATTAACGTCAATATCCTCCCGCTGGTTGATGTTGATGGTGATGAAGCCGTTGGGATAGACGCTGCGATTTGGGTTAGCGGGGTCGGCGACAATGGGCGCAATCGTGACCGTGCGGTCGTAGTCGGTAATGAGCTGATCATTAGCGGCCAGGGTAATGGTGTCGCTGGTAACAGCGGCAATGGTGTAGTACTGGCTGCTGTTGATGCTTTCGTTGGCGGTGTTGCCCCACACTTCAATGGTCATCCCGGCCCGCAGGCCACCGGCAGCCCAGCTGCCGCCGTCGATCCGCCGGATGGTATCGGCGCTGCCGATATTGTCTATGAAATGAACCCTAGCTCCGGCTATGGGGGCCGCCCCAAGGAAGGAGACATCGGCCCGTTCGGCGGCGGCCAGCAAGACCTTTTCATCGGCCGTCATGTTTCTCAGATCGGCGATGGTGACGCGGCCTTCGGCGCTGCCAATGCTGCCGCTGGTCGCCACCAGAGTCACATCGCCCCCGGCCACAAGGTTGAGGTCTTCGATGGTGATTTGGGTATCGCTAACCGGCTTTAGCAGTCCGCCGCTGATCAGGTTTAGCAGTTCATCCTCGGTCCAGACTTTGATGGTGCCGCGAATAGCGTTTTGTTCGGCCTGGGTGAGGGTGTAGGTAAAGCCCGCATTGTAGGTATTGCCGTAGGTAATGTACTGGCCGTGGAGGCTGTGATACTCGGCGGTGCGCTTGTCTTCTAGGGCCTGAATGGCGGCATTGTCGTAGTTGAGTCGGGTGCGGTAGTAGTTGTCTTCCGAGGCGGTTAGGGTGACCGCAAAGTTAGCGTCGTAGACGAGGCCGCCATCCGCCTGGGTTTGGCGATAGCGCCAGTAGGCCTGGTATTCTTGCACCTTAATCGCCGCAAACTCGTCGTAGGTGCTTTGAATTTTGGCGCTGGCCCCCGTGCCGTCAGTCAGTTGCAGATCGGCCCAGACGGTGTTCAGCAGCTCCTGGTAGGTGCGTTCATCCCGCACGGCGTTGCTGTTGGCGTCAATGACGCTGCCGCTGAGGACTTTAATATAGGCATCGCCGGTTTCTGCCACCAGGGAATTCAGCCGCAGGTTGCCGGTTCTTTCGGTGAGATAGACATTTTGCTTGGCGTTGACCGTAACGTAGTTGCGGCGATCTTCCCCGTTGGACTCAACGATCAGCGTATTTGTCTCGCTAGTGCCGATGCTGCCGTCCCTGGCGGCTAGCTCCACGCGATTGCCCTGCACCAGGCCGACCTTGCCGTTGGCGACGACAACACTATCGCGCGCCGATACGCTGACGTCACCGGCGGTGGCGATGATCTGGTCAACCCTGAGATTGCCAAACAGCTCGTTGACCTTGACGTTGCCGGTGGCGCTGGTGGCTTTAACGCTGCCGGTGGTGCTGGCTAGGGCGGTATTCACCGCTAAATCGGGGCCAATGCCGGTGCGGGCATTGAGGGTAATGGTTTGGCCGCCAACGAAGAAGTCATCCCCCCGCTGCAAAATCGCGCCCTGGCTGGTAATGGTGGAATCTCCCGAGCTGTTGCGAATTTGGCCCGCGATAATTACATCCGCATTGGAATTGGTAGAGGTGATATCAATTGCGGCGGAATTGTAGCCCAGGAACGCAATCTTAATGTCGCGATCGGCCTCTACGGTGTGGGTATAGGTGGTTAACGTGCCGGTCTCTTGTACCCATTGCTGGTAGTAGGTTTTTTTGCCGTACCAGGTGCTGGTTTGCCACTTGCGTTGCAGGAATCGCTTATTTGAGGTGGTGGTGACGACCGGGGTGGCAAAGTCATATTGACTGGAATTGTTGGCGTCGCGGTAATAGTAGGGGCCTTCATCGGAGAGCACCGGCCCGGTCAGCCGTTCGGTGGTGGGGCCAGACACAATATCATCTGGATCGAGGGCCAGAAAGTCAATCCCCAGCCAGGCGCTAACGCCGTAGGTGGTCGTCGTCCGAGTCGCTTCGGTGGTATTGACCGACCAGCCGTAGCGCCAACCATTTTGAGGCTGGTAAACCATGCTGTTAGAGCCAGCGGTGGCTGGGTTACTGTTAACCGTGACCGTGACTCCGGCGGCGTCCTTTTTATAGAGGGTAGCCTCGCCCTTGGCTTTGTCGTTAATTAAAATTGTGCCGACGCCCCGCTTAGACGCATCTAACCCGTTAATCACCACGTCGTAGATGGTTTGGTTGGTGATGTCGATTTCCCCAAAGCCGCCTAGTGCCCTGAGTTCGCCATTACCACTATTCAGCACCCGGCCAATCAGCTCAATGTTGCCCCCGCTCACGCTGAGCGGGTCAACCTCAATCTCTCGGGTGCCGATGTTGTAATAGACGTTGAACGGTTTATTGATGGACTGGTTCGCCAACGTCTTGAGCTGCGCCTGGCCCTCCGGGGTGCGAGGATCGATGTTGGCCAGCTGCTCAGCGGTATTGGCAGACAGGGTACTGAGTAAAACTCGCCCCGACCCCCGGGAGGTATCAATGGTGGCAATCTCGTTGGCCGTGGCCGTACCGATGGTGAGCTGGTAGTCGGCCCGACCGCTCTGGATGATGCCGTTGATGTTGATGTACTCCGCTTCAATGGTAATTTTGTCGCCGTAAATGCTGGGGCTGCCGGGCTGCTGGGCCAGGTAGTTTGCGACATTGGCGGCGCTGGCCTGGGTCGTGCCATTTGACGTAATGGGATTAAAAGCCGAATAGGTTTCGCCGCCCGCCGCGTACTGGGTGAGCCCATCGATGACGACGCTGCCGCCGACCACAATTTGCTGATCCTTAACCAGAATGCTGGCGGTCGGCGTCACCACGAAGTCGCCGTTGGGGACGAGCACCGTCAGCTTGCCCCGCAGGTTTTCTACCCGGCCGGTCATTCTGACGTTGGGAGCCGGTAGGTCAGCAGTGGCTCCCAGGGACGAGGAAATGGTAATAGTGGGGTCGTTGCCCGTGGAGGTATTAGTGATGCTAGAGAAGGAGGCGCTACCCAAGGCCGCACTGACATTGAGGGTATTAATCTCCGCATTGCTGCCCACTTCTACCCCGTTTAGCCGCAGGCCACCATTGGTTTCAGGAATGATGATGTCCTTAAAAATCAGGTTGGCAGAGGTGCTGTTATTGATAATGACGCTGGCATCCCCTGGGGCATCAAAGATGCCGCTGCCTTGGAGCTGGCCAGATCGAACATCCACATAGCCAGCCTGGGCACGGATATTCTCAAAGGTAATGGCCGGAACTTCTTTTTCGATCGGTATCAATACCCCGTCGATCACCTCAGCCAGCTGCTGGGAGAGTAGTTCGGCCTCTATGCGGGTAATCTCGCCACGGTAATAGGTCTCTAGCGCGGTGTTTTTACCCGTGAACTCCGCCAGCTGGGCCTCGGCTTTTCTAAGCTCATCAAACAGGTTTGAAGACAGCGTTCTGAGGCCAGAGGTGTAGGTCATACCGTCGGTTTTGGCGGTGTGGGTGTACAACCCATTGGCATCGGGAGCCCCCGCAAAAGTAATGCTTTGGAAGCGGTTAATGCCGGTGCGCACGGTGCCATCAACTCTGACGACGCCGGTGGCTTCAGACTTGACCTCACCCCCCACCAGCTCATCGCCGCCGCCGTTGATGGCATCAGCGATGGCGCTGGCCCAGTTGACGGCCTTAGCAAAGCCGATCAGATTCGCCAGGCCCAGGCGCTCGGCGTGGAGGCGCACAATGCCCCCCGACTGGAGGAGAGAGCCGCCCGAAACGGTAATCCTATTGCTCTGGATCAGTGTTGCCCGGCCGGTGACGTCATCAATGGGGATGGCGCTACCGGCAAAGGTGTCGGTGCGGGCCTCAAGGGTGTAGGCATCCCTGACGAAATTGCTGCTGGTGCCGGTGGAAACGTTCAGGTCGCCATCGGCCCGGATGTTGGCCCCGGCCCGGAAGAGAATTTCATTGGTGGGTTTGATATCCACAATCGTGGTGCCCACGGCAACGGTGGCGGCCCCGTAGGTCTCGACATTCACCTTGCCGGTGACGGTGCCATTCCCCCTGGCGGACAGGTTAATTTCATCCCCCGCTCGCAGGTCGGCATCGCCAACGTTGATTTGAGCCAAGAACCGCGTGGTCTGGATCTTCAGACCCGCCCCGGCCCCGGCCAGGGCACCGCCCGTGGCGAGGGTGACGCGGTCGTATAGATCCAGCGTATTTAAGGCGCTGAGGGTAATGTCATCGGTGGCGGTCAGCACTGCGCCGTCGCTAATGTTCACCAGCGTGGAAAAGTCGATCACGATCTCCGTATCGGCCCCGGCCCCGCTCACCAGGCCGCCGGTTACGCCCTTGATGTTGGCGTCGCCGACCGGGCGCTTCACCGCTTTGTTCGTGGCTAACAGGTCGATATCGGCGGCTAGAACCACGGCCCCCGCGCCCACAGTCGCCTCAGCGGTGGAGGTCAGCCGGTGGTCAACCTCCGCCCCTGACCCGGCCAGTGCCCCAAAGGCGCCGGTGGTCACCACCCCGTTAAATTCAAAGACGTGATCGGCGTTGAGGGTGATTTCTCCAGCGGTTTTGACATCGGCCCCGGCCCTAATCTGGGCTCGGGTGGTGGTGGCGTCGGTGGTGTCAATCGACGCACCCGCCCCAGCGGCAACCCCAATACCGCCGCCCAGGATGTCTTGCTTCGTATTGGCATTGGAGTTAGCCTCCACATTGACGGCGTTGACAACGCCTGTTTGGCCCACCTGGGCGTCGTTGCCAATGTAGGCCTCCGTAACTCCCCTGACCGCAATATCGGTAAACAGCACGCCCACCGCCACCGCCCCGATCGAGCCGCCCTTTGCCTCGGCCTCCAGCACCGCATCGGTGGTAGCGAGAATGTTCAGGGCATTGGCCCGGGTGACAATGGCCCCCGCCGCCAGGTAGGCCGAGGCATTGTTGGTGACGGTGAGCAGGCTGACCCCCGCCCCCAGGCCAACGGCCCCCGCAGCCCCCACATAGGTGGCAATTGCGGTTGCGTCACTGCCTTTGCCGACGTCGCTGCGGGCGTCGATGCTAACCGTGCCGTTGGCGCTAAGCTGCGCCGTGCTGCCCACATAGGCCAAAACGTTGTGGGTGATGTTCGCCACCCCAACCGCGCCGCCGACCCCCAGGGTGCCGCCGATGCCCGCCGCACCCGCAACAATATCCAAATCGGTGATTTCGTCGGCATCCACCGTGATGGCGTTGCCCGCCTGGAGAGTTGCGCCGCTGCCCACAAAGGCCTGGGTGGCATTATTAACGGTGGCGGCGGGGTTGAACTCGCCATTGACAGAGGCGGTATCAACGCTGATTTTGCCGCTGTACTGGTTAATCTCGGTGGCCTGATCGGTCAAGATGCCGGTAATGCCGCTGGTGGCGTCACGGCCATCGCCAGAGATAGCGGCCCCAACGTTAAGCACCGATACCGAGCCTGCGATCCCCGCAATTCCACCCCCGCCGCCAGCCACCGCGAGGGAATCCACCGTTTTCTCGGCCAGGGCCTTGACCGTAATGTCTCGATTGGCGTTGACGGTGGTGTTAGCGCCGATGAAGGCGCTGGTCGTGTTTTTAATTGTGCTGGCATCGAGGCTGGCCCCCACGGCGGCGCTGCCCCCCAGGGCGACGGCCCCGACGGTCACATCCAGCCGCGTATTGTTGTAGGCGTTGACCAGCACCGACTGGTCTGGATGCCCGTCGGCCAGGTTGGCGTTGACGCTGCCCCCTTGAATCGAGGCTTCGGTGAGGTTTTGCACCGAGTTCACTGCGACGGTGGCGGCTAAACCAATCCCGCCCAGGGAAGCGGTGCCGACGAGAACCTCAATATCCTCGGTGTTGATGGCGACCACGCCCAGACCCCGAATAGTCGTGGCGGCCGCGGTGGGGTTTTCCTTGGGCAGGGTCAGCGTTTCCTGACCCCTGGCGGTAATGGTGGTGCCCAGACTATAGGCTTTCGTCTGGTTGTCAATATTGTTGACGACGACGGTGCCGCCCGCCCCCACGGCTCCGCCCCCAATCGAGCCGCCCTTAGTGTCGATGCTGTTGCGGGCCTGGCTAAAGAGGCCGACGCTGCCCCAGGCCGTGATGGTGCCGCCGCTGCTGTAGGTGGTCACCTGGTTGGCCATTTCGTTAATGGCGATGGAACCGGCTACACCCGCAATGCCGCTGGCCCCAAAGGAGGCGGCAATGGTTTGGATTGTCCCCCTGGCGTCGGCAGAAATCAGCACGTTCCCGGCGCTGGAGCTCAGGTTGCTGGCGCTGCTGTAGGCTCGCACCGTGTTGTCGATGTTGTTGTAGGCGCTGGCCACCCCGGCCCCAACGCCGATGCTGATGGCGATCGCCGCCCCGCCCGACAGCGACTTAATGGTGGATTCATCGCTGGCCAGCAGGCTGACTCCCGCCGCTCCGCTCACCATCGCCGCGTTGGTAAGGCGGGCTTCGATGGTGTTGCGAATCTGGTTGTGGGAAACCGGCACCGCCGCCGAACCCGAGAACTTGCCCGCCGAAACCGCACCTACTGCCGAGAGGGATTCAATCGTCGCCGTGGATTTGGCGCTCACGGTCAAGCTGCCGGTCTTAGCCTGGGCGGTGCTGTCGGCAATGTAGGCGGTGATGGTGTTCTTAATGTCGTTTTCGGCAATGGCGGTACCAATGGCCAGGGCGATTTTGCCCACGGCGATCGCCGCCTGCCCCGCCAGGGCTTGAATCAGCGATTGATCTTCAGCTTTGAGGGTGAGCCCAGTTTCTGCCGTCACTGCTGAATTGTTGGCGATGTAGGCACTCACCCGCGTTTCGATGGTGTTGAGGGAGAGAGAAACCCCCAGAGATCCCCCAAAGGCCGCCCCGCCTGCCGCCTGCACCCCAGCAGAAATCGTCCAGATCTTGGCGCTGGAGGTGGCCAGCACATCAATGGCTCCGGTCGTGGAGGTGACCGTAGAACTGCCGATGAAGGCGCTGACCTGCACCGGATCGGTGCCATCACCAATGTCGTTGACGGCTACCGCTGCCCCCAGGGCCCCGCCGCCTTTGGAACCAATGGCGATCGCCACCTGACCCGCGATCGAGTTGATTTCTGAGCGGTTGTCGGCGCTCACCTGAATGGCCTTGACCGTGGTGACGGTGGAGCCGGTAATCGACCCCTGAATTCTCAGCCCTTCCAGGTCGTTGATGGTCACGGCCCCCGCCAGGGAAACGGCGGCTTTGCCCGACACTGCTGCCGCCACCGAAGCCGCAATGGACTGGATTAGCTGCTCACCCGTAGCCTTCACGGTTAGGCTATCCACCGTCAGCGTCGAGTTTTCGACCGTGGCCAGGGTGTGATGGCCAGAGCGATGGCCAATAGCGTTGTAGGCCACCGCCGCCCCAAAGCCCAGGGATGCCCCAGATCCCGAAATCGCCACCGAAACCGCGCCAGAGACCGACTGAATGGTGGCCTGATCCTGGGCCAGGATGCGAGTGGCTCCGCCCACGCCGCCGCTCAAGCCTCGTAGGGTGCTGCCGATTACCTGGGCGCGAGTCAGGTTGTCGATCTGGTTAACGCTGGCGGTTCCCGCAATGGTTGCTGCTGTCTGCTGCGCCTGGGAAACCCCCACGGAGGCGCTGACGGTTTGAATCTTACTGTCGTTTTGGGCTAGCACCTGCAACGAGTTGGCATACTCCAGTTGGGAGGTCTTAATGACCGCTTCTGTGCTGTTTTGAATGTCGTTCCAGGCGAAGCCAAAGCCAAACCCGCCGCCACTTTGGGTAGACCCCAGGCTAACGCTGGCCGTGCCCGCTATGGAGAAAATGCTCGAGGTGTCTTCGGCTTTAACCCGATGGGCCTGGGGCAAAAACTGATGGTTTGTGCCAGTCAGAACCGCCGCATCGAGGCTAATGGCAAAGCCCAGGGCAGCATCAAACTCGGATTTAGCTAACCGGAAGCGGTTGGGGTTGCTGGCCTCGACAATAGCGTAGTAGGTGCTGCCGTGGGTAAGTCCGCCTAGGCTGGTGCCACCGCCATTGTCGTAGGTGAGAGCTTGGCCGGTGGTAAACCCGTGGGGTTGGGCCAGAGCAATGACCTCCGTTGTTTCTACTTGAGCAAGGGCAAAGGCCCGCTCTTCTATCGGGGTAAATTCAAACAGGCTGTAGGAGTTGCCATCGCTGGCCTTGCGGTGTAACGAGTGCTGACCCCCCGTGGCCTTAGTAAAGTCCATGATGATGGCGCTACCACCGGAGGTTTTAGCCAACCGCAGTTCCGTATCGGAAACCTTGATGACGTAATAGGTTTCGCCATCCTCCAGGTTGCCGATGGCCTGACCGTTGCCGCTACTGTAGACCACGGCATCGCCCGTAGACCAGCCATACTCATCCTTTAAATCAATGACAGTGGTGCTGGTGGGGGTATTGGCTAGGTAAAGCCGGTGGCCATTGCCCGTTGCGCTGTTGGGGTTGAGGGTAAGGAGGTTAGTGCCAGCGCTATCACTAGCTAGCCGCAGTAGCTTAGAGTTAGTAGGGTCTACCACCACGTAGTAGGTGGTACTGGTATTCAGGCCGACAATGCTGTTGCCGCCACCATTGTCGTACCTAACGGCGGTGCCTGTCGTCCAGCCCAGACTGTTTGCAAAGGCGATGGCATCAAACCGAGAACTATGGGTTTGCACCTGGCCAGGGCTATCTAACTGTACCGGCTGCGCCCCTAGGCCGCTACTCAGGGTGGCATTAACACCCTCTACAAAGCTGCTGGTGATCTGGTTAATCTGGTTGTAGGAGAAAGACCCGGCCAACGATACATTGGTTTGCCCCCCCATGGCTCCGGAGCCGCCAGCGGTAATAGCAAAGATATTGCCGTCGCTCTTGGCATCTACCCGAAGCTGGTCAGCGGTGAGGGTGAGGCGCTGCCCGCTACCCTGGCCATACATGTAGGCTTTGGCCGTGCCGCCTACTTCATTCCACCCCGCTGCCCCAGCCAGCCCCACAGAGGTTTTGCCCGGAGCTGCCTTGGCAAAGGCGACGGCCCCACCAATGGCGTAGAGGTCGGTTTCGTTCAGGGCGGTGATATCTACCAGCTTGGCCCTTACCAGCCCGGCATCATACACCAAGGCTTGAACATGGTCGGTCACCTGGTTGTAGGACACGTTACCCGACAGCCCAATGGCCGAGGTCGGCTTGGCTGAGTTGCCGGTGGCCGCTCCACCGCTGCCGGTGTCGCCCGTTTTAGCTTTTGTGGGTGGTTTGGGATTACCATCGGCTACCGCTGCTGCTACTGAGAACGCCCCTAGCCAGCCATCAGACTTAGCATCAACCTTGATAAAGTCCGTTACATCAAGGCGGGTGCCGATAGAGGGAGCCGGATAGCCAGCCAGACTGCTGGGATTAAAGCCTGTAGCCAGGGGGTTGGGCTTGCCGACAGTGGCGAAGGTGTTGCGGTCGATGTCGTTGATGGCCACCGTCACCCCAAACCCCAGACTTTTGCCCACGGCCACGCCTCCCGCCCAGTTGATGTGGGTTTCCAGGCTACCGGCATAGATGGTGACGCTGCGCCCGGTGATGTCGGTGTCTTCTGCCAGGCGGGCTACGGTAGTGCTGTCCTGGTTGACGTAGGCAAAGGTTCCAGCAATGCCGTAACTGCCATTGGCCTTGCCCCCCGACTGGGTAAAGTTGAAATTCATGATCGCTTCTTCGGCCTTCATGTTGAAGCCGCCGCGATCGCCCGAAAAAATCTTGCTGCCGGTATCGACTAGGGCCTGAGTAGTGTTGGTTAAAAACATCAGGAAAAAAGCGCCGCCAATACCTGACTTACCATCGGCCCCCAGCAGCTTGATGTCTTGCTTACTGGCCTGACCTTTGAGAAAGTCAAGCTGCAACGACGGCAGAGCAAACTGAAATACCCCCGTCAGGTTAAGCAACTGCATGTAGTTGGCGGCTTCTACGGAGACGCTTTGATCCTGCAGGTCGGGCTTGCGGGTGCGCCAGGCCAGATCCTGGTTAATGGCGACGTTAGGGGCCACGATGGCATTAGCGGTGTTATTGAAAATCAGCAGGTTGAGACTGCCTGAAATGCCAATGTTCTCCCCAGAAGCGGTACTCCGGGCCCAGGTGTTAAGCAGCTTCGACTTCAACCCCAGGGTGCCATCCATATAATCGTTAACTGCCCCATAACCGTTAGATTTCACCAGATCAACTAGTTCACCCAGGTTCATGGGAATGTATTCGTCGGGTCGGGTCAGGTAGGGATACTTGACTTCAGCGATCACCCGCGTGGCTCGATCGGCGTCAAGCTTGGCGTTACTGTTGACGATGGCCTTAGCCTCATCGTTGTAGATACCAACGACCACCGCCGCACTACCTGAGGTTTTGGCGGCTCCAGCTATATCACTATCGGCATTGAGCTTAATTTTGTGCCCAATAGTGGCGGTAACTTCCAGATCCTCTCCAGATTTCAGGACAGCGTTACGGCCCACGTTGGCCAGCACATCATGGTTGGTGTAGGCAAAGCCCAGCGCCCCCGATACTGAAAAACCCGTGCCTCCACTACCTGCGGTATTGCCGCCAGCGGTGGAGTTCTGCGCCGCGTTGCCATTTTCTGGCTTGTTCACCAGGCCAGAGAAAATTTTACCGACCGTTTCCAGTACGTCAAAACTGGCATCAGGCCCGCTGGGCTCCGGGCCATCGTTCATATTTGACTCAGCCGTGGCCGTGTCAGAGGTGGAGAGGCTAGCAATTACGCCAATACCCGTTGCCAGCCCAGAGTCGATAACGTGGGCGGCAGTCAGGCTGTGAGTAGACCCGGTGGCTGAGGTGGGGTCGAGGGCCAGGGCAATGCCTGCCTTGGCTTTGTTCTCAGTTTCCGCTAGCTGAATGATTTGCTTGCTAGCAAAGCGATCATCTCCGCTCAGGTTAGTTTCACTAGTAGCGGTAATGACGTAGTAAGTTTTGCCGCTCTCCAGCCCACCGATGGGCCTACCACCGCCGCTCTGGTAAACTACCGCCTGCCCCAGAGAAAACGTAGACCCCAGAATACTGAAGTTGGCATCGGTACCAAAGAAGTCATCCCCCTGAAAGGCGGGGTTATCCAAAATAATTGTGTTCTTATCGGGAAAAACGATGCCCGTTTGAGTAGGGTCAAAGGTCTTGCTGTTAACAGCGGCCACAGCGGTGCTGCCATCGGAGTTGGTGACCCCGTTGGTGAAGTTCATGACCAGACCAGTCAAATCCGCCAAGGGACTAGCCTCTAGCTTGGCGTAGGCTTCAAGGGCTTTCAGCTCGCTGGGAGCCAGGCGAATGATGTTGGGATTATTGGGGTCGGTAACAATAAAGTAACTGCCACCATCCACCAAGCCAGAGTTAAGGCCAAATTGCCCTTCCAGGCTGACACCTCCAATGCTGGTACCACGGCGGTTGGTGTAGGTAATCTGATCGCCCGTGGCCAGGGCATGGGGCGTTATGCTGGGGTCGTGGATACCATAGACCTTGGCCAAGTCGATGGTGTCGGTTTCTACATCAACCAGCAGGGTTGTCAACTGATGGAAAGGCTTCAGGCTGTGGTTGCCGCTGGCCCCTGCCGCGTTGATATCAATGACGATACCCTGGCGAGCCTCAGCTTCGGCGTTGGCCAACTGAATCAGTTGCTTGCCGCTTTCGGTGCCGTAGGTGACCACATAGTAAGTTTGGCCATCAACCAACCCTACGATGTTTGCCCCAGAGGCCTGATAAACAACCGCTTGACCAATAGTGAAGCTAGTGTCTCCATTAACCTTGATCAGATCCCTGGTGCTGTCCACCTCCGTGGCTACAGCAAAGGATTTATTGCCCAATGCCCCTGGGCCGGTGAGGTTGACAAAATTAGTACCGTTAACAGCATCGGCGCGGCTGTTGGTAAACCGAATCAGGTTTGGATTGATGGTATCGACAGCCACATAGTACTGTTGATTGTTGGTAAGGCCAATGGCGCTACCAGCCTGGGTGGAGTATTTGACCTTGTCACCAGTCCGCAGGGCATGGGAAACGCCAGTTAAATCTAGAGTGTTGTTACCGGCGTTAACCGTGTTGGTGGGGTTGAAGTCGTAGGTAACAGCCCGGGTGGGGTCTAGCTCTAGCTTGACGATGGCTCCCGGGTTTTGGTTCGCCGTAATAACTCCATCAACGTCGGCTTTGATGTCGGTATCCGTCAGCGTAATCCCGAAGCCAAAACTAAGTTTGCCTGCCTGACTGGTCTTTGACGAAGCACCAGCCTCAGTAGTATTGTTGCCCAGGGCGACAACGTTTGTAGTTTTGCCAGAAACAATGGTGGCACCCTGAGAGATCGTGGTATGGGAGACAATATTGGTGTGATCAATCGCTAAGGAAAGGCCAAAAGAGCTTTCCTTAGTTCCCTCTGTCTGAGTTTTGATGGACGCTTCAGCATTGCCTTCGGAGCCAATTTTGACCGCTTCCCCAGCGTTGATGGTGACTCCGCCTAGAATGTTCACCCTAGCTGTGGCATTGGCCTGCACATAGCCCACGCTAACATAGCTATTCTTGGCCAGTCCCTTACTCTGGGTTGTAGCTACAGCCTCGACGCTGACCCCCGCCGACCCCAGCAACTGCACCCCAGAATTAACTGTCACAGAGGCCTCAGACTGCCTAACCAGCAACTTAACGGGCAACGCAACAGCTTCTGCAATGCGGTTTTGCAGAGGGCCAATCACAAAGTTGTCAACCTGCGAATCGGCCCCAATCAGTTCGCTGAAGGTTTTATCCTCGGCCTGCGATTTGATAATAATGTTGGCGGCTTTAACAACTGCATTCTCGCCAATATTGATAGCGGTTGTTTTAGTCGGCCAGTTGGTGGGCAGTAAATTTTCCAGATCGGCATTGGCAAAGTAGCGGGCATTTAACCAAATATCAGCAGCCTTGTGGGTTGCACTAGCCTCAACATGGGTAAGCAATTTGGCTCCAGCCCCAATGGAAATATTCTCTACGGATTGCCCTGCCGTAATGCTGCCGCCCAGATCAATGGGATTTTTGCCTGTGAAGTAAATCCGACCGGAATTGCCAATAGAAGCAGCTGTAGTATGATCGCTACCTGCCACTACCTGCCGCGTTGATATTGTAATATTGCTCTGAACCGTGATGGTTTCAGCAGTCACATCTAAGTTGGCCCCGCTCAAGAATAGATTTGACTTAAACGTAACGCTGTCATGGCCAGAGCCAGTGTCAATTTCAAAGGTCTTCATCCCAGCCAGGGCAGACCAGGCAACGGTAATAGAGTTGCCAGAGCCATCTAAATCAGAAATTCCAGTACCAGCCGTTAGCGAGCTAGTAGAGTTAGTATCGGTGATGATGAGCTGACTCGCGGTAGCTTCAATGGAAAAACGGTTATCTGTCGGTAGCCCAGCATCCTCAAGCAGAAGCTTATTGCTGGTAAAGGTGAGCCTTCCTAGCGTTGTTTTTAGGCTAGTATCGCCCGTAAAACTTTGGGCCTCAATGGCCCCGGTTTGGTACTCTAATAGCCAGTCATCGCCGCCATAGGCTACGTTTCCGGTGACGTTGTTGGAAGCTGTGACGTCGGCACTGGTCAGGGTGCTGAGTTGATCGATAAAGCTGCGCCCGTCATCTCCCTGGGCCACATTGCAGCCGTAAAACAGCAGGTCGGCATCGGTGGTTAGGGCGCTTTGCCAACCGAGTAAATCATCCCGATATCCGCTTAGGCTGTGGCTATTGAGAGCCGTCGTGCCCAACTGCAACTGCCCCGCCTCCCCGTGAGAAAATACGTGGATCGATGACACCGTGCCTTCCCTATACAGCGCCAGCGTTTGGCTAATTTGCTGCACCCCATCAGTCAGAGCATCAAGCGTGTAGATACTGGTTTGGTAAGCAGGTAGCTTAGCCCCAATACTCTCGATTAACCCTGGGTAATCCTCAATGGAGGAATCGACAAAAACCAGCCCAGTGGGCAGGAAAGCGCCAGTGGTATCAAACATGATTCGGATCCAATAATGGGTTAACGCAGGCAGAGATGATGAGGCGGGGGCTGCCTTTGCGGTCCTTGGAAACAAACAAGGACGCTTTGTTCAGAGACTGGAAGGATCTGAACCAGGGAGTAGTTGTGACAGGTTAGTGGCAAGCAACCGGGTTGCTTCGACGGTATGCTTAGCTTCTTGAGCTATTGCCTCGAATTAACCCAGCTGCTGTTTCTAGTCGATACTCTAAATAGAGAGCGCTTCAACCCGCTCGGCTTCCGGTTGCCCTGGAGTACTGTCGCCAGTTTCAGGTTGTCCGCTGGGGCCAACCTGAAGCTGGGCAATTCTCTCCGCCATCCACTGGTTAAAGAACAGCTCCTTCAGCTCCTGGCGAATCTGGTCATCGAGCACCACTGGCATCAGCTGCTCTAGGCGAAAAATGCACCAGCGCGCGCCCATGGGGATGGGGCCGACTAACTGGCCAGGGTTAGCCCCCTCGGCCAGGGCGGCTTTAATCTCCTCCCGCAGCTTGTGGCGGCGCAGCAGGTCGCGCTTGACCACGACGGTTTGCTCGGCGTCGAGGGGGTGGTCGTAGCCAATCTGCTCGAAGCTAGTGCCCGCGTCGATCCGGCCTTTAATGTCGTGGGCCAGATCTTCGCGGGCCGCCACGATGTAGGACAGCTCAACGTAGTCAAAATCCTGGCCGTGTTCTGCAAAGTAGTCGGGCAGCTGGCGGTCTAAAATTTGCTGCTTCAGCTTTTCGAGCTTGAGGCCCACCACCACCTGGCTTTCAAAGGTAGGATAGTCGCTGCCCTGGCGGGTGAGCCAGTCGCCAAACTGGCTGGGGTCAGTCAGGTTTTGCCTGACCCGAAAATCCAGCACCGTCTGGCCCAGCTCGTTGGTGGTCACCACCAGGGCCGGGTTGGCCTGCATCTCTTGTTGCAGCACGTGGTAGCTCAGCAGGTCGTGAATAAAAGGCTGGAGCCGACCAAACAGCCGTAAATAAGAGAATGCCTGGCTAATAGAGATATCTTCGCCGTCTAGGGTGATTAAAGCGGCCGATTCTGGATTAATCATGGGGCATGTGCTCGGAATAAAGCTTGCCTCTGTAAGGTGCCCAGGGAAATCACGGCCGTACGGATGCGTTACAGATGTTTACAAGCTAGCCCGATAACCTTAGTTTTACGGATTATATCCATCGCCACCTCGGTTAAAACACAGCCAACCCAGCGCGATCAGAGTGGCGATGGCGAGCCAGATCGCCTCCCAGCTATGGCTTGATCCGCCAACCCTGTCCTCAGCTATCTGGCCAGCGCTGTAATTTGCCAGGATATTCAGCCCCATGCCGCCAGCGGGTCATGTCTACCCCCCCACCCGATTGAATTGCCCCCATCTGTAGGGGCGAACGGCCGTTCGCCCTCAAGATCTCCGGGTTCAAGCCAGGATCCGGTAAAGCAAAGTTGGTGTAGATGCTCAGGCCACTTCGTCTAGCTGGGCGATCGCCTCCTCCGACTCGCCCAGCACCGTCAAAAACTGGAGCGCCATGGCGATGTAGGTGGCGCACTGGGCCGGAGGCAGCTGGTAAAAGGCCTGCCAGGCGGCGGCTTTGTCGTATTCGTAGGCTGGGGCGCGGTCGGGCTGGTAGTCGAGCCAGCCCATGCGCACCGCGTGGCCAATCAGCACGTCTAGATAGATGTAGTCTTCGAAATATAAATCGGGGTTGACCTTAAAAATTTCTCCCATCTCGCGCAGGGCTTCGAGGTTAACGTGGCGATATTCTGGGGCCTGAATTTTGCTCAGCAGGTGGGTAATGTAGCGCTCAAAATTTTGCTCGCCGGGGGTCATTTCCGACAGAATTAAATCACTATCCAGGCGGTTTTTGCGGTCAAATTTATTGCCAATTACAATCCCCTTTGAGCGCTTCAGTACCTCCCAAACCTTGGTATAAAACTCCTCAGGAATGCGGGTAATTTCGCCATCAATGCGGCGCTTGCGCCACCAGTCTTGAGGGGTGGGCTCGGCCTCGGCCTCCACCGGAGACGGTTCGATATCGTCGGGAATTACCTGCCAGTTGATATCGGCATGGGGCTTAATGTGCAGCGACTCGCGCTGAAAGATGGTTTGATTGAGCCCGCCGAAGCCCGCTAAAACCTGCCGCAGCCGGGTTTTAAGATCCTGGGGGCTGAGGCTGAGCAGGTGGCCGTAGGCCTCATCCTGGGGAATATCTAGCTCCCGCGCTAGCTCGCTGGTGACCAGCAGCAGCAGGTAGCCCACCCGCAGAGTCAGCAGCCCGTCGAACAGGGTGGGTTCGGCCTTAATTAAAATGCTCAGGTCAATCAGGGTTTCCTGGGTGAGCACGTGGTCGCGCACGTCGTCACCGCAAAAGGTGCGGATTTTCTCCACAATTTCCCCATGGGGCATGGGTTCAGTAATCAGTGAATCTTCGCTATAGGATTTACCCACGGAAATTTGCTTCTGGCGCACCAGCAGCTCCGTCACCGCGTCGGAGAGGGTGATATCGGCCTTTTCGAGCAGCCCCGCCGCCCGCCGCAGAATGTCCCACTGCTCAAGCTGGCTGGCCTTGGCGTAGATTTCATCGAGCAGATTTTCGACGGTAATGCTGCGGTTTGGGCCCCCTAGGCCGGTGTTAAAGGCCAGCCCCCGCAGATGCTTGAGGGTGCTGAGCAGCTCGATTTGCTCGTACACGTTGGTTGACTCCCGCAGCTGGCTGAGCAGCCGATCCAGATCCGTTTCCTGTTCTAGATCCACCTCTTCGAGGGACGACAGCGGCCCATCGCGATCGGGCTCAAACCCCAGGTAGGCCGTCCACAGAGGGTTATAGCCCACGGAAGTGCTGCCTACCTGGTAGCCGTGGAGATGATCGACTCTTTCTTGATTGGCGGTCAGCATCAGCTGGTGCAGCGGCCCCACCTTCACCGGCACATGCTCGCAGCGGCCGGTCATCATGTCCTGCATGAGCGCCAGCAGGGGCGACTGGTGAATGGGCCTGTGCCCCATTTGAAACATGGCGTGGGTCAGCAGCAGGGTTACCGTGGGTCGCCCCGGTTCGCGCCAGTGGTCGTAGATGTAGGCCAGTTCGCTGCGCATTTGGGCGACTAAAAAGTGGTAGTCGAGGGTGAGATAAAACCGCTGCTGATCCAAAAACGAGGGCAAAAACACCGCTGGTGCCCCCTGCACCCGAAAAATACGGGAGGTGGTCAGACTGCGCAACCGGCGAATCGGGCGTCCGCTCAGGCCCAGCTTGTCGTTTTTGCCGATTTCCGCATAGATGGCCGACAGCTCCGTGGCCGGAAACACCTGCACCGGGGCAATTTCCTCCAGAATTTGGGTCGGCAAACCGTAGGTGCCCAGCTCCTCCTGTAGGGTTTTGTCTTCCGCCAGCAGCGCCACCTGCACCACCGGGTAGCGATACTCGCCCACCCGCCGGTGGCGACCCAGGGGGTCTAGCTCCTCGGGCTTGAGCAGACCATCGTGCATCAGCTGGCCCAGCATGTAAAGGCTCTGGGCCCAGACCAGGGGCAGGTTGTCGTTGGGCTGTCGGGGCTGGCTACCGGGTTTCTCCCGTTCCAGGTCAAGCCCCTCGGCCGGGACGTAGTACAGCTCCGGCAGCAGCGCCACCCCGTCGCGCTCTACGGTGAGGGCCGCCAGGCGGGCTTGGTAAAACTGAATTTGGTCGCTATCCCCCGCAAACAGGCTGTCGAGCCACAGATAGGTAAAGAACAGCGGCCATTCGCACTCGATGTGCTCAAACTGCTTCAGCTCCGAGGGCTGATAGTGCAGCCGGGTATGATCTTCGATCACGGTCTGGTGGCCGTCTCGCAGAAACCGCTTGCAGCCGTAGGTGCCCTGGAGCTTATCAACAATTTTCTGCCGGGTGTGGCGCACCAGGTCGGCATCTTCAATGGCAAAGGCCGGGAAGCCAATGACGCTGAGCAGGGCCGCGTCCACTTCCTTAGACCCCGACTCCCTGGGCAGCAGCGACTCTAGAGTAATGCGGGCGCGGGCAATCTCATCCGTCAGCACGTGGATAATCGCCGCCTGCCCCCCCCGCATGCCAAACAGGTTGATGCCCCGCAGCGCCTCCAGCGCCGCCTTGGCCATGCCCACGGAGCTGGCGTTGAGCTCAGGCTTGCCGTGGTTGAGTTTGTTGCCCCGCTCCCAAATGCCGTAGTCGGGGGTGCGGTAGGCGCGGCCAATGTAGTAGACCAGGTTTTGCACAAAGTTAACCTCGTCCTGGGTGAAGACGATTTGCAGCCCGGAGGCGGTCATCTGGGCCAGCATGAGCAAAAATACCGAGGTGGCATCAAGCTGCAAATGGCCCCATTCGTCATCCCCGACGACAGGATTGCCCGTGGCGGTGTCGTACTTGGCGTGGAGTGCCGCCAGGGGATCCTGCCGGTCTTTAAAGCGCTCGACTTTTTCGGTCTGGCGCAGCATGGCCAGCAGCACCCCCCGCATCAGCTTCACCACGCTTTGTTCCAGTTCCACCGTGCGCCCCTGGTCATCGTCGAGCTGCCGATAGGCCAGGGCCACCCCCCACACCGCCAAAATGCTGTATACGTTGTCGCGCACCCAGGCATCGGTATAGTTGCCATGCACGTTCACCGCCGTGCTGGCGGGCAACAGGCCACTCACCGGGTGCTGCCGCGATAAAATCACCGTCTTGACCTGGCGATAGTAGCGATCTAACCGCTCTTGGAGGAGTGCTAAAGACATAGGCTAACCAGAGTGGAGGAACAAGTGCTGGACTTGGCGAGTTAATCAAGCGTTAATGTGTTAGCTCTAACGTACTGTACCGGGGTTCACCCCAAAAAGCAGGGGTGAGTGTGACACATCCCAGGCTAGGACAGCCCCATCTCCTGCCTAGGATGCCCGCCACCAAACCCCTCACCCTCACCCCTCCACCCCTTTACTTCCTTCCCCTTCACCCTCTCCGTATGCCGTCATCTCGCCATCCCTCCCGCTCAACTCTGAAAGAAAAGCAAAAATCTACGCCTTCCCGGTCATTTGCCGATTACATAATTAAAGACCTCACCCATCGGCTCCAGACTTCAATCCCACCCTGTCCACCTGATCAACTGCACACCTCGCTAAGGACTCTCTCCCATGACAACTTTAAAAGTCGGTATTAACGGGTTTGGCCGCATTGGTCGGCTGGTGTTTCGGGGCGGCATCAAAAACCCCAATATTGAGTTTGTCGGCATTAACGACCTGGTGCCCCCGGCTAACCTGGCCTATTTGCTCAAATTCGACTCGACCCATGGCCGCTTCGACGGCACGGTCGAAGCGGTGGAAGACGGCATCATCGTGGATGGCAAAAAGGTGCCCTGCATGTCGATGCGTAACCCCACTGAGCTGCCCTGGAAAGACCTGGGCGTCGACTACGTGGTGGAATCGACCGGCCTGTTCACCACCTTCGACACTGCCCACCAGCACATTGACGCCGGGGCCAAGCGGGTGATTCTTTCGGCCCCCACTAAAGATCCTGAGAAAGTGCACACCCTGGTGGTGGGGGTTAACCACGAAACCTTTGATCCCGCCAGTGATATCATCGTCTCTAACGCTAGCTGTACCACCAACTGCCTGGCCCCGATCGCCAAGGTTCTCAACGACAGCTTTGGCCTGGCGGAAGGGCTCATGACCACGGTTCATGCCGCTACTGCCACCCAGCCCACGGTGGATGGCCCCTCTAAGAAAGACTTTCGGGGCGGTCGCGGGGCGGGGCAGAATATTATCCCCTCTTCGACCGGGGCGGCTAAGGCGGTTAGCCTGGTGCTGCCCGAGCTCAAGGGCAAGCTCACTGGCATGGCCTTGCGGGTGCCCACCCCCAACGTGTCGGTGGTAGACCTGACCTTTAAGACCGCCACCGCCACCACCTACGAGGCCATTTGCGCCGCCATGCAGGCCGCCGCCGATGGCCCCATGCAGGGTATTTTGGGCTACACCACTGACCCGGTGGTCTCCACCGACTTCGTCTCTGACCCCCACTCCAGCATCTTTGATGCCGAGGCGGGTATTGCCCTCAACAGCCACTTCTTTAAGGTGGTGTCGTGGTACGACAACGAGTGGGGCTACTCCATGCGGGTAATCGACCTGATGCTGTACATGGCTCAGAAGGAAGGAATTCTCTCGGGGGTCAAAATTCCCGCCACGGTGTAAGACTAAATTTGGCTTGGCTACCCCCGATTCAGCAGGGCAAATGCCATTTGCTCCTACGGGTTGGCCTGTTGGGAGTCACGCGAATGGGACTCGGATTTGATATAAGATCCCGTCCGGGTAGCATACCCCCAATGCAAAACAAACGCACTGGGTAAGGGCGAACGGTGTTCGCCCTAAAAGATTGTGACGCACAGTGTTTGCCCCAGCAAATCAGGGATAAATAAACGGCCCTGACGTTAGCGGCGTGAATCGCCGTAAGCCTTTATAGGCTGTAGGATGGCCAATGCCCACCAGCCTGATTGAGGGCCATTCCAAAACAGACTCGTCAACCGTAGCAGGCGTCAACCCATCAGTTCTGCGATCGCTGAGCGGCCCGATGTTCTAGCCGCTTCACCACCCGCAAAATCACTATGGATAGCACCGCCGCCATCAGCCCCAGCGGCCACTGCCCCAGCCCCGCCGCCATCCCTAGGCCAGCGGAAACCCACACGGCCGCTGCCGAGGTCAACCCCCGGACATGCTTCTCGCGCAGAATTGACCCCGCCCCCACAAACCCGACGCCGGTAATTACCCCCTGCAAGCACCGCCCTAGGGAGCTGGGGTCGGCCGCGGCCAAACCACTCTGAATAGCCACCAAAACAAACAGCGCCGAGCCTAAGCTGACCAGCATATTGGTGCGCAGGCCCGCCGCTTTTTGATCGAGTTCTCGCTCCCAGCCGACCATAGCACCGAGCAAAACGGCTACGCCGACTCGACCCCCCAGGGCCATCCAGGGCATTGGGCTAAACATTGCTCAAAGCTCCTTTTTCTCTGGCGAACGCCAGGTGGCTAAACCGCCGGTAGCTCGGCCTGGCAGCGAGGGCAGAGGCCAAAAAACTCCAGGGTGTGATAAAAAATCCGAAACTGGTGGGCCTGGTGCAGCTGCTGTTCGAGGTCGTGCACCGGGCATTCGTGAATGGCAATGGTGTTGCCGCACTGGAGGCAGGTAAGGTGATGGCGATCCTCCTGGGGTAGGCTGTAGAGCGCCTCCCCGCTGGGCAGCGTGCGGACCTGCACGGCCCCCTCTAGCTTCAGGGCATCGAGGGAACGGTAGACGGTGGCCAGCCCCATGACTACGCCCCCCTGGCGCATTTCCACATAGAGAGCCTGGGCTGAAACGGGCTGGCTCAGCCCCCGCAGCGCGGTCAATATCTTGTCTTGGTTGCGGGTTCGTCGCACGGCAATGGCTCGCTGGTTCTGCCCTTATCTTATCAATTAGGGGATACGGTAGGATGAGGAGGCTTGCTTCCTTGATGTTACCTGCCCCTAGCGGAGTCTACCGTGCCCCAGTACAGTGCCCGTATCTATGTCACGCTTCGGCCTTCGGTGTTAGACCCGGCTGGCACCGCGGTGCAGGCTGGCCTGGCCCACCTGGGCTACGACAACGTGGGCCCGATTCGCATCGGCAAATACATTGAGCTCACCCTAGCGGCTGAGCACGACGAGGCCGCCAATCAACAGCTGGATCGCATGTGTGATCAGCTGTTGGCCAATCCCGTCATCGAGAACTATCGGTTTGAGCTCCAGGCGCTGGCGGCGGCGACCTAGGGATACGGGTTTTTGGCAAAAGTTTTCCCGGTTTCTGGTGCCGTTTTTGGCCCTGGTGTACCCGCTTAATGCTGCTGTCTAAGGTTGGTGATGATGAAATTTGGCGTGATTGTCTTTCCGGGGGCTAACTGCGATCGCGACGTCACCTATGTGACCCGCGACCTGTTGCAGCAGCCCACCCGCATGGTCTGGCACGAAGACCGCGACCTGGCCGATCTTGACGTCGTGGTGGTACCCGGCGGCTTTAGCTACGGCGACTACCTGCGCTGCGGGGCGATCGCCCGATTTTCTCCGGCCATGCAAGCGACGGTTGAGCACGCCCAGAAGGGCAGGCCCGTGCTCGGCATTTGCAACGGCTTTCAAATTTTGACCGAGGTGGGGCTGCTGCCGGGGGCGCTGGTGCGCAATCGCGACATGCGGTTTATCTGCGATCGCGTCTCCCTTCAGGTCGAGCGCACCGACCTGCCCTGGATGCACCACTACCGCCCTAACCAGGTGATTACCCTACCCATTGCCCACGGCGAGGGCTGCTACTTTGCCGACGAATCTACCCTGGCTGAACTAGAGGCCAACCGTCAAATCGTGCTGCGCTACTGCGGCCCCGACGGCACCGTTGACCCGGCCCACAACCCCAACGGGTCGCTCCACAGCATTGCCGGGCTGTGCAACCGCCAGGGCAACGTGCTGGGCCTTATGCCCCACCCCGAACGGGCCGCCGATCCGCTGCTGGGTGGGGTGGATGGGTTACCCCTGTTTGAAAGCCTGGTACGCTCTCTGGTAGCGGCTTAGGGGCAGCGGGAACCACCCTCAAGCCCGGCTGGTCTTAACCAAAGTGCTGCTTGACAAAACCTTAATGGCGGAGGCCAACCAACTCACCAAACCTTTATAAATTCGCCGTCACGATTCCCAGTCGGGGGGCACTAACCCTACAGCAAAGCCATTTGGGCTAGGTCATCGTGAGCTACGTTAGCGATGGTTTGGTACCCTTTGTGGTGGTTGAGGCCTGGGCCATTCCCCGCTAGGGCGTTGTTCGAGCGGAGGAGGCCCAGCCCGATGAAATATCTGCATGATCCCCCGTGGCTGAGGAGAATTTCCATGCCCGATTGTGACGAATGGGTCAATAGCGCCCTGGCCTATCGACCCACGGTTTACGAATACTGCCAGCTGGCCCTGCGCCCCACCCTCGACACCGCCGCTGCCGCCCGCCTGGCAGAAATCTTGTGCCAGGCCGAGGCCGAACCCTTGCTTAACCTGCTGATTGATGAAGCCGACTGTCTGGTGGCCCGCCTGCAGCCTGATCAGTGCGATCAGCAGCTACAACGGCAGCAGCAGCGGTTGCGGGCCACCATCGACAGCCTTTGGGTCGATCAGCTGATCGCCAAATGCCTACCGTAACTGGGCCAGGGCCTCGGCCGGCGGGCGCACTACCCGCTGGGCCAGCCCCAGCCGCTCTAGCCCCCGAATGGCCCACCAGGTGACATCAAGTTCCCACCAGCGCCAGCCCGCCTGGGCCACGTTAGGAAAGGCGTGGTGGTTATTGTGCCATCCCTCGCCGTAGGTAATTAGGGCTGTCCACCACAGGTTGCGAGAGCCATCGCTGACGTGAAAGCGCCGCTGGCCCCACATGTGGGTGGCCGAGTTAATTAGCCAAGTCGAGTGCCATAGGGTAACAATGCGCAGAAACCCGCCGTAAATGACAAACGGCCAGCCACCCAGGGCATAGAGCCCCACCATCAGGGGAAGTTGCAGCAACAAAAAATAGCGGTCTAGCCAGGTATAGTAGGGGTCGCGGGCAATGTCTGGGGCAAAGCTGCGGTAGACACTGCGGTCAAAAACCGACTGATGGGGATACAGCATCCACAGCATATGGCTCCACCAGAACCCACGACTGGCAGCATAGGGATCTTTATCCGCATCCTCGGTGTAAAGATGGTGCTGGCGATGCCCCGCCACCCAAAAAATCGGCCCCCCCTGGAGCGCTGCGGCACCTACCGTAACCAAGACATATTCTAGCCACTTGGGCACCGCCAGGCTGCGGTGGGTGAGCAGGCGATGGTAGCCCAGACAAATGCCAATGCTGCCAAACAACCAGTGCAGCACTACCATTATCCCCAGGGCCGACCAGGAGAAGAACCAGGGGGCCAGTAGCGCCACGCCATGGATGAGGGCAAAGAAGCTGAATACGCCCCAGTCTAGCCGGGCCATTCCTGGCGGTGGGGACGGTTGAGTAATCAATGGAGTCATGGAAAATCCTTGTTGAAGGGTCGAAGATACGAGCTTCGCCTAGGCCCAGACGAAGCGGTGGACAGTGGGGGATCCCGGCCCCAGCCGCCGCAATTGTGGCCTGGAGCACGATGCAAGTAACACTTGCATGATCAGCGTAGCAATTTCGCGGGTAAGATGCAAGTGTTACTTTCTTTTTTCTATGGCAGCCCAACGTAAATCAGCTCGGCAGCGGCTTGTGGATGCGGCCTTTCAGCTCTTTTCTAACCAGGGGGTAGCCGCCACCACCACGCGTCAGGTCGCTGACCTGGCCGATGTTAATGAAGTCACGCTTTTTCGTCAGTTTGGTAGCAAGCACGGCTTGCTTTCCGCCATCATGGAAGAAGCGGAGGTGCTGGCCAACCTGGATGGCTGTTTTGACCGCGAAGCCCTGGGGCAGCAGCCTTCGGATCAAGCCCTTAGAACCTTTTTGACCAAATACCTGGATACCCTCGACCAGCTCTCGGAACTAGTGCGGTCAGTGGTGGGGGAAGCGGGGCAGTTTTCCTTAGAAAATCAGCAGGCTGTGGGGCGGGGGGTGCAGAATGTTCACCAATTTACCGTGGATTATTTCAATGCCATCTGGCCCCAGGGGGCGGTTCCTGGCTCATCCCTAACGACGGCAGACATGGCCAGCCTGGTTACTGCCCTGCTGGTGGGCTATGCCGCCATCGACGGCACCACCGCATACCACGGCCTCTGGCCCAGTCGAGACGCCCTCGTGGATAAGCTGGTGCGCTGGTTGCTGGCCCCGCAGGCGGTAGGGGGGGAAAGCTGGCCGCTTCCGGCTGACCCGTTGCCCCTCGGCAACGCTACCGATCTGCCTGCGCCAGTGGTGCACCAGATTATGCAGGCGGCGCGCAAGGCCGGCATTCAGCCCTATGCATTGGTCTACGTGCTGTTTGGGGCCGGGCTCAGCCCCGAAGAAATTGCTCAGCTCAAGCGGGTAAATGCGGTATACGACCAGCGCCAGCATATCCTGCAGGTGGGGGCTAGCCCCCGCCAGGTGCCCTTAAACCAGTGGATTCTGGGATACCGCTACGGCACCTACACCAAAAACCCCCTCACCCGCTGGCTCAAAAGTCGCAGCGACAGCTCAGGGGCGATGTTTCTAGGGCCAGCGGGGCAGCCCATAACCCCCGTCTTAATCCGTCAGCTCTGGGCTGATGTCACGGCCAACATTACCGCCCCGGCGGGCCACCGCCCCACCCTTGAGCAGGCCCGCATCACCTGGTGTGTCGACATGCTGCTGAAGGGGTTAGACGGCAACGGGTTAAGCTTACTGACCCAGCTAACGACCGAACAACTCACCCCGCTGATGCAAAAAGCTGAGGAACGCAGGGCCCTCGAACAAGCCCTGCGGCTTGATCGAGGGCCAGGTTTAGATTAGCTCCTCAGCCCGCCTAGCGGAGGCTACAACATGCGCACCAGGGCCGATATTTTAGATAGTTTGGCGGCGTCTAGCCCATCTAGCTCGTCTAGGCTCAGCCAGCCCTCTTTAACCAAGCTTGAGAATACAAAAATTAGAGCCGACTCGCGGTCATCATATTTGCCGTCGAGTTGATGACGACGGGCACTTAAAAAATCGTGCAGCTGCCAAATGTCATCCATCCCGTGGATGTCGCCAGCCTTTTCGCGAACGACCTGCACCAAAGTACTGATCTCGCGGTCATAGGCCATCGTAAAGGCCGCCTGAGCCAAAGCTTTTTCTTCCGATGACCATTGAAGGTTAGTTGTCTGCGTCATTGTTAAAAATGTATGCGTCAAGGGTGGAGTGACATAGGGTGGGCTAGATTTCCTAGCGCCGATGACCAGGGCGATCAAAAGCGGGATGGAGAACTTGCCAGTCAGAGCGGGGTGGGTAATCACAACTACTAGCCCCGTCCTAATAGGATCAATAGGCTGACTTAATGTTTCTCTATATTAAGGATATGTTACGAGTTTTTGCAATCTCTCATAATAAATAAAAAACGCCCTCCGGGGGAGGGCGCTGGTGGCACTGGGCGTTGACTATGCCGCCCGATCCGACACCTGGGGTGCTTAGGGGCGGGCAAACCCCTAAAGTAAAACCGTCATTCCCGCGTAGGCGGGAATCTATGGCGAGTCTGTTGCTTAAGTTGGTACTTTATTGCAGCGCAACCCCCTTAACGAACCAAGTTTAGCAGCTCCTTAGGCGAAGCCAGTAGGTCAATGGCCACAAAGAAAATTTTGCCCTCGGCGTTGATCAAAAACCGCCAGGCAATGTTCATGCCTACCCCAGCGCCAAACCAGGGCGTTTGCACTTTACCCGTTACTTTGACCTGCGTAAAGCCATCGTCGGTGGGCTCAGCCACCCCCCGCTCTGGAATCAGCTTGAGGTTTTGGCATTCTTCACGGAAAAACCGCCCCACCGCTTCTTTACCGACAATCGGACGCTGAAAGGGGGGCTGAAGGGCGCCATCGGGGGTAAATAACTCGACTAGGGCGTCGAAGTCATTGGCGTTGAGGTTATTCATGTAGGCCAGCACCGTGGGGTTGGTCACCCCCTCAATGGTCACCTGGCTGCGCTTGTCCATATCTTGGGGCGGCGCCACGGTCTCGGTGACGCGGGTGTAGCTGCCCATCTGCTTGGGGTCAAACCCCATATCTACCACGGCGTTGCGAAGCACCGTAATTTGCTGCCCCGATTCCAGGTTACGAATCGATTGCAGCACCGCCGACGCGTTGGCCGACAGCCGATAGCCCTCAGGAATAGGTGCAACGCTGCCCTCTTCCATCCACTGGCCGAGGCGATACCAGAAGCCCAGCTTGATGTTAGGCGACCAGGTTGAATAGGTGCGCCCAATCGGGGTATCCGTCCGGTTAGCCAGGTCACACATAACCTGGGATTGTTCCTGGAAGGACATTTTGCGAATTTGCTCCATGGTAGCTTCAGCAAACTGCATGCTGGCGGCCCCCGGTGCGGCGATGGTGATACCCTTGCCCATCTCTAGATAGGCAAACCAGATCAGGGCAAGCTGATCTTCGGCATTGAGCTGACTAAACCGAGCAATGGTAGCGGGTACCGCATCGGCAGTTAACGTGTTGGGAAAAATATTCCGAGCCGTATCAATCGTAAATGGCATATTTTTTTCCTCAGATGGCGTTGCTGTGAATTTGAGCAAGGGCTATTCACAAATGCAAACATAATCGTAACATTAATTTACAAGTGAACAGCTTCGATGGGCAAGTCCTGAGTTATGTAATTTCTGTTACTGCATAGTACAAGAAAAGAGAGTCCAGTTTCTTCCCAGCCTCGGCTTCATTCTGCCCAGCCCCCGTCAACTCGGGCCAGACAACCTTTCCCGTCGCAGGTGCGACTGGCAGATCGAGCGCCAAATCTAAGCTCGTGGATTCGCAGCATAGGGTTGAGTTTATGGTTGCGATAGTTTTTTAATTCACCACAACAGAAGCTCATATCTCAAAATCAAAAACCGGGCGCGATGGAGAAGTTCCATCACGCCCGGTTGATTGAGCTAGGCTGTGGGCATCTGAGGTCACAGCTTAAACAGTTCTTCTCAACTGCTTCTCAAATAGGAGACCGTATCACCCTACAGCCGCTAGCATCGCTCGATCGGAGCTGGGAGCTGGCTGTCTAGAAAAATGCCTAGAAGGTGTAGCCCAACCCGATGGTGCCATTTACCTGGCTGTTGCCGTACAGCGACCAGTTAACGGCCCCGTTGGCCACCACCCGGTCGGTAATGCGGTAGTCAACGCCGCCGGTGACTAACGGCCCTACAGCTCCGCTACCTTCGGTAGAGACCGACACCCCACCGCCCACGTAGGGCAGCAGCCGACCATTGCTGGTGAGCGAATTAAAGTCGTAGGTGACGGGGGCGAGAAACACGGTTTCGCCATTGTTGCTGAAGTTAAAGTCGGTGATCAGCCCAGGCCGTACCGAAACGTTGTCGGCCACGGTAATTTTGCTGTTGATCGACAGGCCCACATTGCCAGTGCCCAGGTCGCCAACGCCAACCCCAGCGCCAACGTAGTTATAATCGGTGGTCTTTTCTTGGGCGCTGGCGGCCATCGGCAGGGCAGCCATAGACGCGGTAGCCAGACCCAAAGCCATTGCGGCGATAAAACGAATTTTCATGGTCATTCTCCAAATGCAAAATGCAAACTGTGTAGGTGAGAGACCATCCCAAAACGGTTTGAGTCGAGGTCATTAGGTCGGGATGGGTGCAGCCGTGAATCAGTTTCCTGTGCTCACGCTGTAACCCTGTTGTAGCGCCGGGGAGAAGGGGCTATTTCACTGATTCATGCCACTTTCTGTAGTGGGTGATACACCCGCACCAGCGACAAAAAGGGTTACAAAATCCTCAAGTCGTCCTGGCAGAAGCAGTTTCAGCCCTGGGCTCAGGCGGCGGCGGCCCCAGGGGATGGCTCCCAGAGAGCCGATTAGCCCTGCCCTAAAGGGCAAGGTGGTCAACTGGCACAGTCAACTGGCATAGTCGCCTAGGAGGTTTCGTCTCAGAGACTCAGTAGATCACAAAGCCCCTGCTGGCCCACCCTGCGGGAAGCAAGCTACATCCCCTAGCCCCTCTCCCAACCTAGGAGCAGGGGGGCAGAACAGGTCAAAGCCCCTCTCCCAAGCTTGGGAGAGGGGTTTGGGGAGAGGGCAATTCTGCGACTAAGCCCATCGTTTTCGATGTACTGAGACTGGTTTAAAGGGGTTAACTCTCCCTCAACCGTCGTCCGCTACTCTACTGGCCAGGGCAGCACCGCCACTGAAACGTCTACGCTGACTGGGTCTTCATAGTCCACCAGGCCGTCGCCATTTTCATCCCAAACGGTGGTAGCAAAAAACCCGCAGCGTAGATCAACCGTGGCGTTAGTGGTCACCAGTTGCACCAGCTGCCCGTCTTTAATCGCGCACTGAAGCTCGGCCTGGGCAATGGCGGTGGGATAGGTGGCCCGCAGCTGGGGCAAGAGGGTCGGGCAGGTCGCGTCGCTCCCAGGGCAGGTAAAGGGCGGCACAAATGGGGTTTCACCCTCCCGTAGCGGTAGCCTACCCAACCACTGGCCTGAGCGCCGCCCAGCGGGATCGAACTCCACCCAGCAGTAAAATGCGGCGTACTCGCCACCCTCGATCGAGGCGTAGGTCTGGGCGACCAGGCTCGACGGGCTGGGGCAGTTTGCCGAGATCGCCGCCATGGTCGCCGGGTACATCTGCTGCGCCTGCACAAGCGGATCCTGAGCCTGGGCGGCGAGGGCCGCTCCGAATACGGCGAGGGCAGCCGGGTAAAGGCAGAATTTCATGGCTAACCGTCAATTTTGATGATTCGCAGCTTAGCTCAATTGGGTGCCGATTCCTGCGGATTCGCCCCTGCAATCTATCGATTAAGCCTGCTCTCGATAGCGATCGAGGCCATCCAGAATCAGGTTTAGGCCAAACTCAAAATCGTGTAGACCGTTATAGCGGCCATCAATGACGGCATGGGTGAGCAGGTTGAGGTAGGGGTACTGCTCCGCCGGAATCATCGCCACGTAGTCTTGGGCGACGGCGGCATACTCCCCCGCCTCGAACGGAAAATTCAATTCTTGCAGCGTGAAGCCGTAGACGTGGCTGTCAATGGCATTCCAGGCGTGATCCGCCATTTCCAACGAAAAGCCCGCCTTCACTAAACAGCCCAGAGTGGCGTCTACATAGCGCAACATCGCTGGCCCCACGTTTACCCGCGAGACAATTGCCAGGGTAGCCCAGGGGTGGCGCAGTAGCACCGCGTGGGCCGAGGTGGCCCGCCGCCGCATGGCCGTTTTCCAGTCCTGATCAAGGCTGGGCCGCGCCATCTCGTCAACCACAATATCGACAATGCCGTCCAAAATATCGTCCTTATTGGCGACGTGGTTGTATAGCGACATGGCTTTAACCCCTAGTTTCTGGGCGAGCTTGCGCATCGAAACCGCCGCCAGGCCGCCCTCATCCGCCAGGCCAAGGGCGGTTTGCAGCACTCGGTCGCGACTGAGGGGTAGCGGTGGGGGTGGGGGGTTATGTGTCTTGGCCATGGGAACGCTCAGCTGGCTCTTCATCTTGACAAACTTACGCCGTCAGTTAAGCTTACAGTGTAAGTAAGGTCGACGCAGCGGTTCCGTTGCCCTTGAGTTAGTCTGTTCGCCATTGGAGAAACACCGTGCCAGCCTTAATTCCCATCGCTTCTATGCCAGGAGTTCAGACGATGAAAGCGATTGTTCAGACCGAATATGGTTCAGCTGATGTGTTGAGGCTAAAGGAGGTCGATCGCCCCGTTGTCTCTGACCATGGCGTGCTGGTCAGGGTGCGCGCGGCCTCGGTAGATGCCGGTACCTGGCACATGATGCGAGGCACGCCGTTTCTGGTTCGTCTCATCTATGGCGGCCTGCGCCAGCCCAAAGCCACCATCCCCGGCAGTGCCCTGGCCGGGCAGGTAGAAGCGGTAGGCCCAGCCGTTACCCAATTTCAGCCCGGCGACGAGGTGTTTGGGGATGTGTCTGAAAGCGGGTTTGGGGCTTTTGCGGAATATGCCTGTGTCCCAGCCCCAGCCCTGGCCCCTAAGCCAGCTAACCTTACCTTTGAGGCGGCCGCTACCGTTGCGGTGTCTGCTCTTACGGCGCTGCAAGCACTGCGGGATCTAGGGCAACTCCAGCCGGGGCAAAGGGTTTTGATTCTGGGAGCCAGTGGCGGGGTGGGGTCTTTTGCGGTGCAGCTGGCGAAAGTCTTTGGGGCTGAGGTGACCGCCGTTTGTCGTAGCCCAAAGGTAGATATGGTTCGCCAGCTCGGGGCCGACCAGGTGATTGACTACACCCAAACCGACGTCACCCAACCGAGCCAGCCCTATGACCTGATTCTAGATATGGCGGCCTACCGCTCATGTTTTGACTATTGGCCAGCCCTGACGCCGACGGGAACCTACGTTATGGTGGGCGGCTCGATGCCGCGCCTCTTTCAGGCGATGCTGCTCGGCCCGCTGGTGTCAAAATTTACCCATCGCCAGGTGAAGTGTCTGGTATCAAAGCTAAAATCAGTGGATCTGTTGACGCTGCGCGACCTCCTAGAGGCGGGCCAAATTACCCCTGTGATTGATCGCACCTATCCTTTCAGCGAGGTGCCAGCGGCGATCCGCTACCTCGAACAGCGCCAGGTGCGGGGCAAAGTGGTCATCAGCATCTCAGCTGGGCATTGACCACCGCTTCCCCCAGCCCAAAGGATAGGGTCATACCCGCCCCGCCCAGGGCGTTGACTACGGTAACCCCCGCCTCGGGCTGGGTAATGAACTCGGTCTGCCCCGGCAGCTTGGCGTAGACCCCGTGCCAGGTGGCGGCAATGTCAAAGCTGGGCACCTGGGCAAAGCCCTTGAGATAATTCAATACAAAGTCATTGATGTCGGCCCGGTCGAAGGGGTCGAAGACTCGCCCATACTCGTGAGAGTCGCCCAGGATGAGTTCACCCAGGCCATTTTGGGACATCATGACGTGGATATGCCAATCCACCGCGAAGGGGAGTTCTTGCCGGAAGCGCTGCTTTAGGGCGGGCAGTGAGGGACAGTCGGCAAAGGCCCCGTAGTGGGTGAGGGTGAGCCCGCCGCAGAGGGCGGAACCAAGGCGCCAGCCATTGGGCTGGGGGCCGGTACGCATCATTTGCAGCTTGGCTTTGGTGATGGCGCTGGCTTGGTAAAGCTCTGGGTACAGGGTCTCAAAGTCGGCCCCGGTGCAAACGAAGATGTGATCCGCCGTCCACCGTTCGCCGTTGACAGTCAGATGGGGATGGGCGATTTCCGTCACCGAGGCCCCAAACTGAAACGTCACCCCAACGGCTGCCTGAAGCACTTCGGGTAGGGCGCTAATGGCCTGCCGTGGATCGACAATTACCTCGGTATCGCTCCAGAGGGCACCGAGCAGGCCGTCGGTCACCGCAGCGGGGCTTTTCTGGGCAACTTCCGAAGCCGTGAGCAGCTGAACGGGGTAGTTGGCGGCCTGGGCAATGGCCAGGAATTCTTCGATCACCCGCAGCTCGTCAACTCGGTAGGCCAGGTGGAGGGATCCGGCGGGCTCGGCAAAGAAATTACCCTGATCGGCTAGCTCTAGCCAAATTTGGCGCGATCGCAGCGCCCGCTGCCGCAGTGGCCCCGGCGGCTGCCCAATCGGCCAGACCATGCCAAAGTTGCGGATAGAGGCACCTACCGCCCGCTCGTTGCGCTCAAACACCGTCACCCGATGACCCCGGCGGGCCGCCGCCAGGGCATGGGCAAGGCCGACAATACCGGCCCCCACGACAGCAATTTCGGTGGCGTTAGACGGGGTCATAGTCATTTCCTGAGGTGACCCAGGCCGTTAGCTGGGCCTGAAAAGCGGCCATTGAGGCAAACAGCCCATCGTTAGAATGCTGGGCCAGCTGCGTCTCGGTGTGGGTGCCGTTGGTGATGCCGCAGGCGTAGAGGCAGCCGGCGTGGCGCGCCGCCGCCAAATCCGAAGGGGTATCGCCGATCACCACGACGGTTTTGGGGTCGTTAAGGCCCAGACGGTACATGGCTTTTTGGATCATAAAGGGGGCGGGGCGCCCCTCGTTGCCGTAGATTTCGGAGGGCGTTACCGCACACTGAATGGTGGTCGCTGGGGAGCCCACATAGTCTTGGTCCAACCCCTGATCCCACCCTAGACGGTTGAGAATGATGTCGGTGACTTCCCGATAGAAGCCGGTGGTGAGGGCAATGGCAATGCCGCGACCCCGCAGCCAGTTAAATAAATCCAGGCAGCCCTCGGTGGGGGCCACGGGCTGGGTGCGGTAGTGGTGCTCAAGAATGTCGCGAAAGCGGTCGTAGGAGAGGGTGACGTTGATTCCGTAGTCCGGATGGTCAGCGCCGAGCTGATCGGCCCACAGGGTTTGAAACACCACCTTTTTGGGCAGGCCCATCATGGCGTTGACTCGGTCGGCGGCGGCGGTTAGGCCGGTCTGCTGGGCAGCCTCAAAAAAGCAGTAAAGCACTTCGTTGTCGTCGCGCACGGTGGTACCGGCCATATCGAAGACAATGAGTTTGATGGTGGGCATAGGTGGAAAGGTTGTGGGAGAATTCAAAATTCAAAATTGGATGTTTCAGGCTTTGCTTAGCGGCTCAACCAGGCTTCGGAGCGTTGGCGGAGACCTTTAGTTAGCCAGGTGTAGAGCAGTCGTACCCCCAGGCTGGTGAGCACAATTAGGGTTGACATGGCGGCGGCGGGGGCGACGTCGCCGGCGTCATCCATGTTGACAATAGCGACGGCGGCCAGGGGTAGGTTTGCGGGGTAGAGGAAGATGATGGCCGAAATCGTCACCATGGCGTTGACGAAGAAGTAAATGCCAATTTCGAGGATGGCGGGCAGCGACATGGGCACCGTTACCCGCCAGAAGGTCTTGTAAAACGGCACCGACATGGAGGCCGAAACCGCTTCAAATTCCGGATCAATTTGCTTGAGAGCGGTGGTGGCGGTCAAAAAGCAGACGGTGTAGAAGTGAATAATGTTGGCCAGCACCAAAATCGCCATGGTGCCGTAAAGCCCCCGAAACGGGTTGTAAATGGCCAGCCCGGTCAAGGGAATCCGCCAGATCGGGTTGTTAAAGAAAAACACGTAGGAGAGGCCCAGCACGAGCCCCGGCAGCGCCAGGGGAATGGTCGAGAGAAAGTAGGTCACCGTCCGCAGCACCCTGAGCCCCCGTCCTTTTTCCACCAGGTAAGCGCCGGTAAAGACGATAGCCGTGCCAAAAATGGCGGTGTAAAGAGCCATGCGCAGGCTGTTCCAGTAGGCCCCGTAGCCGCCGCCGCCAACGCTGTTAAAGTCGTAATTCTTGAGGCTGAGGGAAAAGTCGTAGGGCCACACCTTCACTAGCGAGGCCAGAATAATGGTGGCAAACACCACAAATACAAACAGCACCACCAGCGAGCAAAAGGCGAACATGGCCCAGTCGAGGGGCGGGTTGGGCTTGGGCTGCAGGGGCACCGACTTAGCCACCACCAGGGCCGTTTGCCGCCGCTGCACGAGGCGGTCGATGACAAAGGCCAGCACCGAGGGCACCAGCAAAAACACGCTAATGGTGGCCCCCATGGCGAAGTTTTGCTGGCCAATCACCTGCTTGTAGATATCCGTGGCCAGCACGTTAAAGTTGCCCCCCACCACCTTGGGCACACCGAAATCGGTAAAGGCCAAAATAAAGCACACAAATAGGGCGCTAATCAGCCCGTACTTAACGCTGGGCAGGGTGACCGTAAAAAAGGTTTTAACCGGCGAAGCCCCCAGTACCTCCGCCGCTTCGTAGAGACGGGCATCGGTGAGGTTAAGGGCGGTAATGAGGATAATCACCGCCTGGGGAAAGCAGTAGAGAAATTCCCCGATAACAATGCCGTTAAACCCGTAGAGGTTGATGTTAAACCCCGGCAGCAGGCCAAACACCCCGGTGGTGACTAGCCCCTGGTTGCCAAACAAAAAAATTAGCCCGATGGCGTTGGCCAGGGGCGGTATGTACAGCGACAGCAACCCCAGGGTGCGAAAGAACGGCTTCCCTCCCATGGCGGTGCGGGTGATGGCGTAGGCATAGACAAAACCAATGCCTACGGAGAGTAGGGTGGTGGCGATCGCCACCCCAAAGCTATTCATGAACGACTGCACCAGCGACGGGGTAGTCAGGTATTGGGCGTAGTTCGCCAGCCCTACCCAGGCCCCATCGTTATCCCGAAAGCTGCGGCCAATCATGGGTACTAGCGGCAGCACGACACCTACCAGCAGCCATAGGGCCCCCAGGCCCAGCAGCACGCGCATAATCCAGGCTTCGGTGTCAATGGCCCGAGCTCGAGCCGGGGCAAGGGGGCGAGGGGAAGTAGTAGTCATGGGGAGTTTTGAATTTTGAGTTTTGAATTTTGAGTTTTGAATTCTGAACCGAAACCCTTAACGAGTTCCCATCAAAGCGCTCCCGATGCTTTTGTCCCCCAGCTGGGGCATGGCGAGGGCAGCCTTGGGGGGGCGAGGGCATTCGAGCAGGTGCATGGCTGCACGCATGCCGCTCCTACGGGTTTTCCTTGGGGAACACGCGAATCATGCCGGGCGGCAGCTGGATAGTCAGCGCTTCTAGGGTGTCTACCCCCATGGCCCGGGCGCGGTTGGCCGAAATTTCCAGGGTAATGGGCTGGCGGGCATTACCGGCCAGGGTGAGGTCAAGGCGGTAGCCCGAGCCTAAAAATTCTCGGGCCACAACGTCGGCCTGCACCTGGTTAGGTACGGGTGTGGGGCCAGGGGTATCCACCACCTGCATGTCCTCTGGGCGGATGGCGATCACCACTACTTGCCCAGGGGGCACGGTGTTATGCGGCGTGGTCAACAGAATGTTGCCACAACGCACCGTGTCGGTGGATTCGACCACGCCATCGAGAAAGTTCATCACCCCGATAAAGTTGGCCACAAAGGGGCTTTGGGGACTTTGATAGATACTGTTGGGGGTACCAACCTGGGCGATGTAGCCCTTGTCCATCACCACAATGCGGTCGGCCATGGCCAGGGCTTCGGCCTGGTCGTGGGTAACCATAACGGTGGTAATGCCCAGCTGACGCTGGAGGTCGGCAATTTCGGCCCGTAGCTTGACCCGCACCTGGGCATCCAGGGCCGACAGGGGTTCATCCAGCAGCAAAAGTCCGGGAGAGAGGGCCAGGGCGCGGGCCAAGGCAACCCGCTGCTGCTGCCCACCGGAAAGCTGGGCGGGGTACTTATGGCCCATGCCCCCTAACCCCACCATGGTCAGTAGCTCGCTCACCCGGGCGTCAATCTGCGGCTTAGGAACTTTTTGGTTCTGCAACCCGTAGGCCACGTTTTGGTTTGCCGACAGGTTCGGAAACAGCGCGTAGGACTGAAACACAATGCCAAAGTCGCGCATTGAGGGGGGCAGCTTAGACACATCCTGGCCGCCCTGCACCACCCGCCCCTGGGTCTGCTGCTCTAGGCCCGAGATAATCCGCAGTAGGGTGGTTTTGCCGCAGCCGCTTGGCCCTAACAGGCAGACAAATTCACCGGGGTAGACATCCAGGTAAATATCCTTCAGGGCTACAAACTGGCCAAAGGTTTTGTGCACATTCTCAATGCGCAGGTAGGGCTCTTGGATCGACCGGGCGGTCACGTCTGCGGTTGGGGAGGCGGCGGAGACCGAGGCAGGAGCGACGGTAGAGGTCAGGGGATCGTCTAGCTTGGTAGGGGCGGGTTGCTCTGAGAAGGTCATCGCACAGGGTTGGGTAAAGAGCAAGGGGAAAGGGAGTCATCCCCAATCGTGCCGGGCTGTTTCTAACTTGTAGAGGCGACCGGGGATTGTCCAATCCCCGGTCGCCTCTAAGGTTTATTCGGTTTTGGGTTCAGATTTAGCGTCGTAACGCTTGGTCCATTCCGCCAGGATACGATCGCGGTTGCTGGCCGCCCAGCGCAGATCGTTCTCCGCCAGCTGCGCAATCGGATCGGGTGGGAAACCGGCGGGCAGGGGCACATCGGTCTTCACGGCGGTGATGGAGAAGTTCTGGGCATATTTCTCAGACACCCCAGGGGAAATGGCCCAGTCCAGGAAGGTCTTGGCCGAGTCCTTAATTTCAGCCTTCTTGATCAAGGCATTGGCTTCCACATCCCATCCCGATCCCTCAACCGGAAACACGGGCTCAATCGGTTCGCCATCGTTTTTTTGTTTCACGGCCCGGTAGTCAAAGGAAATACCGATGGGAAATTCCCCCTGACCCGCCGCCTTACAGGGGCGCGATCCAGAGTGCATGTACTGGGCAATATTTTCGTGCAGCTGATCTAAATAAGCCCAGCCCTCATCTTCGCTGGGGGCGTTTTGCAGAATAGAGGAAACCGATAAAAACCCGGTGCCCGACGAGGCCGGGTTCGACATCACAATATGGCCTTTGTAAACCGGGTTAGTTAAATCAGCCCAGCCTTTTGGAATCGGTAAACCCAGCTTTTCAGACTCAACGGTATTGACGCAAAAGGCCGACATCCACACGTCAATACCCACCCACTTAGGCGGATTGGCCTCATCCTTAAAGCGAGGATTGACGGCTTCGACTCCGGCGGGGGCGTAGGGTTCGAGGAGTCCCTTTTCTTCTGCCACCAGGAGGCTAGAGGCAGCGGTGCCCCACACCACATCAGCCTGGGGGCTGTCGGCCTCGGCCAGCAGCTTAGCGGTGATAATGCCGGTCGAGTCGCGCACAATATTGACTTGAATATCGGGGTTTTGCTCTTTGAAAGAGGTCAGGTAGTCACTGATTTGATCGTCTTCAAGGGCGGTGTAAACCGTTAGGGGCGCATTAGCCGAATCGGTTGCCCCCCCAGGGCTAGCGCCGTCGGCCTGGTTCAGATCCTCTGGGGAAACGGCACAGGCTGCCACCATTACAGCCACCATAAAAGAGGCTGTAGATAGGGATAAAAATCTTTTCCATTGACGTCGAGAAAAAATGCGCTTAACCTTGCCGAATACAGAATTGACCATGGCTAAACCTAGACAGACAATTGCAGTCTAATCCTATGGGAGTGGGGAAAATTTTGGGTAAAGGGGAGATTATGAAAACCTTTAGAAAAGATTATTAAATCCTCAAATTTTAGAGAGTAAATAGAACGAAAATTACTCGATCTAAACCTACATAAATTCTGCTTTTCTGAAAGAATAATCCTAAAATATTGATCCTAAACCATCTCAGCTATGTCCTGCCATCCCCCCGCCCCCGGCGAAAGTGATGTTAACGTATCTCTCCAACGCCAACGGTGGCAGGCCGCCCACACCAGTGCTCCCTTGGGATCGCTGCTACAGCGCGATGCCCAGGCTTTTTTACGGCAGTCGGTTTCGACCCCCTGCCTATCGGCAATCCAGTCAGCCTCCGGCATTTGGCTAGAGGATCTCCAGGGGCGGCGATGGATGGATTTCCACGGTAACAGCGCCCATAATTTGGGCTACGGGCACCCCAGGCTGATCGCCGCCCTCCAGGCCCAATTGCAGGATCTAGCCTTTGTGCCCCGGCGCTACACCTGCGAACCCGCCGTAGCCCTGGCCGAAACCCTGGGTAACCTGGCCCCCGGCGATCTCAGCAAAGTTCTCTTGGCTCCCAGCGGCTCCGATGCCATCGAAATAGCCCTGGCCTACGCCAGGGCGGCCACCGGACGGTTCAAAACCCTTTCCTTTTGGGATGCCTACCACGGAGCCGGGTTCGGGGCCAGAAGCATCGGTGGCGAAGCGATGTTTCGCAGTGGCCCCATTGGCCCGCTGCTGCCGGGGGCCGAGCATGTTCCCCCCTGGGGCGACTACCGCAATGCCTGGGGGGTCTCCGCAGACAGCGCCGACCTTTGTCTCAGCCAAATTCGCTACGTGCTCGCCAAAGAGGGCGACATCGGGGCGCTCGTAGCCGAACCGCTGCGGGCCGCCAACCCTGTGCCTGCCCCGGCGGGCTTTTGGTCGCAGGTCAAGGCAGCCTGCCAGGCCCATGGCACGCTGCTAATTTTTGATGAAATTCCCACTGGGCTGGGGCGCACGGGTAGGCTGTTTGCCTGTGAGCACGAGCGGGTAGTTCCCGATATTCTGGTACTGGGCAAGGCTCTAGGGGGTGGCGTACTGCCCATGGCCGCCGTGGTCTGTCATCCTCGTTTAGATATCTGCGATGGCTATGCCTACGGCCACTACACCCACGAAAAAAATCCGCTGATTGCCCGGGCGGCCCTCACCACCCTGGAGATTATTCAGCAAGAAGGGCTGGTAGAGCACGCCCAACAGATGGGGGATCTGGCCCTGCAGTTCCTTCGGGACATGATGGCAGACCATCCGCTCATCGGGGACGTGCGGGGTCGGGGTTGTTTGCTCGGCGTTGAGCTGGTGCGCGATCCCATGACCAAGACCCCGGCCGATCAGGCCGCCGATGCGATCATGTATAAAGCCCTGGGGCGGGGGCTAAGTTTTAAGGTATCCATGGGCAACATCCTGATTCTGTCGCCGCCGCTGACAATCACCGAGACGGAGATGGCCCAGGCCCTTAAAATTCTGGATATCTGCATTGGTGAGGTTGAAGCCGAGGGCATCTAATGCCTTGCCCAGGCCGGGGAGAAGGTTGGCAAAGATCTAAGTGAGCGGCTACTCTAACTCCCCTGGGGCCGGGCACACGATCTCCATTGCCGCCTGGGTGCTCGGATGCCGCAGGTTCAGCCGATAGGCGTGGAGGTGATAGCCAACATCCCCCGGTACGGGAATGCGGCCATCTTCGTCAGGTTCGGGGTAGATGGGTAGCCCCCCAATCCCATAAAGTGGATCGCCTAGTAGGGGATACCCCGCAGCGGCCAGGTGAATGCGAATTTGATGGGGTCGCCCGGTGCGAATGGTAATTTCCACCAGGGTGGAGGCTGAGGATCGCCGTAACACCTGGCCTTCGCTGTGGGCCGGTCGGCCTGTGGGCGAAGCGCTATAGACGTAGTCCAGCACGGGATGGGCGACTTTGCCAATGGGGGTAGTAAGGGTGAATTGGTCGGGTAAGTCACTCGCCCCAATCAGCGCTCGATAGGTTTTGCGCAGGGTCAACGGCGCTTGAGGATCGCTGGCGGTGGCGGTGGACTCGCGCATTTGTCGGCTGAGGGTAGACCGGGCCAGGGGCGATCGCGCCAGCAGCATCAGCCCCGACGTACCTCGGCCCAGACGGTGAATGGGCACGGGCGGATCCTTTGGATAGCGGCGGCGTAGCTGGTGCAGCAGGGTGTGGGTGAGGAAATTTCCCCCCGGCAGCACGGGCAGGCCAGCGGGTTTGGCCAGGATGACAATATCTTCGTCGGCGTGGAGGATATCAAAATCTAGGGGTACCGCTGGTTCTAGCCAGGGCGGGCGATGGTAGGCGAGGTGCTGGCCGGGGTGCAGGCGATCGGCGATCGCGGCGGGCTGGCCGTTAACGCAGATTTGCCCAGACTCGATGCGCGCTTGCCACTGGGCACGACTGGAGTGGCGATAGCGGTGGGTGTAAAAATCCAGGAGGGATAAGCCAGCTTCGGCGGGGGTGATGCGGTCGGTGTAGATCCATCCCTGGTTCATGGAATGTTTGCTTTGATTAGGGTTTGATGCACTGGCGGAGCGGGGGAATTCCCCAGCAATCCCTGGCCGCCGAATGCATCCTACGGTGGTCATAACCGTTTAACGCGATCTTTGGCCTCTGAGCGCAGCTGGCGCGAAATGCGAAATAGCTCGCGCCCGGTGTGGATGTAGCTTTCTTCGTAGCTAAAGGTAAACCGCTCGAGCTCGTCAAGGCCGTCTTCAAGTTGGGCGAGGCCGTGGAAGAGGCTGGTGGTTACCCCAGTGGCAATGGCAGGGTTAGCCATGGAGCGGCATTTAGCCTGGGCCTGTTCTAGCCAGGTGCGGCAGTTCTCTAAATACTCCGTAAACCCGGCCATGAGCTCATCGTCGAAGGGGTCGGCGGCCAGTTTGTGAATTTCAGTATTTAGGGGGGTCATAATTTTGCCCATCAGCCGATCGACGGGGTTGTAGACCAGCCTCAGCCAGGCATCAATCTGGGCCTCTGAGGATTGGCTGGCCTGACGCTGGCGGCGATATAAATCCTGCGCGGCGGCGGTGCGCTGGGCCCGGCGAGCGGCGCTGGTTTCTGGGCTGGTGACCGTCATGCCCTGGCGCTCAAGGTCGTAAACCGTGCGGCGAGAGGGGTCGCCAATTACCTCGTAGGCGGTATTGATGCGGGCAATCTGCTCGTGGGAGGCGGCCTCGGTTTGGCTGTCGGGGTGAAACTGCTTCGCCAAGCGCCGGTAGGCTCGCTTGATCTCGGCCTGGGAGGCGGTCTCGGTTACTTCGAGAATTTGGTAGGGGGTCTCTTGTGCCATAGGGTCATTGTAAAAGAGCCTGGGGGGGGAGGGAAGGGGGAGGGGTGTCGGGTTTTAGGTGTCGGGGGTCGGGGGGTGGGGGGTGGGGAGTAAGGGGGGTGAGGGGTGAGCGGTGAGGGGTGAGCGGTGAGGGGTGAGCGGTGGGGTGAGGGGTGAGTTCTGCCCAAAACCTTTCCACCTGGGGCATTGAGTAGCTTGTCGGGGCAAATGGCGGTTCGCCTAATTTAGGGATAGGGATTTTCTTTTCGAGAAATGCCCCTAGGCGTAGTGGGCGAGGGCGTGGTCGATGAAGGCTTGCCAGGTGGGGTTGGGCTGCCAGATGCGCTCTAGGTCGGCTCTGGCGACAGGTTCGCTGACGTTTTCTCGCAGGATGCGGTAGAGGTATACGAAGACTGAAACCCTCATATTGAGAGCGCAGTGCACCAGAATTTTTTGATTGGGATGGGCCTCTATGACGTCAAAAAATTGGGTCAGGTCGTCTAGGGTGGGGGTTTCCCAGAGCACAGGGAGGTGGACGTGCGCCATGCCAAGCTGCTCGACGAGTTCGGGTTCGTGGGCGATCGCGCCTTCGGAGGTGGGCACGGCCAGGTTGATGACCAGGTCGTATCCGGCGGCGCGCACGGCCTCAAACTGCTCGGCGGTGGGCTGCCCAGCGGTGCCCAGGGTGTCTGAAATGGGCAGGTAGCTACGGATGTCGTCGAGCATGGCGGGGTCTCCTCAAGATCCGAATTGGGCGGGGCCATGGTCTTGCCACCGTAGGTCTAAACCTGGAGGCCGCAAGACCCAAATTTCGGCAAAATTTAGGGGTTAAGCCACCCCCTGTAAAAAGGCTACCACTGACCCGGCGGCGGTAAAGATGGTTTCCCCCATCTGAAACGGCTCCACATTCAAAATCGTCTGAGGGGGCGTGGGTCTGGAGCCGCTTAAGTAGGCTTAATGTCGGTCGGGGTGTACCTGCTCCATGCCCATGCTTCACGGGCCCAAAAGCCCGCCCGTCAGTTCACGTCGCGCTCTACCACAATCACGTTCTCCGTTATTTTCTCAAACGTGTCATCGTGGCTAATCACAAACAGCTGTTGGAAGGTTTTGATTCGGCTGATGGCTTCCGCCAGCCCCTCCCGCCGGGTGCGATCCATATTGGTGGTGGGCTCGTCAAAAAAGGCGATATCCACATCGGCCAGCACCTTCAGCAGGGCAAGGCGCACTGCCAGGGCGGCACACATCTGCTCGCCGCCGGAAAGATTTACAAACCGCCGCAGGTGGGGGCCATCCTGCACCACAATTTCGTAGTCCCGCGTCCACTGGAGGGCCACGTTGGGGCGGTTTAGCAACTCTCGAAACAGCCGGTCGGCCTGCTGGGAAATGCTTCTAACGTACTGTTCGGTAATTCTCGGCCCGGCCTCGTTGTAGGCTTTGCGGGCAAAGTTAATGAACCGTTTAATCCGCTCTTTGGCCTGGAGCCGCTGCTGGGCCTGATCCCGACGCTGGGCCGTTACCTCTAGGCCAGCAATTTGTTGGTCAAAATCCCCTAGCCGCTGCCGCTGCTGAGGTAGGCTGCCCGCCAGCTGGTCGGCCTCAGATTTGACGCGGCTGTAACTGGCCTCTAACGCCTCTGCCTGGGCCGGGTCGAAGGTGGCCATAGCCTCGGTATAGGCCTGCTCGACCGTGGCGAACTGTTCCTGAATCTGCTTCAGGTCATGTTGGGCCTGCTCTAGCTCAGCCTGAAGTTGGGAATGGTGATTGGCCAGCTGTCGGTGCTGCAAATATAGCCCATGGCCCGCCTGGTGCTGAGCGCGATCGCGCTGCTGTTCTGCCACGGCCTGATCTAATCCCTTAAACTCCTCTAATTTTTCCGCTAGCTCGGCCAACTGCTGCCCTTGCTCGGTCTGAGCCGCTACCAGGGTGGCATAGGCTTGCTCAACCCGACCCCGATCCTGAAGGGTGCGGGTAAGAATTTGGCTCTTTTCGCGCGGTCGACCCAGGGTCTCAAGCTGCTGCTTTAGGTCGGCCAGGGCGGCCACCACGGTGGGCTGGTGGGCCAGTTGCTCGTTGACCGCTGCAATTTGCCCCGCCAGGGTGGTGTGTTCTTGCTGGAGCTGCTGGCGTTGGGCCTCTAACGCGGGGAGCTGCTCTAGTTCGCCCCGCCAGCCGTAGCGCTGTTTGAGGGTTTGATCGAGGGTTTTAAGGGTGGTCTTGAGGGTGGCTTCGTCGGTCTGGTCGGCCAAGTCGCGCAAAATCGCCTCTAGCTCGTCTAAAAGCGATCCGTGCAGGGCAGTCGCCCCCCGCAGCAGTCGCTGGATCTGCCCAAGCGTCTCCCCAGTCAGCAGAGGCGCAGTATTCCCCAGCTGTTCTAGGTGCTTTAAAGCAGCCTGGATCTCGGTATCTTGCATCTGGCGCTGACTTTGGCTGGTGGTTACCAGGGCTTTGATTTCGCCCTCAAACTGGCGGGCGGCGGCGAGGCGGCTGAGCTGCTGCTGGGCGCGATCGCGCTGCTCTTCGAGGGCCAAAATTTCGGCCACTGCCCCCTGTAATTCCATCAGGCGGGCCTGAGTCTGGGTGGCCTGGTCTTGCTGCTGCCCAATTTTTCTGAGCTGCTCTTGCCAACCCTGCTGCTGCACCACCAGCCGCTGCAGCTGATCGAGCTGGGTTTGCCACTCCTGCTGCTGGGTTTCGAGCTGTTCCTGGGCGACAATCTGGGGTTGCAGCTGCTCTAGGTCGCGGGCGGTGGCGGCAAAGGCATCAAGCTGGGCCTGCCACCGAGCCAGTTCAGCCTGCTTCTGGCCATGGTTTTTTTGCCGTGCCTGGTACTCTTCCTGAAGCGCCTGGCGCTGCTGCTGCTGCTGCGCTAGGCTTTGCAACGCCTGTTCAACGGCCTGGTAGGCCTCAAAGGCGCTGCGGTTAG
Source organism: Nodosilinea sp. CTOTU7336 (assembly GCA_036848635.1). Taxonomy (GTDB): domain Bacteria; phylum Cyanobacteriota; class Cyanobacteriia; order Phormidesmidales; family Phormidesmidaceae; genus Nodosilinea. Next base: position 66,137 of record DAIUJR010000006.1, read on the forward strand.
CCTGGCACAGGGCAATGGCCTGGGCCGCCTGCTCGACCGATTGCTGGAGCCGCCCTAAACTTTGCTGCTTGGCTTCGAGTTGGTGGGTTAAGCCCTGGCGCTGCCCCGCTAAAGCCTGGATATGTTGAGCCTGGGCTTTGACGCTATCGCGCTGGGCCTGGAGGGTTTGCAGGGTTTGATGCCGCTGCTCTAGCTGCTGCTCGTCGGTTTGAACCTCCTGCCGCAGGGCTTGACGGCGCTGGTGCAGCTCATCCCAGGCGGTGAGGGCCTCCTCGTACTGGCTAATTTGACCTTTGAGGGCGTCTACCTGGTCTTCGGCATAGCGCCGCAGGGAATTCATCTGCTTGAAGGCCACTTTGTAGTCTTCAACCTTGAGGATGGCATCAAAGACCGACTTGCGATGCTCCGCAGGCTGCAAAAAGTCGGCGGTAAACGTCCCCTGGGGCACCCCTAGGGTGCGGGCAAAGAGCTGAGGTAAATTTGTGGTTGGCCCTACCCCAATGTGCTGCCGCAGCCAGGGCAAAATTTCATCCTTAATGCGGTTGTAGGGCAGCCGTTCGTTGAGCTGGGGGTCAAACAGCACGTAGCCCCGCTGGGTGCAGCGCTGCACCTCGTAGGTGCGGCCATCGTAGTTAGAGGTAAAGGCGACCGTCACCTGGGCGCTGCCGCTGCCGTTGCGAATCAGGTCTTCTTTGGCGTATTCGCCCTGGTAGTTAAATAACACCCAGGCAATAGCTTCTAGAATGCTGGTCTTACCGGCCCCGTTTTCCCCACAAATGGCGTTGGTGCCGGGCTGAAATTCAAAATAGCGATCCTGGTGGGTTTTAAAGTTTTGCAGCGCCACCGACAAAATTTGCATGGCCATCCCCGTTACTCAGGCTGTGACCCCTAGAATAGCCTGGTTTAAGGAGGGTAGAGGGTGAAGGGTGGAGGGCGGAGGGTGGAACTTCGGAATTAGGGAGAGGTCAGTTTTGGGTATCCGCTTCAGCCGGGACGGCAACAGAGCTTGGTCGCCAGGCGCCAGGAGGAGCTAGCCATAGTCAGACTTCTGGATTCTGGTTTTTTGGGCCAGCCACTGGCTCGCCTGACGTTGATACCCTTGGTGCTGAAAGATAGCAGTAGCCAACCTGATTTATACCAAATCCGAGTCCCAGACGCCCGATTTCCAAAAGGTCAACCCGTAGGGGCGTTGGCGCAGCCTAGCCAGAGGCTTTATGGCATTCGCCCGGCTGAATCGGGGCTAGCCAAGCCGGATTTAGTATTAGGCTGTAGCCATAGAGTTTCGCTGCCCTCATGGAGCACCTGACCCGAGCTACGGAATAATAAGGGCAGCGGCTTGCAGGTTCAGAGATCTGCGAGCCGTGGCTCGTTGTCTTACCTGTCTTCAATTCCATGGCCTACTACCTCTCCCCCCGGTTTCTTGAAAAGCTGGCGGTACACATCACCAAGAACTACCTGAAGCTGCCGGAGGTGCGCATTCCGCTGCTGTTAGGCGTGCATGGCCGCAAGGGGGAGGGCAAAACCTTTCAGTGCGAGCTGGTGTACGAGCGCATGGGCATTGAGGTTGTCCACATCTCTGGCGGCGAGCTAGAAAGCCCCGATGCGGGGGATCCGGCCCGGCTGATTCGCCTGCGCTACCGCGAAGCGGCGGAACTGGTGCGGGTGCGCGGCAAAATGGCGGTGCTGATGATCAACGACATCGATGCCGGGGCCGGACGGTTCGATGCCCTCACCCAGTACACCGTCAACACCCAGCTGGTGAACAACACCCTGATGAATATTGCTGACCATCCGACCAATGTGCAGCTCCCCGGCAGCTACGACGAGACCGAGATTCAGCGAGTGCCGATTATTGTCACCGGCAACGACCTCTCCACCCTCTACGCGCCGCTAATTCGCGACGGGCGGATGGAAAAGTTCTATTGGCAGCCCGACCGCGACGACCGGATCGGCATTGTGGGCGGTATTTTTGCCCCCGACCATCTTTCTCCCCAGGATGTGGTGGTGCTGGTGGATACCTTTCCTCACCAGGCAATTGATTTCTTTGGGGCGGTGCGGGCGCAAATCTACAACGAGCAAATCCGCGACTTTATCTACGGCGTGGGCCTAGAAAACGTCTCCCGCAATGTGGTCAACACCCTCACGCCCCCCACCTTCCCCAAGCCCGACTTTAGCCTCTCTCACCTGCTGGAGGTCGGTCACCGGCTAGTCCGCGAACAGCGCCGGGTGGAGGATATGAAGCTGGCCAACGAATACAACCGCGTGCTGCAACAAGCGCCCCCGCCCCCCAGTTCTAAAACTGAGCCGGAGGATTTCTACCGAGCCTACACCCCCGCCACCAATGGCAATGCTTCCCCCACCATCGAGGTTTCCTCAGCACCCCAGCCGCCTGACGCTTGTGCGGTTGACTTTGGCTTGGCTCAGTCAACCGCCGGAGGGCTGAGCGAAGCCGAAGTCCTTTCCGCCGAAGTCCACCAGCAAATCCACACCCTGCTGGCCCAGGGCTATCGCCTGGGGCTAGAGCATGTTAACCAGCGTCGGTTTCAGACCAATGCTTGGCAGAGTGGAGGCGCGATTCCCAGCCAGAATGCCAGGGATGCGATCTCCGCCCTAGAGCAAAGCCTGAGGCAATACCCCAACGAATATGTGCGGCTGATTGGCATTGACCCTAAGACCAAACAGCGGGTGATGGAGCACATGATTCAGCGACCCTAGGTGGGCGGTGCCTGGCGGCCCAGGCCGAGCAAGTTTGGGGGATCCCTACCTATCATTGCGAGGGATCCCTGAATTATGGTGTGTTTTACTCGTCCAGATCCCCGAGTTCTTGAAGAACTCGGGGATCTAACTGTAAAGGCGGTGGTCGTAAGGCGTCTCTATCACCGGCTGAGCAGATTGTATTAACCCTCACCCATTTGCGTCAGCACGTCACGTTTCAGATGTTGGGACTGCTGTTCGATGTCAGTGAAAGTACGGCCCATAATATCTTTCATTATTAGGTGCCTATGTTTCACGATTTACTTCCCGAAAGTCTCTTCGCTCAGCTTCAAGATCAGGACAGTGATTGGGCCTTTGTGCAAGAAATACTAGAACAGCACGAACTGATTATCGATAGCTCAGAGCAAGAGCGGGAGAGGCCTAGCGGCTATCAGGAACAGGATATATCCTACTCAAGATAAAAAAACACACGTTTAAGAGTAGGTATATCGTTTTGCCAAAAGGAAAAGATATTGTTGATGTAATCCTGGGTGAACCGGGGCCTAAAAGCGATATTTCTCAGTTTCGTAAGGCACAATCTAAGTTGAGCCCAAGGCAACGATTTAGAGGAGATACTGGATACCAGGGAGAAGTTAATATTGCAACTCCTCATCAGCAGACGAAGAACCGAAAGTTAACGTCTGAGGAGAAGGACGAGAATCAGGCATTTGCTCAAAACCGAATCTACGTTGAACATCTTATTCGTGGAATCAAGATATTTAGAGTCGCCCAACAACGATTCCGATGAAGCGGGAAGCATTGTTCATCAGTTATGAAAGTAATTTGTGGGCTAGTCAGGTTGAGAATCGGGGCTTTAGTTTTACCTTTAAATAGGCGTGAAGCGTCCATAATAATGCCGGTTTCGGAAGGGCTGCTTGCTTAGCGTTTTAGTTGACGAGTGGCTCAACCCCCCTCATCCTCGTGAAAAGTAGCCCAGTCTGTTTAGAATGCAGATCCCTGAAACTCCCTTCCGTCAAGGGGTTTAGGGCTTGGAGATGTCTATTAGTAATTTCTGGAATTATTGCATCGCCGTATAACGATCCTGTTGCACACGACCATATAAAGTTGGTCGACTAAGTCCGAGAAGTTATTAGCGGCGGGTAAACGGGGTCGTAATCTAGCTTAAGCAGTAACACACCGAGAACCTAGTTGCAGTGCTATATCCAAATGAGTTATCTAGCTCAAAATTGAACCTCGTATAAACTTTTTTTTGCGGAGCCATGTCACATTTCGAGGGCTAGCGTTGTCTACCTTTTGTGTTTGCATTTCAAAGGTTCCAATTCAAAGGAGACAACAATGGCCAACAAGAACACCGCAACAATTTGCCCACAGGCTGCATCCGTGACACTGATTAACGTCTATGAAGTCGAGCCCGAGAGACAGTCCGAACTAGCGAAAGCCTTGTCGGAATCAACCGAAAGCACCATCCGACATCAACCCGGTTTCATATCTGTCTGCATCCACAGCAGCCTCGACGGAAAGAAGGTCGTGAACTACGCCCAATGGGCGTCAAAAGAATATTTCGATGGCTTCATGAAGAAGCCAGAAACGCAGGAACAACTCAAGCAATTCGCCAGCATCGCGAAATCCGTCGCGCCGAGCCTCTACAAGGTCAGCGCGGTTCACGCAGAATAGCGATGTAGTAGTACGATGAATGGTGCTGAATAGCTGTATGAATTGGAACAAAGTTCCAATTCATACAACCCCTAATTCATACCCAGAATCAGCAATGCCGTAGCACGATGAATGATATCCAGTCTGATCTATTATTCTCCGAAATCCGTCCTCGCCTCGTCCGACTTGCATATCGGATGCTTGGCTCAGTGGCGGACGCTGAAGATGTCGTTCAAGATGCCTATTTACGCTGGCTGACAACTGACCGCAATGGGGTGCGCCAGCCATCTGCGTTCTTGCGCACTATAGTTACCCGGCTTTGCCTGAACGAACTGAAATCTGCTCGGCGCAGGCGTGAGACCTATATTGGGCCGTGGCTACCGGAGCCTATTATTGACATTGAGGAATCAGATTCCATCGACGACATCACGCTTCCGCTGATGCTTGCGTTGGAACGCCTTTCGCCATTGGAGCGAGCGGTCTTTCTACTTCACGATATCTTTGGCATGGGGTATGACGATGTTGCCAGTGCGATAGATCGCGAGGCAGTAACCTGTCGCAAACTCGTCAGCCGAGCGCGTAACCACATTCAGGCTGCTCGCCCTCGCTTTCCTATAACGAAGGAGCATGGGTTGGAGATCGCCGCTGCTTTCTTCACCGCTTCGCGTAACGGCGACATGCACAAGTTGCGATCGCTATTGGCCGACGACGTGACCGCCTGCACCGATGGCGGGGGCAAGATACCCGCCTCGCCACATCCGCTAATCGGCATCGCGGAGGTGATGGCGCGGCACGTCCAGCTTACGCATGAGTTCAACGAGTCACCGTCACTTCTGATCCGATACGCACTGATTGACGGGCTTCCCGGTTTCCTTACCGTCGAAGGGGGTGGGATAGTCCAGACCACTGCTTTGCAGATCGAGCAGGACAGGATTGTCGCAATTTACATCACCAGAAACCCGGACAAGCTAAAGCACTTGAACGGCGTTGCGATGCATTAAGCCTAATAGCCGATGCAGCGGCGGAAAATTGACTATAGCGGTTCCTGAACGCATGAGGTACACCCCAACTGAGAGAAGCCTTGCAGTTTATGGACTTGAGCAACTGACCTGTACCTCATCCGAATGAGAACCGCTATAACAGAGTACCTGGTGTTTGGCACTTTAGATGCTGGATAACAGCCCCAATGCACTAAGTTGCTCTAATAATATAATTACCCAAGAATTATACAAGAGTAAATCAAACGTAAGAGAGGATATTATGCCAGTACCCGTAGAATACCAGCGTGCTTCAGATGAGTTCTATCAGTATTTGGTAGATGCACGTGACACAGCAGGACTCTGGAGTACACATGTAACTTACACAATGACGCAAGGGGTATTTCAGACGTTTCGCCGCAGGCTCTCCACTGCAGATGCCATAGCTTTTGCGAATGTACTGCCGATTTGCTTGAGGGCGCTTTTTGTAACTGACTGGGATACAAATGAGCCTCAAAAATCTTTTGAAGATCGTGCAGAAATGATGAGAGAAGTAAGATCATTGCGTGGGGAACATAATTTTTCTACTGAGACAGCCATTAGAGATGTAGCCGCTGCTCTCAGACGACATGTAGATGAGCAAGCCTTTGATCAAATGCTTGCTAAATTACCAGAAGGTGCATTTGGTTTCTGGTGCGTATAACAAGCTTACTTGTTGTTTCACCTTAGTGCCCAGCAACCGTGTTACAGCAGATGCATAAAATATGTGGGTAGTGATGAAAAGGTATCTGTCCCCTCTAAACAGAGTTTTTATGCTTCCTAGTCATCACCATTCTACGTCTTTCCAATCAATAGGTGGAAAATGTCGTCCTCTGAGCTAATTACTATTCGTCAGCTTTCCACAAACGATCTACCACTCATGGAGAGCTTATTAACTATTTTTGGTGAGGCTTTCAACGAAGTTGATACCTACAGCTCGTCTCGCCCAAGTACTGCCTATCTTAAGCGGTTGTTGAACAGCAATTACTTTATCGCGCTTGCAGCGCTAAAATATGGCTCAGTAGTCGGAGGTATTGCCGCTTACGAACTCCAGAAGTTTGAGCAGGAGCGAAGTGAAATCTATATTTACGATCTGGCTGTTGTAGCAGCGCATCGACGCGAAGGCATTGCCACCGCACTAATCGAGGAATTGAAGAAGATCGCTGTAGCGCGAGCAGCCTATGTTATTTTTGTACAGGCAGATATTGAGGATGTCCCTGCGATTGCACTCTATACGAAGCTTGGAGTACGCGAAGATGTGCTTCATTTCGATATTGCTGTTGTAGTCAGCGATGACGATGCATAACATAGTCCCTGAGGCGGACGGGGACAATCAGAGAAGTCAAATATCTTCTCTGAATTGAATTTTTCGGTCATCCGAACGTTCAAGATTAATTTGAAGTGGGCATTCAAGCTGACGTCTGTAGGTCGTTTAGGATGGCTAGCGTGGCTTTCCTGGGTAGTTCAGCTTGGGGCGGGATGCCCAGTAGCTTAGCCAGGGGTGACTTTTTGCGTGTCAATGCGGCCACATATTTTTCCTCATCATAGAACACTCCATCTTGTCAACAGCGCCAGAGAATCCGGCCCCATTTGTAAGCCAACGCTCGAATCGCCTGTTGATGGCTTTTGCCGGCTTGCTGCTGCTGTAGATAAGATGCTTGCGACCAAGGCGAATCTCGCCGAGCTTGATTGACCCACTCCACAAAGGTCTGCCTGAGGAAAATTGGGCAAGACCAGCGCCGGCGATCACGTAAACTAGGGTCAAGTGCCAAGCGGCACAGTCCAACACACATCACCGCACCACCCTGAAGGCGTTTCGGTTAGGGTAGTTATGCTGAGCAGCTGGGTTTCGACTGCGCTCAACCCTCGGATGTTGAAGGTTGAGCGTAGCCGAACCCAACCAACTAGTCCATCGGCTGAATGGCCTTGAGCATTTGAATCTTCGTGCCCGTCAAGCTGCCCCCCTGAATGTTGACCCGGTAGCGAAAGGGCGAGAGAAACCCCTGAATTTGCTTCCCCTGGCACTCTAAATGCAGTTGGCTGAGAGCCACATGGGGATCGGCATCAAGGGTTTCAAGGTAGCCGCCAAAGCCCAAAAAGGCGAGGCGGTACAAAAGCTGCTGGCTAAACTGGCCCTGAAAATAGCCGCCGTGCACATCGCGAATGCCTCTACCGTAATCGAGGGTGAGCAGCAGGTAATCCCAGGGTTTGAGCACAGCGCGGCCTTTGGCACGGGTTAGCAAGCCGGTGGGTTTGGCTGAGCAGGTATTCTCCTGGGGGTCGTACTTGATATCCACATAGTCGGTACAGTCAAAATAGGTGAAGAAATCGGCCACGGTAACACGATTACTGTTGGTTTCGGTCTGCACCTCAAAGAGCTTAGCCAGGGTAACAAATCCCCGCTTTTGAAAGCGTTGGTAGGTTAAAAACAGGTTCTCCATTACGTTGTTTTGGGTCTGGGCAATGGCGTCGCCCATGGGTAAATGGGATGGAAAGGCCTGATCCAGAGAAGCCAGGTTAATCAGGCCATAGTCGCTATCGGTGCCGTGCTTATTCTGAAGCGCCACGTTACCCAACCGATAGCCCCGCGCCTGGGTGCGGCTAGGAAAGGCAATGTAGTTCGCCGCCGTAGAAGCAATCCGCAGGGCAATATCCCCCTCGCTAGAAAACAGATATGATTCTGAAAACCGGCGTAGCGATGAGGCCAGAAAATTAGCTCGGCTAGAGATAATTGTCAGCACCGGAATGTCGGGAGAGGCCAAAATTAGTCGCTCCAGGCAGTAGACATCCCCCACATGATTGGAAGGCTGCTGATCGACCGATCGGGAGTCAAACACATCGGATAAGACCCGAATCACGTTGGTGACCACAAACGCCCCCATGCTGTGGCCGATAAAGCTTAGCTTTACTTTGTGATCCGATCGCCGCCGCCAGTACTCCCTGGCTTTTTCGGCGGCATAGTTGGGGTCGATGGCGGCACTGCCCTCGGCAGCCGGAAACATGTCTGCGGCGGTAAGTCGCATGATGGCCTGGTCAATCTGGCGAAGCAACTCAACCAGATCGAGCACTCCAAAATTATTGGCCCGATAGTTATCGCGAAAGTAGACCACGAGCCGCAGCACCACCAGGGCTAACATCAGCAGCCCGACGCTGAAAAACAGCACCAGGCCTAGACTAAGCAAAAATCCCCAGCTCGATTCGCCGAAATTGGCTAGCTCAAAAATAAGCAGCCCCAGGGCGCTAAACAGGCCGGTTAGCAACAGGTCGCGGGGTAGGGGCGGCAAGGCGGTAAAGGCTTCCCAAATTTTCTTAGGGCTGCTCAGGTCAACGCTTTCAGAGGGCCATCGATAGCCAATGAATACTTGATTGTTGTGAGTGCTAATGGCCGCATCGTGGTGGTTGACGAATTTAAAGATATTTTTATACCAGGCCTCTACGCCGCGGCGGCTGGTGTTATAGCCGTGCACGGTAATCACCAACTCAGCGGTGGTGGTTGGGGAGTTCGTCATCATCCGGTGCAGATGGGCCGCAATCTCTTCAATGCCGAGGGCTGCTTTTCGCTGTACATCTTCGCTGGCTTCCACCGCTTCTTCGATGTTGGGAGGGGCGCTACTCATGACAAAATAGCCCGGAGTTTGGCCCTCCACGCCACCGGGGGTACCGATCTCAACAATATTGGCTAGGCTGTGTTGCTCAAAGACAAATTTTTGAACAATAAATGGAAGCTGTTTCATAACTGCACCAGGATTACCGCAGGGGCGGCGATGGAGCTCACTTTGGCGATGAGTTGTCCCCACGCGCCGCCGCGCGTCGATTATGTCAAAGGGTAACCGACAACCGAGGCATTATCGGAATTCGTTCACGAAAAGTAGGCTGGCTTGGGCACCTATAGCCCTACCGATGGAAGCAGGTAGTGGATCCTTGCCATGCAGGGTGGTGAGCGGTCGCTGTAATAGGTAGGGGTAATCAGTAAAGCCACCATTCAGCGTCTAAAAACCTGAGGGCCAGCCCCTGGAACCTGATCTCCAGATGCTTGCCATAGTCATGCCAACTTACGTCATGGGGTACTTGATAGGGCGCTGCCTTAGAACTTAAAGCGCCTATTATTCCCACCAGAGTCTTTTTCTAACGCCTTAGCTTGTCGTTATTTCTGTTGCGCAGGAATTGAGCATTGACTGAGGCAAAAAATTCCATCTGCTGAGCCTTATGGGAGTCGGCTAAAGGCCCTGCTGCGACTAGCGCGTTAATAAATGTAGCCAAAACCTCGACTAATGCCGCTAACCCTGTTACTCCTCAGCCGCTAACTGGGAACGCTCAATCACGTCGGTACTTAATTTGGCTGATCTTGTTTCAGTTAAACCAACTCGTCATCCGTATGAGGGCACCCTAAAGGATTTTTGGGCAGATTGAGAAAGGCGCTGGCTATTTCTTGTTTCTGTGATAGAGGCCCAATCTAGTCTCCAAAAACGGAATTTCTTGTAGAAGATTCATCCGTTTTAAGTTGGGTTGGGGCAGCCTCTCTACACAGTCATAGGAGGCTAGTTCCCGCCTAGTCCTTTCAGTTTTGGGTCGGTAATTTCTCCGCTGGAAATTGCTGATCAAGTTACTCTGCGTTTAATTAATCGCTTGACATACTCACCTTTTACAACAAATAGCCGCTGAGCATTTCGACCGCTAAGGCCTTAAATTTGCCACCGCGCCTACCTCCATCACCTGTTAGTTAAACCTCCTGATTTTTAGGGACTGCACATCATGGCCAACTCTCCAAGCCTCCTGGTTTTTATCGATACCCGCGTCAACGAATACCAGCGCCTGATGGCAGACCTGGGGGGTAGCTCCAACCACGTCATTTCCCTATCGCCAGATCGGGATGGGATCGGCACCATCACCTACCATCGGCACCAGCATCCCCCGACAGCTCAGATCGCCATCGTCGCCCACGGTGCACCGGGCTGTCTCTACCTGGGCAACACCCAGCTCAGTTTAGAGACGTTAGGGGTCTATGCCGATGACCTTAAGTCTTGGTTTTTGGGAGTCGATGGGTCGTCTCCTCACCCCCTCACCCCCACTCTCCACCTCTACGGCTGCAACGTCGCCGCTGGTGATGCCGGGGCAGAGTTTCTGGCCCAGCTCCATCACCTGACCGGGGCGGGCATTGCTGCTTCCCCTCGGCTGGTGGGCCACCGCGACCGGGGTGGCGATTGGCAGCTAGATGCTACCGTGGGTGCCGTAGCCGCCCAGGACTTGTTTAGCCCCGCCCTGGTCACCAGTTACTGGGAAGTGTTGGGGGGCCAAAACAACTTCGCCGCCGCCGAAGAGTGGAGCCCGACCAATAACACCGGCACCACCGTAGGGGCCACCAGCGAAGCGGGTGAACCCATCCATGACCCTAACGTCAGCGCCCTGAGCCAGGCCCAGCAGCAAACCCTCAACAACTCCATCTGGTGGAAGTGGACGGCCCCAGCCGCAGGCCCCGTTACCGTCGATACCAGCGGTAGCGCCCTTAACAACACGGTGCTGGCGGTCTATACCGGCGGCTCGGTTAGCAGCCTCAACCAGGTAGCCTTTAACGACAACATCAGCGGCTCTAACCTCAAGAGCCGGGTGACCTTTACCGCCGTGGCGGGCACCACCTACTACTTTGCCATCGACGGAGTGGGCAACACCACGGGCGACGTCACGCTCAACCTGAATACCGCCCCTCAGATTACGCCCAACCAGTCGTTTACCGTGGTGGAGAATTCCTCCGTGGGCACCCCCATTGGCACCCTCACCGCCAACGAGTCGGGCCTCACCTGGGCGATTGTCTCCGGCAACCCCGACAACGACAACGACGGCAACCGGGCCTTTACCCTCAATGCCTCCACCGGGGCCATTACCGTCAACGACCCTGGGGATCTGAACTTTGAGGTGTTTCCGCCCACCTACAGCCTGGTGGTGTCGGCCAACGACGGCGGCCTCACCTCCCAGCAGGCCGTCACCATCAACCTGGCGGATGGCCCCGATGCTCCGGTGATCACCGCCCTCACCACCAGCCAGAGCGGCGTCAACGAAGGCAATCAGCTCAGCCTCTCCGGCACGTTTAACGACCCCGACGCCGATGATCTGCACACCGTCACCATCAACTGGGGAGATGGGGTCACCGATGTGATCAGCAACGATAACCTCTCCCCGGCGGATGCCAACGGCAACAAGACCTTCACCAACGTTCGCCACACCTACCAGGATGACGGCCAGTACACCATCACCGTAGGAGTGCGGGATGCCGGGGGACAGATCGTCCAGCAGACCACTAGCGTAGTGGTCAACAACCTGCCCCCGGTCATCACCCAGGGGGCCAGCTTTGCCATCTCGGTGAACGAAGACAACCCCACCACCCTCACCCTCAACGCCACTGACCCCGGTAAACTCGACACCCTGACCTGGAACATTCTCAACCAGCCCGCCAACGGTACGGCCAGCGTCTCTACCACCCCCACGGGCAAAAGCCAGGTAATTGCCTACAACCCGGTGGCTAACTTCGCGGGTACCGACAGCTTCCAGGTGCAGGTCAGGGACGACGACGGCGGCTTCGACACCATTTTGGTCAACGTTACCGTGGTGCCCCAGCCTGATGCCCCTGGCAACCTCACCCTGTCTGGGGATGTGGCCACCCTCAACGAGGGGGAAGTGTTTACCCTATCCGGCAGCTTTTCGGATCCCGACCTGGGGGATAGCTTTAACCTCACCATCAACTGGGGGGATGGCAGCCCCGCTACGGTGGTGCCCAACGCGGATATTACCGCCCTGGGCAACGGCAACTATACCTTTAGCACCCCCCACACCTACCGGGCCGACAGCGGGGCCGGGCAGTTCTCGGTCAGCGCCATCGTGCGCGATTCCGCCAACCTTACGGTCAGCAATACTCTTTCGGTCAAGGTGCTGAATCTAGACCCAGTGATTACCGAGGGAGCCTTCTTACCTCTGACCACTCCCGAAGACCAAGCGCTGACCTTTACCCTCAGTGCCACCGATGCCGCTGATACCACCTTCATCTGGTCGGTGGTAACCAATCCCGCCAATGGAGTCGTCTCGTTCGCCGCCAACCCGACTAACCCGGCCACCCGGTCGGTGACCTACACCCCCAACGGCAACTTCGACAGCCTGGATAGCTTCGACGTTCAGGTGGCCGACGGCAACGGCGGCACCAGCACCATTACCGTACTGGTGGATGTCACTCCCGTTAACGATGCCCCCACCAGCCTCACCCTGAGCCCCAACGTCACCACCCTCAACGAGGGCGGCACCCTCACCCTGGGGGGCAGCTTTAGGGATGTCGACAGCGGCGACGCCCACACCGTCACCATTGCCTGGGGGGATGGAGCCGTCACCAATCTGACGGCGGCAGAGTTAGGGGCACCCACCAACAATCTCTACACCCTGCCCAACCGCACCCACACCTACGTGGATGAGGGCAACTTCGCCGTTACGGTCACGGTCACCGATAAAGACGGGGCGACCGCCAGCACCACCCAGGCCATCGTCGTCAACAACGTGGCTCCCATCATTACCGATGCCGGGGGCGTCCCCTTGGGCACCGCCCTGGCCTTGCCTACCGGAGCGGAGGATACCCCGATTAGCTTCTCCCTAGGAGCAATCGATCCGGGAACTACCGATGCTTTGCAGTGGAGCATTTCGACTAACCCGACCAAGGGTAGCGTCACCCTGGCGCTCCCCGTGGTTGGGCAGCCCCAGGGATTTACCTACACCCCTAACCCCAACGTCTCAGGCACCGACACCTTCACCGTGCAGCTTTCTGACGGGGATGGCGGCATCGATACCCTGGTGGTCACCCTTGACCTGAACTCGGTAAACGACCTGCCGGTGATTACCGCCAACCAGTTCACCATTACCGAGGGGCAGCCCCTGCTGATCACCCAGGGCAACCTCAACGCCAGCGATGTGGAAACTTTGGCTCCTGATCTGGTGTTTACCATTACCGGGCTGGCCAGTGGGGAGCGCTTTGCCGTAGCTGGGGGCACCGACAACAGCTTTACCCTGGCCGATGTGATCCAGCGCAAGGTCACCTTTATCGACAATGGGGATGAAACGCCCCCCAGCTTCACCATTGCCGTGCGAGATGGCAACAGCCCGGCGGGGGTGACGACGGCCCCGGCCCAGGTCACGTTTATTCCCGTCAACGATGCGCCGGTCGTGGTCAACCGCACGCTTACCCTTGCCGAGGGGCAAACCCTGCTGCTAACCTCAGCGCAGCTGAGCGCCACCGATGAAGAAACCGATAATAGCACCCTGGTCTACACCGTCACCAACGCCGTTGCCGGCATCGTTCAAGTGAATGGGCAGCCCAGCACCACCTTTACCCAGGGCGACATTAACACGGGTAAGGTGACCTTCGTCCACGACGGCAGCGAAACCGTCCCCACCCTGGCCTTCACCGTTAGCGATGGGCAGGTTTCTACGGCCAGCACTGCCATCATTAACTTCACCAACCTCAACGACGCGCCGAAACTGTCCACCAATACCCTGGCCATCACCGAGGGCGGCACGGTCTCAATTACCCTGCAAAACATCAACGCCACGGATGTTGATAACAACCCCAACACCCTGATCTTTAGGGTCTCGGATCCAATTCCGGGGGGTGAGTTTCAGCTTCAGGATGCGGGCACTGGCCTGTTCGCCAAGGTTACTGAATTTAGCCGCCTCGACATTGCTAACCAGCGGGTGCGGTTTGTGCACAACGGCCAGGAGGTCGCCCCCAGCTACACCCTCACCGTGCGCGATGCCGATGGCCTCACCGACAGCAGTGCCGCCGCAGTCACCTTTACCGCCATCAACGACGCGCCGGTCTTCGTTAACAACACCCTTACCCTCACCGAGGGCGAAACCCGCCTGCTCTCCAGCGCTGACATTAGCGCTACTGACGAAGAAACCACCAACCCTAGCCAGCTTACCTATACCGTCTCTAACCTGACCGGGGGCCAGTTTGAACTGGTCACCGACCCCGGAGTGGCGATTACCACCTTTACCCAGGCCAACATCAACAGCCTAGGGGTGCAGTTTGTGCATGATGGAGGCGAATTCGAGCCCGTCTACACCCTCACCGTTAGCGACGGGGTCACCACCACCAGCAGCGACGCGGCGGTAATTTTCACCAACATCAACGATGCGCCCACAATTCTGGCCAACCGGCTAGTGGTCACCGAAGGGCAAACCGTGACCCTCACCACCAGCGACCTGGATGCCACCGATATCGACAATCCCGATGGCACCCTGCAATTTACCGTGGTGGGCCTGAACCCGGCGGTAGGCCGGTTCCTGGTGAATGGCTCAGCCAGCAACACCTTTACCCGCGACGACATCGTGGCCCAGCGGGTGCAGTTCCAGCACAGCGGTGTTGAGGCTGTCCCTAGCTACATCATTGCGGTCAGTGACGGCACCCTCACCACCACCAGCAGCGCCCAGGTTACCTTTACCGCCGTTAACGATGCCCCCGTGGTAGGCACCAACACCCTCACCATTACGGAAGGGGCAACGGTTACCCTCAGCGCCTCCAACCTCAGCGCCACGGACGAAGAAACCCCCGCCGGGGCCCTAGTCTACACCGTGCAGACCGTGGCCGGAGGCCGGTTTATCAATGATTTGGGCGTTACGATTACCACCTTTACCCAGGCCAACATCAACAATGGTCGGGTGCGGTACGCCCACGATGGCAGCGAAACCCGGCCTGCCTACACCCTGGCCGTCAGCGATGGGGTGAATACCACCCTGAGTACGGTCACCGCCACCCTATTGCCCATCAACGACCCGCCCATGATGGGGGTCAACCGCCTGGTGCTGACCGAGGGCCAAACCGTGACCCTGACCACCGCTGACCTGGATGCTAGTGACGTAGACAACGCCGTTGACACCCTAGTATTTACCGTCACCGGCCTTGACCCGGCGATGGGAGAGTTCCTCCTTAGCGGCAGCCCCAGCACCACCTTTACCCGTGGGGATGTAGCGGCAGGACGGGTACAATATCAGCACAACGGCGGCAATACTGGCCCCAGCTACACCGTGACGGTGAGCGACGGCACCCTTTCCGCCAGCAGTGCCGCCCAGGTTACCTTCAC
>DAIUJR010000006.1:81732-114414 GCA_036848635.1 Nodosilinea sp. CTOTU7336
TGACGGTGAGCGACGGCACCCTTTCCGCCAGCAGTGCCGCCCAGGTTACCTTCACGGCCACCAACGACCTGCCAGTGGTGGCCACCAATATTCTCACCATCAGTGAGGGGGGCACCGTCACCCTCACCCCCGCTGACCTCAGCGCCACAGATGAGGAAACCGCCACCGCGGCCCTGGTCTACACCGTGGAAACCGTGTCGGGCGGCAAGTTTATTAATGCGGCTGGAGCCACCCTCACCACCTTCACCCAGGGGGATATTACCGCCGGAGCCATTCGCTTTGCCCACGACGGCAATGAAGCCGCCCCAGCCTACACCCTGGCGGTCAGCGACGGGGTCAACACCGTGACCAGCGCCGCAACGGTGATCTTCACCCCCGTCAACGACGCGCCGACCCTGGTGGTCAACCAGCTAGTGCTGACCGAGGGCCAAACCGTGACCCTGACCCCCGCCGACCTCAATGCCGCCGATTCGGACAATGCGGTGGATAGCCTGGTATTTACCGTCACCGGACTTGACCCGGCGATGGGAGAGTTCCTCCTTAGCGGCAGCCCCAGCACCACCTTTACCCGTGGGGATGTAGCGGCAGGACGGGTACAATATCAGCACAACGGCGGCAATACTGGCCCCAGCTACACCGTGACGGTGAGCGACGGCACCCTTTCCGCCAGCAGTGCCGCCCAGGTTACCTTCACTGCCACCAACGATTTGCCGGTGATCGGCACCAACACCCTCACCCTGAATGAGGGCCAAACCGTCACCCTTACCCCCGCCAACCTCAGCGCCACCGACGAAGAAACCGGGGCCAACGGCCTGGTGTATACCGTTCAGAGTGTTACCGGCGGCCAGTTTATCAACGCCTCAGGCACCGCCATCACCACCTTTACCCAGGGGGATATTAACGGTGGAGCCGTGCGCTTTGCCCACGACGGCAACGAAACCGCCCCCACCTACACCCTGCGCGTGACCGATGGCGACGGGGCCAGCGTCACCAGTACCGCCACGATTACCTTCACCAACGTCAACGACCTGCCGGTGCTGGTCAACAACAAGCTGGCCATTAGCGAAGGCCAGACCCGGCTGATTACCACCGCCGACATCGACGCCCGCGATGTGGAAGACAACGACAATACCCTCACCTTCACCGTGGGCCAGCTTGCGGGGAATGTGTTTACCCCCGGTGCCACCTTTATCGGCGGCGAGTTTCAGCTCAGGGGCAGTGGCGGCGTATTCGCCAAGACATCCACCTTTACCCGCTCTGACATCATTAACCAGCGAGTGCAGTTTGTGCACAGCGGTACTGAGGTCACACCTTTATATGCTATTCAGGTTACGGATAGCGCCAGCGGTAGCACGGCCAGCGCCGCCGCCGTGGCTTTTAACCCCGTCAATGATCTGCCAACGGTGACGATCAACCGGCTGATTGTAAACGAAGGCGGGGTGATGATCTTCAACGACAACCCCTCCAGTCTGGATCTGGTTGCCACTGACGAAGAAACCATTGCTGGCCTGATTCAATTCACTGTGGCCACGGTAACCGGCGGCCAGTTTGAGGATGTGGCGGTGCCGGGGGTGGCGATTACCACCTTTACCCAGCAGCAGGTTAACGACCGCACCATTCGCTTTGTGCACGACGGCGACGAAGCCGCCCCCACCTATACCCTCAGCGTTGATGACGGCAACGGCGGCATTACCACCAGCACAGGCGTTGTTACCTTTACCCCGGTCAACGACGCCCCGGCTTTTCTCACCAATACCCTCAGCCTCAGTGAGGGCGGCACCGTGGTGCTGACCACCGCCAACCTTAACGCCACCGATATCGAAACCCAAGACACCAACCTGGTGTTTGAGGTCAGCTCGGTGGGGGGGGGCCGGTTTGAGTTCACCAACGGCGACCTAATTGCCGACAGTACCGGCTCGACCCGCACCTTCACCCTGGAGGATGTGATTTTAGAGCGGGTGCGGTTTGTACAGCCTCCTGGGGATGAAGAGACCGTCCCCACTTACACCCTGACGGTTACCGACGACGACCCGACGGATCCTAAAACCACAAGCAGCGACGGGGTGGTGAACTTTACCCCGGTGAATGACGCGCCCGTGATCCAGGCCAACCAGCTCACCATTGCCGAGGGGGGCATCGCCCTGTTTGGGGATGGCAGCACCGCCACCGCCGGCATTCTGCGCTCCGCCGACCCCGAAACGCCTACAGCGGCGCTGCAATACACCGTGAGCAACGTTGTGGGGGGCCGGTTTGAGCGGGTCGCTAGCCCTGGCGTGGCGGTCTTTGCCTTCAGCCAGGCCGATATTTCCACCGGCAAAATTCGCTTCGTGCAGAATGGCACCACCACCCCGCCCAAGTACACCATTACCGTCACCGATGGCGACGGGCTAACGGCGATATCGACCACGCCGACCGTGACGTTTACCGACGTTAATGACGCACCATCAATTACCCGCAACACCCTCACCATCACCGAGGGCCAGACGGTGGTGCTGGGCAGCGGCAATATTCAGTATGCCGACGAAGAATCTCTACCCGGCCAGGTTTCGTACAGTGTTACCGCTGGCCCCACCGGTGGCCAGTTTGAGCGAGTCGCTACCCCTGGGACGGCGATTACCACCTTCAGCCAGGCCGACATTAACGCCGGGGCGATTCAGTTTGTGCAAAATGGCACCGAAACTGTCCCCAGCTACACCCTCACCCTTACCGATGGCGGCGGCCTCACCGACCTCACCCCCAAAACGGCTACCCTGGCGGCCACCGTTGCCTTCACCGCGGTCAATGACCGGCCTACGGTTGTAACTAATACCCTCACCATTCAGGAAGAGGGGACGGTTATTCTCAACGGCGACCCCGGTAACCCTAATCTCAAGGCCACGGACGAAGAAACCCTGGCGGGGAGCCTCACCTACACCGTTCAAGCGGTCACCAACGGCCAATTTGAGCTGGTCAGCGCCCCTGGCACCGCCGTGACCACCTTTACCCAGGCCCAGGTCGATGGCCAGCAGGTGCAGTTTGTCCACGCGGCCGCCAGCGGCGAAACCCCGCCCACCTACATCCTGCAGGTGGCCGACGGCAATGGTGGTACCGCCATCAGCCCCGGCACCGTGACCTTTACCCGCATCAACGATGCGCCGGTGATCGCCGTCAACGCCCTGACCATTACCGAAGGGCAAACCCTCACCCTTACCGCCGCCAACCTTCAGGCGACCGACGAAGAATCGGCCCCCGCCGCCCTTACCTTTACCGTCACTAGCGGGCCGACGGGGGGTAAGTTCGTGCTCACCAGCGACCTTACCCGCACCGCCATCACCACCTTTACCCAGGCCCAGATCAACAGCGGCGCGGTGCAGTTTGTGCAGGATGGCACTGAAACCGTCCCCACCTACACCCTGGAGGTTGAGGATAGTGAAGGCGGCAACAGCAGCCTGGCCGTAACTGCCCAGCTGATTCCGGTGAACGACAACCCTGTGGTAGTTACCAATACCCTAACCATTCAGGAAGAAGGGTTAGTCATTCTCAACAGCGACCCCGGCAACCCCAACCTCAAGGCTACGGACGAGGAGACCCCGGCGGGCAACCTCACCTATACCGTCCAAGCCGTGACCAACGGCCAATTTGAGCAGGTCGGCGCCCCCGGCACCGCCGTAACCACTTTTACCCAGGCCCAGGTAGAGGCCCAGCAGATCCGGTTTGTGCACAGTGCCGCCAGTGGCGAAGCCCCGCCCACCTACACCCTGCGGGTGGCCGACGGCAGCGGCGGCACCGCAATCAGCAACGGCACCGTGACCTTCAACCGCATTAATGATGCGCCGGTCACCCAGGTTAACGCCCTGACTATTACCGAAGGCCAAACCCTCACCCTAAGCCCGGCTCAAATTCAGGCAACGGACGAAGAATCCAATGCCGCCGCCTTGACCTTTACCGTCACGGCGGGCCCCACCGGCGGCAAGTTCGTGCTCACCAGCGACCTTACCCGTACCGCTATTACCACCTTTACCCAGGCCCAGATCAACAGCGGCGCGGTGCAGTTTGTGCAGGATGGCACCGAAACCGTCCCCACCTACACCCTAGAAGTGGAGGATAGCGAAGGCGGCACTAACTCCCTGGCCGTGACCGCCCAGCTCACTAAAGTCAACGATCTGCCCGTTTTCCAGACCAATGCTCTTACCCTGGATGAGGGGGCCACGGTGGTGCTAGGCAATGCCAACCTGCTCAGCACCGACGAAGAATCGGCTCCCGCTGCCCTCACCTACGCCGTGCAGAGCGTTACCAACGGGCGATTTGAGCTGGGGGCTAACCCCGGCACGGCAATTACGGCCTTTACCCAGGCCCAGGTGAGTGCGGGGCAGGTGCAGTTCGTCCACAGCGGGGGCGAATCGGCCCCCACCTATGCTCTCACGGTGACCGACGACGCTGGGGCCCCCGCCAGCCTGCCCGCCACCATTGCCTTTACCAACGTCAACGATGCGCCGACCTTTTTGGCCAGCACCCTGACCCTCACCGAGGGGGCGACGGTAACGCTGGATATTAGCAACATCAACGCCACCGACCCCGATAGCGTAGTGGCGAACTTGACCTACGCCATTACCAACGTCAGCGGCGGCCAGTTCTTCCGCAGCGGCCAGCCACTGTTGCCCACCACCACCTTTACCCGGCTGGACATTAGCCTGGGGCGCATCACCTTTGTGGATGATGGCGATCAAACCCCCCCGGCCTTCAAAATTACCGCCACCGACCCCCAGGGGGCTGCAACTACGGTGGATGCCACGGTGCAGCTCAATACGGTAAACGATGCGCCGCAGCTGAACGTCAATGCCTTTGCCATCACCGAGGGGGATCTGCTGGTGCTAACCACCAGCAACCTCAGCGCCAGCGACGAAGAAACCCCCAGTGCTCAGCTGGTTTACCTGGTCAGCAACGTGGTGGGGGGCGGGTTCTTTAACGCCGATGGCGACGAAATCGTTAGCTTTACCCAGGCCCAAATTAACGCGGGCAACCAAATTTTATTCCGCCACAATGGCACCAACACGCCGCCCAGCTTCAACATCCTGGTTAGCGATCCCCAGGGGGCGACGGTGGGGCCGGTGCCGGCGGCGATCGCCTACACCCCGGTAAACAATGCGCCCCAGTTTGTGCGCAACACCCTCACCATTGCCGAGGGGCAAACGGTGGTGCTCTCCCCCAGCAACCTTGAGGTGAGCGATTCCGATACCTCTCCGAGCCAGCTGCGGTTTACCATTACGGCGGTGCAGAATGGCACCTTTGCCGTCAACGGCACCCCCCTGGCGGTGGGCGGCACCTTTACCCGCACCCAGCTGGTGTTTGGCCAGGTGAGCTTTACCGCCAGCGCCGACGGCACCACCCCCAGCTACACCCTAACGGTGAGCGACCAGGATGCGACGGATCCCAAAACCGCCGTCAGCACCGCCACCATTGCCTTTACCCCCGTTAACGACGCGCCGCTGCTGCCGGTAAACGCCTTCACCATTACCGAAGGGGCCGACTTGCCGCTTACCCAGGCCAACCTCAAGGCCATGGATGAAGAAACCGCCAACCCCGCCAGCCTCACCTTTACGGTGTCTGCCGTGGCGGGGGGGACGTTCTTCAACGTAGCCACGGCGGCGGTGGTGACCCAGTTCACCCAAAAACAGGTCAACGACGGCAACATCTTCTTCCGCCACAACGGCAGCGAAACCCCCGCCGCCTTTACCTTCACCCTGCGCGATCCCGACGGCGGCACCACGGTGGTACCGGGCAACGTCACCTTTGTGCCGGTGAATGACCCGCCTGTGCTGGTCACCAATGCCTTTGCCGTTCGAGAAGGGGAAACGCTGACACTAACGGCGGCCAACCTCAGCGCCACCGACCCCGACAACAGTCCTGCCCAGCTGGTGTATACCATCGGCAGCCTGACCGGTGGCCAGTTTGTACGTGACAACAACCTCGACGGCACCCCCGACGACCTGGGCCTTACCACCTTTACCCAGCGAGAAATTCTCGATGGCAAGATAGCCTTCATCCACAACGGTGGCGAGGCGGCCCCCAGCTTTACCGTCAGCCTTGGGGATGGGGCCATTGCGCTGCCCCCAGTGGCGGCGGCAATTGCCTTTACCAACCTGAACGACCCGCCGAGCAACATTACCCTTACCCTGAGCGCCAGCACCATCGACGAAGGGGGTAGCACTATTCTCAATGGCACCTTCATGGATCCTGACTCAGCGGTGCATGGGGCAACGGTTGACTGGGGAGATGGTACCACCACAACTGTCGCCGCTGGCCAAATCGTCAGCAACGGCGGCGGCAGTTTTAGCCTGCCCGCGCTAACCAAGGTCTATGCCGACAACGGTGCATTTAACGTGACGGTGACGCTCAACGATGGCACCAGCCCAGCCCAGCAGATGATTCCCATTACCGTCAACGATGTGCCGCCGGTGGTGGCGCTGTCAGGAACAGGGCCGATCGAGGCCAACGGCCTATATACCCTCACCATTGGCACCCCCGTTGACCCCGGCAACGACCCGATTGTGTCGTACCGGGTCGACTGGGGCGACGGCACCTCGACCCTGGCCACCCAGCCGGGAGATGTCTACAAGGTTTATAAAACCTTTGGCACCTACACCATCTCGCTGACCGTCACCGATAACGCCGGCAGCTCCTTTAGCGTAGGCTCGCAGACCGCCAATATTCTCTATCCGGTGACGGATTTTAACGGCGATCGCAACACCGATCTCTTCTGGCGGTTCACCGAATCTGGTAACAGCAAAGACGGCAACAACCTGATTTGGCTGGGCACCGGCGGAGCCTTTAACGGCACCTCGCCCGTTGTCACAGTAGACAGCGGCCTGGAAATTCAAACGGTGGCCGATTTGAACAATGACGGCAGTAACGATATCTTCTGGCGCAGCCCGACCACTGGGCAAAATGTAGTCTGGCTGTTTAACGGCCCCAATCCGGCCTCCAGCAGCTTTTTGCCGGCGGTTGATCCGGGGCTGACCATTGCCGGATTTACCGATTTCAATAACGACGGCCACCAAGACGTCCTCTGGCGCAACCCCGCTAGCGGGGCTAACATCATCTGGACCCTCCGGGACGGCAACCCCCTAAACGCTACGTTCTTGCCGGTGATGGATCCTAGCTTTACGGTGGCAGCCACCATCGACCTCAACGGCGACGGCTTTGACGACATTCTCTGGCGTAACCCGCTCGACGGGCGCAACTCGGTTTGGATCATGGATGGGGTGACCCCCAGAGCCCAACCCCAGACGCTACTGGCCGTTGATCCTGGGTTTATGCTGGCTGCCGCCACCGACTTTAACGGCGATAAAGTCAAAGACCTGCTGTGGCGCAATACCTTCTCTGGGGAAAACGTCATTTGGACGATGAGCAGCAGCGGTACGCCCACCGGCGGGATTGCCTTGCCCACCCTGGATCCGGCCTATAGCCTACGAGGAGCCACGGACATCAACGGCGACAACCAAACCGACCTCCTCTGGCGCCATGCTGCTAGCGGCGACACCGTGGCCTGGGCGCTCGACGGCACCACGATAACCGGAGAAATCGCCATCGCCGATCCGCCCCCGGGCTGGCAGGTCTACGTGTAGAGCCTAGATCCCAGCGCTGGACGAACCGCTTTACGGTTCGTCCAGCGCTGGGATTTGACAGGTCGTAGGGTGGGCACCGCCCACCACTCATAAGAAACGCCGTCACTGTGTTTCTCCTGGCCTCATCGAAGAGCAACGCTATTGGTCAACCGTTGGGATCTTGACGCCGCTAATGCCCCGGCACCGCAAAGGCACAGTCAATATAATCTTGCAGCACCAAATAGCGCCCAGGGCCAACCACAACGTGGTCTTGAACCGGCGTTGGCCCCTGGTTGCAGGCCACCAGGGCCACATCAAAGCGGCAGGTGGCCTCGGCCCACTGGGAATGCTTAAGCAGGTAAAGCTGGGCCGCCTTCCAGAGCTTGGCCTGCTTGCTGCGGGTAATCGCCATCAGGCCGTAGGCATCCCAGTTGCCCTGGCTGCGAGTTTTGACCTCCACAAAGGCGAGGTGGCCGCTGGCACTGGCGGGGCCTTGGGCCATCACCAGATCAAGTTCGCCCCAGGGGCAGCGCCACTGGCGGGCCTGAAGCCGCCAGCCCTTGGCGGTGAGCCAGTTAGCGACGAGGGTTTCGCCCAGGGTGCCAAGTTCGGCTTTAGAAACGGGGTCGGCCATGGCCGGTCTCCTAGCTAGGATAGTATCCCCAGCGTGCCCACTCGGGAGGGTTGAGCCGTCGTCTGGCGGCGGTCGGGTGCTGCTGCTGCCAACCGTCGTCGCTGGCGCTTCCCCAGGCTGGGTCTACCCCTAGACCGCGTTCATTTTACTTTTCACCCTGGCTTGATCAACCGGGTTGGGTAGCGGCGAAAACATCCGATTCATAATTCCACCATTTCGACCTAACTCTGGGGTTTCCTTGGTTAACTATGCAGATTTTGGCCTGAAGTTACCGTCTCTATTTTCTACTTCTTGCTTTTACAGGTAAAAAACAAGAAGCTGCTAAGCGTTTGCTGGTATAAAAAATATAAGCATTAATAACTGGCGGCCAAGCATGAGGTGCAGGCGCTATCGACGACGCTGTTATTTGTGGAAGGAAACCTGGCCAGCCGCATCAGGGGGTAATGGAAGCCCCAAAGCTGATTGATGATGGCAAAAAATTCCTTTAGTCAGCGGCGGCATCTAAAATAGGCTTATTTCAAATGTATTCACCTCATCGTTCCCTAGTAACCCTGGGCGATCCTCGGCTACGTTGGCGGGCACAGCCCATTGCAACCATCGACGATCCCTCCCTTCAGGCCTTGATTGAGCAGTTGCTAGCAACCGTTCAAACCGCCAGCGGGGTGGGCATTGCCGCGCCCCAGATGGGCTGGTCTATCCGTCTCTTAGTGGTAGCTTCGCGGCCCAATCTGCGCTATCCAAACGCTCCGGTTATGACCCCGACGGTGGTAATTAACCCCCAAATCCTGTCCCTTAGCGACGAGGTCGAAAAGGGCTGGGAAGGCTGCCTGAGCGTGCCTGGGGTGCGGGGTAACGTGCCCCGCCATCAACAGGTAGAGGTGGCCTATACCGACCGCTTTGGGCAGTCTCAGCGCCAGGTGTGGCAGGGGTTTGTGGCCCGTATTTTTCAGCACGAGTACGATCACCTGGAGGGTAAGGTCTTTCTCGACCGGGTTGAGCAGGAGACCGATTTGCTTGCCGAGGCGGCGTACCAGGCCATGGTGATTGAATCGTTGTAGGCCCGCCTGTGACTGGCACAAGGCTGGTGGGCCATACCCGCCCCAGGATATACCCAGGCTTTTGACCAGTCAAAAACGCTTGCATCTGTGCCATTCGTTGTGGGCACGACCCCCTTCATTTCTGAAAACTATCCAACGGAATTCGAAGGGATCGAAAATCTGACCTATCCTGTGATCTTTGCAGGATGCAGTCCTAGGGGCAAGATTGAGCCCTTGTTGTCTTTGATACCGAAGGGGGCAGTTTGAGTTTCCATCAACAGCCTAGGGTCGTCCATCTCGACATGCTGGATACCGACTACGCCAAAATTGCCGCCGGGGAACCGATCCCCGACGCGAAAAAGCGACGGCTAGCCCAGGACAGCTACGATTTTGAAAAATTGGGCCACCAGGTGGCTCGATACCGCTACGCTGGCCTTGACCAGCAGGGGCAAGACGACATTCTGTGCACCATTGCCACCCTGGCGGGGCTGTTCACCCTGGCGGATGTGGAAGACATTAACGACCGGCTGCGCTACACGGGCCGCTTTTACCTCACTAATGGTGAACGGCAACAGGTGATAAATTGGCTATGGGATGAGCTGGGGATCAATTTGAGCCACCCAGATTAGCCCTAGGTTCGGTAGGTAAAGGCCCATGACAATTTTGAGAGAACCGTTGTAAATCTAGCCTGGGGTGCCACACTAAAGGAAAATCCGCCGTCCTTAGAACAGACCGCTACGCTACTTAGGCCACTCCTGGAGGACTCCCCATGACCGGCGCTACCCTATCCCTCCCAGAATTGCCTGCCCTGGTTGACGGCCTACCGATGATCTCCGGCTGGGAGGCCGAAGTTGCAGCGGCGCTGGCCCCCCAGGAGCCGGTGTTTTTGCCCCGCACTAACCTGGCCCTCGACTCCATTTCAGCGGGGTTTGCGATCGCCCTGCACATGCATCAGCCCACCATTCCGGCTGGATCCCAGGGGGAGCTGATTAATCACCTCCAATACATGTTTGAACACCCCTTTGATGGGGATAACCACAACGCCGGCACGTTTGCCTACTGCTACGCCCGCATGGCCGACTTCATCCCCGAATTGGTGGAGCAGGGCTGTAACCCCAGGGTCATGCTCGACTACTCCGGTACCCTACTGTGGGGCCTGCAGCAAATGGGGCGCAACGACATTTTAGACAAGCTCCGCCGCCTGGCCTGCGACCCCGCCTACCAGCCCCATGTGGAGTGGCTCGGCACCATGTGGGGCCATGGAGTGGCCTCCTCGACCCCCATACCCGACCTCAAGCCGCAGCTACGAGCCTGGCAGCATCAGTTTGCCGCCCTGTTTGGCCTGGCGGCCCTGGCTCGGGTACGGGGGTTTTCGCCGCCAGAAATGCACCTGCCCAACCACCCCGACAGCCTCTATGCCCTGGTGAAAGCGTTGAAGGACTGCGGCTACCAGTGGCTGCTGGTGCAAGAGCATACCGTCGAGACCCTGGAGGGAAATCCTCTCCCCCAGCCCCACCTGCCCCATCGCCTGGTGGCCCAAA
This sequence comes from Nodosilinea sp. CTOTU7336, assembly GCA_036848635.1. GTDB lineage: Bacteria > Cyanobacteriota > Cyanobacteriia > Phormidesmidales > Phormidesmidaceae > Nodosilinea. The sequence goes on from DAIUJR010000006.1 coordinate 92,528, forward strand.
ATTCCGCCGGGGCAGTGGCAGAAATCATAGCTCTGGTTAAAACCCAGGGGTCAGATACCAAGCTGGTCGGCCAAATGCAGCCCTACTGGGAAGCCAAAACCCTTCGCCCTATGGCCCTCGGAGCTACTACCGTGCCGCCCCTAGTCACCCAAATCAGCGACGGGGAGAACGGCGGCGTCATGATGAATGAGTTCCCCAGTGCCTTCATGCGCTCGTGGTACGACATGCGCGATCAGTCCGGGGGGCGCAGCGGCGTGGTCGGCTTCAATGGCACCGAGTACCTGGAGTTATTGGCAGCCGAGGGATGTAGGGCGGAGAGCTTCCCAGTCTGCAGGTCTACGGGCCAGAGTCGACTGTGGCAGGAAATGGGGGATCGCCGCGGCCCCGAGGCCATGGCTGAGGCCGTGGCGGCCATCCAGGCCACTGACCCTAGTTTTACCATGCAGGGGGGATCTTGGACGAGCGATCGCAGCTGGGTAGAAGGCTACGCCAACGTTATGGATCCTATGGAACGGCTGAGTGCTCAATTTCACCAAACTATGAAGCGGGTGCCCGCCACCCCAGGCCAGGAACCCCTGGAGCGGCAGTATCGCTACCGCAATGCCCTGCTGCATAACCTGCTGCTGCAAACTAGCTGCTTTCGCTACTGGGGTCAGGGCGCCTGGACAGACTACGCCCAGGACATCTACAATCGCGGCCAGGCAATTTTGGCCAACGATTTTGCCTGATTACGGTGATCGCCAAATACAGTTTTAATTGGCCTCAGTCGCAGTTGCGCCCGCGGGGGTTGTCCCAGCCGTTGATGGTGCCTGCTGCAACAGGGCCTGCTCCTCAGACAGCTCACTCAGCGCCATCTGAATGAAGTTAGAGGCGATTTCGATGGACTGATCGTGGGTAGCAAATACAACGGCCAGGCTAGCATCCCCCGCTCCGTAGCAAAGAACTCTAAAAGATCCGTCCTCAAAGTAGCCGGTGCGGTCGATACTGCCCTGTTCTGACTCTACCCCGAGCCCAGCAATGAACTGATCGACTAAGGATAAACAGCCCGATACGTCGGTAGTTAGCAACTGGTCGCCACTGGCAATTTCGGGTCGGGCCGCCGCCGGGAGGGTGACGACTAGGGCACTAAGGCCAACTAAACTTGCAAATAATAGATGCCGTTTCATAGGAAGAAGGTTAAAACAGGACAGAACTAGCCTGGGTTCTCAACGAGGGAGGGCTGGCGGCTGGCAAAAACCATCCCTAGCCTTGCCCCAGAGCGACCTGTTCAAGTATTACGACAACTTCCTCAACTGTCCGGATCGCCCTCAACTAAAATTTTGGTGTTGCTGAATTGATGCATGAATTTGGGTAGGGGCAAATGGCCGTTTGCCCCTACGAGGGACGTTGAATGCTTAATTCATACTTATGTCCAGCAACGCCAAAATTTTCCTCGCCGATAGAGGTCATAGCAATTTGTACGATGGGCAAAGCGCAACGTGTCCATCACAGGTGCCCATCACAGTATTGATGCCAATGGGCACAGGCTCAGGCCCTGGGCTCATCCTACCGGGGCGTTTTACGTCGCTGGGTTGTCCTCGCTACAGGTAGTCAGCTCAGAGCCGAAAACGCTACGCTAAGGGTACGTCTTCTCTTATATTCGTCACCATCGTGGATGATTTTGAACTACAGGCCCAGCTGCGGCGGCTAGAGGCTGAAATCAATACCGGGGCCGCCGCGCCAGCGACGACTTCGGCCAAAACCGGGATCCAGCCCGCCGCCGCTCAGCCAGGGTGGATGCAGCGACTGCGGGCCAATTTCTTTTTGCCCCTGGCGCTGCTGGCCATTCCCTGGACCCAGGAAATCATTGACCAGCTCTTCTTTGGCGGCCAGTGGAACCTGCCCGTGCATCCCCGCAGCCTGGATGGCCTGCCGGGAATTTTGCTATCGGCTTTTTCCCACGGCGGGTTTGCCCACCTGATCGCCAACAGCCTGGGGTTCATTATCTTTAGCTGGCTGATTTTGGCCAAAAGCCGCCGCGACTACTGGATTACACTGCTGATTGGCTGGCTCGGCGGTGGCTTAGCGGCCTGGCTGCTTGGCCCCACCAGCGTCCACGGCCTCAGCGGAGTGGTTTATAGCCTGTTTGGCTATCTGCTCTGCATTGGCTGGCTAGAGCGCCGGTTTGTGCCGCTGCTAATTTCGGTGTTTGTGCTAATTAACTACAGCTACGTAATCTTCGGCATTTTTCCGACCCAGCCGATGGTGGCCTGGTGGGGCCATTTGTTTGGGCTGCTGATGGGCATTTTCGCCGCCTACGGAGTCCACCGAGAGCCTCAAAAGCGGATTTGACCGCTGCGGATTTAACCTAAGGAATTTGCGCTGAAATAAAGTACCGACTTAAGCAACAGACTCGTCATGGATTCCTGCCTACGCGGGAATGACGGTGGGACTTCATTTGTTTGCCAGCCCCTAGCCTTCGTCCAGTCTATGCCCTGACTCTGCAGTAGTTTGATACTGCATCCCATCGGCGCGGCCGCCTGATTGAATTTGACCCAGACGAGTTATACCAAATCCGAGTCCCACAGGCCCGATTCCCAACAGGCAAACCCGTAGGGGCGTTGGCGTAGCCTAGCCAGAGGCTTTATGGCATTCGCCCGGCTGAACCGGGGGTGGCCCAGCAGGATTTAGTATTAGTTGGCCTGGTGCTTCGCTCCTGCTCTGCTGCGACCCTTCTATCCGGGCCATTTTAGGGAGGCGCACAAAATCTGAAAGTCCCCCCTGGGCAGGGCTAGGCCCTTACCATTTCTATATATCCGTCCCCTATAGTAAAAGATAATTCGCGGCTAGCCGGGGCGTTCTCACGGGTCTTGCCGCCGCCTACATCCTATCCAGCACCAAAGGGACTTGAGTTATGAGTGTAGAAAACCAGCGTCTTCAGGCCGCCCGCGACGGCCAGCCCTGGAAAAAGTGGGGGCCTTACCTGAGCGAACGCCAGTGGGGCACCGTGCGCGAAGACTACAGCGACAACGGCGACGCCTGGAACTACTTTCCCCATGACCACGCCCGCTCGCGCGCCTACCACTGGGGCGAAGACGGCATCGGCGGCATCAGCGACGACCACCAGCTGCTGTGCTTTTCCCTGGCGATGTGGAACGGCCAGGATGCCATTCTTAAGGAGCGGCTGTTTGGCCTCACCAACAGCGAGGGCAACCACGGCGAAGACGTCAAGGAGTACTACTTCTATCTGGACAGTACCCCCACCCACTCCTACATGAAGTACCTGTACAAGTACCCGCAACAGGCCTTCCCGTACGACGACCTGGTAACCACTAACCGCAGCCTGGGCCGCAACGTGCTGGAGTACGAGCTACTCGACACCGGCATCTTCAACGATGACCGCTACTTCGACGTGTTTGTGGAATATGCCAAGGTCGGCCCAGAGGATGTGCTGATTAAAATCAGCGCCGCTAACCGTGGCCCCGACGCCGCCCCCCTGCACCTGCTGCCGACGCTCTGTTTTCGCAATACCTGGTCGTGGTCGGGGGGCGGCGCAAAGCCCGTCATGCAAAAGGTGCAGGGGCTGGGGCACAGCGCCGTCAAAACCAGTCTGAAAGATTCCCTCTTGCAGCCCTACCTGAGCGACTACACCCTGCACTGTAGCGGCCTACCAACCCTGCTGTTTACCGAAAACGAAACCAACAACGAGCGGCTGTTTGGCAGCGCCAACGCCAGCGCCTACGTTAAAGACGCCTTCCACCGCTACGTCATCAATGGCGAGACCGAGGCCGTCAATTGGGCGGATGTGGGCACCAAGGCCGCCGCCCACTACGAGTTGATGGTGGCCCCCGGCACGACGGAGGTGATCTGGCTGCGGCTGACCGCCAGCGATATCACCCTGGAAAGTCCCTTTGGCGGCGACTTTGAGCATACCTTCGCCAGCCGCCAGCAGGAGGCTGATGATTTCTACGCTGAGGTGATTCCCGATAAGGTACTGGCCGACCCCGACCGCGCCCGCATTATGCGTCAGGCTCTGGCGGGCATGCTGTGGACCAAGCAGTACTTCTTCTACGATGTGGATAAGTGGCTGGAAGAGCACAACGTCAACCCCTGGATGCCCTCGGCCCAGCGCAGCACGGTGCGCAACAGCGAGTGGTTCCACATGCTCAACGACGACATTATTTCCATGCCCGACAAGTGGGAGTACCCCTGGTACGCCGCCTGGGATCTGGCCTTCCACATGCTGCCCCTGGGTATTGTGGATCCTGACTTTGCCAAGCAGCAGCTGGATCTCATGCTGCGGGAAGACTACCTCCACCCCAATGGCCAGATGCCCGCCTACGAGTGGAACTTTGGCGACGTTAACCCGCCGGTGCACGCCTGGGCCACCTGGGAGACCTACGTGTATGAGCGCGATCGCAACAACGGCAAGGGCGACATTAATTTCCTCAAGTACGCCTTCTCGAAGCTGCTGATCAACTTTACCTGGTGGGTCAACCGCAAAGATCAGGGGGGCAACAACATCTTTGAAGGGGGCTTTTTGGGCCTCGACAACATCGGCGTGTTTGACCGCAGCTCCCCCCTGCCCACCGGCGGCTACCTCGACCAGGCCGACGGCACCGCCTGGATGGTGTTCTTTAGTCAGCGGATGCTGCAAATTGCCATTGAACTCGCCCTCCACGACCCCCTTTACGAAGACATGGCGATTAAATTCTTCGAGCATACCCTGTGGATTTCTGGCGCCATGGACCGCATCGGCGACAACCAGGATGAGCTGTGGGACGAGGCCGACGGCTTCTTCTACGACGTGCTGCGCTTCCCCGACGGCAGCGCCACCCGCCTCAAGGTGCGCTCGATGGTGGGGCTACTGCCCCTGATGGCGGTTTCGGTATTTCCGCAGGATGTGCTGGAAAAACTGCCGGTATTCGCCAAGCGAGCCCGGCTGTTTATGGATCGCCACCCCGAACTGACCCACGGCACCCACCTGCCCGACGTGCGCGGGTTTAACGGCCGACTGATGCTCTCCATCCTCAACGAAGACAAGCTGCGCCGCATCTTGTCCAGAATGCTGGATGAGGCCGAGTTTCTCAGCGACTACGGCATTCGCGCCCTGTCGAAATACCACGAAGACAACCCCTATGTGTTTTATCAAGGGCAGCAAGAATACCAGGTTGCCTACCTGCCCGGCGATTCCGATAGCGGCATGTTTGGCGGCAACTCCAACTGGCGCGGCCCGATTTGGATGCCCGTCAACTACCTGCTGGTGCGCTCCCTGGTCATGCTCTACGCCTACTATGGCGATGACTTTACCATCGAGTGCCCCACCGGCTCGGGCCAGCAGATGACCCTGATTGAGGCTGCTAAGGAAGTCTCCGATCGACTTACCCGCATCTTCCAGCGGGATGAGGCCACCAGCACCCGCGCTGTCTACGGCCTCACCGAAAAGTTCCAAAACGACCCCCACTGGAAGGATTTGATTCTGTTCTATGAGTACTTCCACGGTGACAACGGGGCGGGCATTGGGGCCAGCCACCAAACCGGGTGGACGGGCTGCATCGCCAAAATCATCCAGATGGGGGGCCTGCTGACTAAGGAGAGCATTCAGGCGGCGAGCACTCCAAGCGAGATGACCCCCACCCCGTCGGCGATGTAGGGAAGCTACCCACGATACCTGGCTGGCTGAGCGACGTCGCCGCCAGCCGGGTATTTATCCCCTACCGGATCGAGCCACAACTGGAAGGCTATTTGGCTCGCCATCGCCACTCTTATCGCGCCGGGTTGGCTGTGTCCTAACCAGGGTGGCGATGGCTATAACCAATGGATTTAATAAAGGTTGATAGATCGCCGTGCATAGGGGGATTTAGCCTTTCGCTAAAAATATTTATTAAGAAATTTATCGACGATGCCAGTATGGGGCAACGTCTTAGCTGATGCCAGCTGGGTCATCGAAAATATTACATGTACCCTTGGGTCAGCGGGACTAGGTCAGCGGTCAACCCATCCCAACCTCTGACAAATTAGGTTCAACTAGCAAATTCGAGCTTACAATTTCATCATTATTGCCTTCTTCCAAAAGATGAGGCGCCATAGCGATACCATTCGGGAGTTAGACCACCATGGGTACCTGGGTTAAGGAAACCGACGACGCCATCTACCTGATGCAGGGCAACAACTGGATTTCCCGCATCCAGAAAAAGCCCTCTTCGAGCAATCCCAAAGAGCGCGTGCTCAACGTCGAGGGGATGCGGTCGTGGTTTACCCGCTCAGACTTTCCCATGGCGATGACGGTGGCGATTGGCGCGGGTGGCCCAGAACCTCAACAAGCCGGGGGAAATGGGGGCAGCACTGGTACCATCCCGCCGACTGGGGGCGGAGAGACCGGCACCGGGGGCGGCACCAGCACCCACAAGGGGGCAAAAATCAAGGTCAAAACCACCACTTACTTTAAGCGCCAGCCCAAAATGGCCAGCCAGCTCAGCGATGCCGATAAGGTTCTAGTCGCCAACGGCACCGTTCTCGATATGGAATACTACATTGACGTGGGCAACAACCACTGGCAGGTGGAGCTGCTTAACCCCACCATCGGCGACAAAAAAACCACCAACTGGTTTGTATATACCCCCGATATCGAAGTTTTAACCGATGTCAGCCTGAAGGTGGTCAGCGACACCCTCTTTAAGGCCGAACCCAAGCTGTCGGCCCAGCTCTCCGATGCCCAAAAGATATTTGTCAAAAACGGTACCCAGTACAAGCTGCTTAACAACCAGCCCGCCGCCGGCGACCATGTAGAGGTAAAGCTGGCCGATGCCACGCTAGGGCCAAATAAAAGCAACAAATGGTACGTCTATCAACCCGACACTAAAATCGAGGGCAAGCGGCAAACCCTCAAGGTCACCGGCGACACCCTCTTTAAGACCCAGCCGGTGCAGGGCAGCCAGCTACCCAATAGCGATAAGGTCTTAGTCAAAAAGGGCACGGTTTTTTTAATTAATTCCTACGCTAACCCTGACAAAAACCATGTCAAGGTGGCCCTACAGGGGGCTTTCCTAGGCCCTAAAAACCTCACCACCTGGTACGCCTATGTGCCCGACATCGAAATCGAGGGCACCGAACTGGGCAACAACCCCAACGACAAAAACCCTGGTCAGCCGGCCAATCCGGTGGATCGGGGCATCCCCCTGTCCTTTCCCGGATTTACCGGCACCTACTATTCCAACGACCCGATTTACCCCACCAACCAGTATGGCAAACGCGGTAATTTTACCTGGGGCGAAGCCGTTCACGCCAACCGCTCCACCGGCTTTTACCGCAAGCCCGCCAATAATGGGGTAGTCTACGGCATTTTGAACGTGGCCAAAGTCATGGAAGAAATTCGCAAAAGGTACGGCGATAAACCCATTCAAATTAATTCCTGGTATCGCGACCCGGCTACCAATGCGGCGGTGGGCGGTGCGTCTCAATCTCGCCACCTGTCGGGGGATGCGGTGGACTTTGTGGTGCCGGGGGTAAGCTGCTTTGACGTATTTGCCCAACTCGACCCCTGGTGGGGCAACCGGGGCGGCTTAGCCAGTTCATCGGTGTTTACCCATATCGATACCCGCGGCTATAAAGCCCGGTGGGACTACGGCTACTAACCCGATGGCGCGACATAACGATCCAATCTGGCAGACCGAACTTAATGATCTAATGCGCGGCGTGGCGGGGGCATTTTTGTTTGGTGCCCCCTTTCTTTACACCATGGAGGTGTGGTGGAAGGGTAACTTCACGTCACCGATGCGGATGGCGCTGCTGTTGGGGGTCACTTACCTGGCGCTGGTGCTACTTAATTTGAAGGATGGCTTTCGGAATGACCCCGTCCGCACCCGAGTTCAGATCTTGGCTGAAAGTGCCGAAGGGCTGGCCATTGCTTTGGTCTGTGCCAGCTTCAGCCTCACCCTGATTGGCATTCTGCGCTTTGAAACCGGCATAGACACTATTATGGGCCGGATTATTACCGTTACCCTACCCTTTAGCATTGGCGTTGGGGTCGCTAACAACGTCTTAGGGCAAGCCGATGACGGCCCCGCCCCAGCGCAGAAACCCAACCGCTGGCAAGAGCAGGCCTGGCGGGGCACCCTGGCCGATACCGGCGCTACTTTGCTGGGGGCCATTACGATCGGAGCCTCCATTGCCCCTACCGACGAGATCCCGATGATCGCCAGTTCCCTTTCCCCGGCCCGATTGCTGGCGATCATAGCCAGTTCACTGCTGCTGTCTTACATCATTGTGTTTGAGGCCAACTTTGGGGGCCAGCGGCGGCGGCGATCGCAGCCGGGCTTTTTTCAAAGCCCCCTCAGCGAAACGCTGTTTGCCTATCTGATTTCGCTCGGCACCTCTATGCTAATGCTGTGGTTATTTCAGGCGATTCGCATCGGCGATCCCCTGAACCAGTGGGTGAGCTATATGATTGTTTTGGGCTTGCCCTCAACCATTGGTGGGGCGGCGGGCCGACTGGCTGTTTGACCCGCAATTTCCCTATGTCTGAACGTTCAGTCCGCAATCGCGCCGAATGGGTTTCCCTAGGTATTTCCCTCACCCTGTTGACCGGGGTAGTGGCTACGGTCATTTCTCTTTGGCTCAACCCATCCCTTAACCCTGCTCGCTTTACCCTTGACCCAGGGCCGGTGCGTCACGAGGCCGATCAATATTACTTACCCGTGACCATTACCAACGAAGGCGATGCCACCGGCTCCCAGGTAACCGTTGAGGGTATCCTCAATGTTGATAACAACCCAGAGGTTTCTAATACTACAGTTGACTTTATCCCAGCCCGCTCTGCGGTTGAAGTGGTTTTGATCTTTAGCCATGAGCCAGCGGCCGCCACCCTGCGCGTCGCCAGCTATCAAGAACCATAGCTCGGTCATGATTGGGCGCTTTTGTGCTAAGCCAGGATAATTTATAGCCTTGATCGGGCGCAATTGCCTAGTCAGAGGGTAGAATTTAGCTTGATTTTAAGCTTTGGATCACACTCTGTATCATGGCGGATTCTGGTACTTCTTTAGTTGGTGAAAATTTCGATGTGTTGCCCCGTGAGGTCAGGGTTGACACCCTCCGCAATGTCTTAGAGACGTTGCAAATTGCCGATGAAATAGCTAAACAGGGCTATTTGATTACCAGTTCAGAACTGGCCGACCTGATGGATGTCAACGCCAGCGCCGTTACCAGTCGCGGCGAGTTTTGGGCCTGGCGCAACTGGTCGGTGTCGCGGGTGCGCCGCGAGGGCAACCAAATTCTCTGGCAAATCGAGCGAATCGATTAGGTTGAGAAAGGTGCCATAGGAGCATCTATCCACCCAGGGGTTCCTGCATTTTGCTGGAGCCTACGGCGTTGTGCTCTAACCCGGTATTAAAATTCTAGCCAGGCTCGTTAAGCCTTTACTTCTCCCTGGGTTGACTAAGGGCAGATGAGTTTCCCTTAGCATCGTGCATTTACCTAAGTCTCCCTGGCTGCGCTGGGGTATTTGTTTTGGCCTTGGTCTGCTGCTGTTTATGGGGGTTAGCAGCCAGTTTCGGGGTGCGGCGACCCTGCCCACCCTAGAGCCGCTGCCCCAAGATCGCTACATCCAGGCTTATTTCAACCAAAGTCAGGCGGCTTTCTACACCGACCCCTATCGCCACATCACCCGCTACGGGGATGATTTAGAGCAGGTAATCATCGACGCCATTGGGTCGGCCCAGACCTCGATTGATATTGCGGTGCATGAGTTTACCCTGCCACGCATTGCCCAGGCGTTGGGTCAGCGGCAGGCCCAGGGGGTGCAGATCCGAGTGGTGGTCGAAAACACCTACAGCACCCCGCTGGCTGAGCGTAATTTGGCCGCGATCACCAACCTCGACGAACACTACCAGGCCAAGGTGGCCGACCTCTACGCCCTGGTCGATCTGAACCAGGATGGTGACCTTAGCCCTGACGAAATTGCCCAGGGCGATGCTCTCACCATCCTGGATCAGGCCAGCATTCCTCGGCTAGATGACACCGCCGACGACAGCAAGGGCAGCGGCCTCATGCACCACAAATTTATGGTGATTGATCATCGCCTCGTAGTCACCGGCTCCGCGAACTGGACCCTCAGCGACATCCACGGCGACTTTTCCACCTCCGACAGCCGGGGCAATGCCAACGGTATTCTGGTGATCCACAGCGCCCCCCTGGCCCAGCGGTTTACGGATGAGTTCAACCATCTCTGGGGCGATGGCCCCGGCAACCGGGCCGACAGCCAATTTGGGCTGCAAAAGCCCCATCGCCCCGCCAGTTTGGCCTCTCCCCCTGGGTCAGGGCTGGAGGTGCAGTTCTCCCCTACCTCTAAGACCCAGCCCTGGGCCACCAGCGTCAATGGTCTAATCGCCAGAACCCTGGGGCAAGCGACTCAGCGCGTCAATATAGCCCTGTTTGTGTTTTCAGAGCAGGCCATCAGCGATCAGCTGTTTCAGATCGCCCAGCGCGGCGTGCCGATTCAGACCCTCATTGATCCTGGCTTTGCCTACCGCAGCTACAGCGAAGGGCTCGATATGCTGGGCCTCAATCTACCCGACACCCGCTGCCAGATGGACGGCAAAAACCGCCCCTGGCCCACACCCATTACCAGCGTTGGGGTGCCCACCCTGCCCCCCGGCGACAAGCTGCACCACAAATATGCGGTGATTGACGGCACTACGGTCATCATCGGCTCGCAAAACTGGAGTCAGGCCGCCAACACCATCAACGACGAAAATCTGCTGGTAATTCGCAACGCCACCGTGGCCGCCCACTTTGAGCGCGAGTTCGAGCGGCTTTATGCCGCCGCCGAACTCGGTATGACCCCCTTGCTTCAGCACACCATGGCTAAACAGCGAGAAAAGTGCGGGCTATAAGGCGATTTCTGGAAAAGAATATACCCAATATGAACAGACTCTCGGGCTGGATTCCCGCATGTGAGGGAATGACGAGGTAAGTTCTTTGCTGGAAATCTCCTAAAGCGTCTGGGCTTACAGCGGTGCCAGCCCGTAGATCATTAAGGTAATGCTACCTAAGAACATCCCACCTACATCAGCAGCCGTGTATGGGGCGAACGGTTGTTCGCCCCATACACGGCTGCTCGCCCCAGGCAAGGATTTTCTGCTCGCGAAATGCCTAACCCCAGGGATCAAACCAGATCCGTTTGGCATCGATGGAAAGTCCTAAGGATATGTGGGGAACTCCGCTGAAGGTAATACAAAACATCCTCAGGACTTTCCACAGGATAGTAAATGGGCGATACTAGAGCCATATCCTGAGGATTGTCCAGAGGATGGTGATGAACCCTAGCGAAATCGACCGGTTTCCCGTGAACCAGCTGCAAGACCGCTACGAGCTGGCACGTAGTGCAGTGTATAAGCGCATGGATCAATTGGGCATTGCACCGGCGCGGGTTGGGCCACGGTCATACCTCAACGCCCAGCAGCTCCAGCTTATGGATCAGCTCCATGCCTTTATTGGCAATGGAGGCACTGCTACCGAGTTTGTGGAAGCGCGAGGACTGGGACAAAAGCAAAACGGTCAACAAGATAATCGCCAGGGCCAGCCCCCTAACGGATCGGCTTTGACCAACGCCCCAGGAGACGTAGGCGGCTTTATCGGGGCAATCGTTTCTGGGGTCGTCAATCGTCTGGGGGGAACACCAGAACCCGACCCCATGCGATATTTTGAGACGCTAGAATCGGCGGCTAAAAATGGTTGGTTGCCCAGCACCAGCGAACTGGCTAGCTTGCTTGACCTGCCGCCCCAAGAAATTGAGCGCTCTGGCGACAGCTTTTTTGAGGCCGGATTTATTTTTAGGCGGGCGGGCTACCGAAAAAATGGTGAAATCGCCTGGCGGGTCACAAAACGTTTAAAATAAAAAGACCAGCACTGAACCTGCTGGTCTAACCTTCAACGAACGTGTTTGTTGGTGTTTTTGTTTCCTTTGGTGATGTTGGTGTTAGCACTGGCATCACCTCTCTTTTTGAGAGGGATGGACTGTTAACCGCTCTGGCATCAAGTCTGCCAGCGGGAGCTTAACCCACCAGTGGAGGCTGGTTCTCCCTAGGCCCTTCAGTCTTGAAACTATTCTAGCATGTCCTGAGGACAATCCTCAGGACATTATGTAAATATTCCTGAGGATTGTCCTCAGGACAGTTAGACGGGGCTCTGAAGAATTGGATCACGACGGGTTGAAGGGGCACGGCATCACCTTGACAAAGGTGATGCGTTATCTTTAGCCCAGCCCCAGTGACCACCCTGGCGTGACGGCCAAATCCCAGGGTTCTTTCCGGGTTGAGCGTTTAGGGACTGGCGAATCCATAAAGTCCCACCGTCGTTCCCGCCTAGGTGGGAATCCATGACGAGCCTCTCGATTCAGTCGGTATCTTATTTCAGCACCAATCCCTTAGTCAGGCACAGGGCGTTCGGTAACCAGAAACCGGTCGGCTGATACCCAGAGTCCTCCTAGGTACCAGAGTCCTCATTCCCAGACAGAGCCTGGGAATGCCCTCCTGAGGCTCCGCCTCCCCACCCTGGCCACCCTTCGCCAGAGCATGTCCGCTATAGCCATCGCTACCTTGGTTAAGACACAGCCAACCCGGCGCGATAAGAGTGGCGATGGCGAGCCAGATAGCCTCCCATCTGTGGCTCAATCCGTCAACCCTGTCCTAAGCTATCTGGCCAGCGCTATACTTTGCCCGCCTCTACGAAAAGTGGCGCTGCTGGACAAAGATAGGCATCAAGCATTCAGAGTCCCTCGTAGGGGCAAACGGCCGTTTGCCCCTACCCAAATTCATGCCTCAATTCAGCAATACCCGAAACGTCCGACTGCCCAACGTACCCCGCCGTTGTATTCCTGACCTGCGCCTTCGCAAGCACCGGCTCCGCACGGGAGTGACCGCCGTTGACGCTGGTTCTGGTGAATAACCTAGATTAATCAACCCCCTCGATCCGATCTTCCACCTCCTGGTACAGCTCTTGCAGCTTGGCCAGGTTCTCATCGCTGGTTTCCCAATACCCCCGACCGTTCACCTCTAGCAGGGTCGAAACCATGCGACGAAAGGAGTTGGGGTTGAGGTTCATTAGCCGCCGGGCCATTTCCTCATCCTGAATAAAGGTGGTGTTGACGTCTTCGTAGACCCAGTTGTCTACGGCCCCCGCCGTGGCTGACCAGCCCATGGTGTTGACCAGGCGCTTCGACAGCTCCCGCACCCCTTCGTAGCCGTGAGAGAGCATGCCCTCGTACCACTTAGGGTTGAGCATTTTAGTGCGGGCATCGAGCCGCACGGTCTCTGACAAAGTGCGCACCTGGGCATTGGCGGTGGTGGTGTCGGCAATGTAGGCTGACGGGGCTTTGCCATCTTCGCGCAGGCTGGCCACTACTTTGGTGGGGTCAGAGTCAAAGTAGTGGGAGACATCGGTGAGGGAGATCTCAGCGGAATCGAGGTTTTGGAAGGTGGCCTCCGCCGTCTTCAGGGCCGCCTCGAACAGCTCCCGGCTGTTGTCCATAATGCCGGGGTTATCGGAGTTAAAGGCGAAGGACTTGCGCTTCAGATACATTTCCTGAAGTTCCTCTTCATTTTCCCAGGTGCTGTTTTCTACCGCCAGGTTGACGTTGGCAGCGTAGGAGCCGGAGGCGTTGGAGAAAATCCGGGTGGCGGCCTGGCGCAGGTCAACCCCCATTTCCGCCGCTTGTTGGAGGGCGTGCTTGCGAACAAAGTTCATCTCTAAAGGCTCGTCGGCTTCGGCGGCCATTTTCACCGCCCGATCTAGCAGCGCCATTTGGTTAATGAACAAATCGCGGAACACTCCGGAGCAGTTGACCACAATATCAATGCGGGGCCGCCCTAGCTCTTCTAACGACAGCAGCTCTAGCTTGTTGACCCGGCCCAGGGAGTCGGGCACCGGCTTGACCCCCACAAACCACATCATCTGGGCCAGGGATTCACCATAGGTCTTGATGTTGTCGGTGCCCCACAGCACGGTGGCAATGGTTTCAGGATAGCTGCCGCCGTTTTCTTGCCGCTGGCGCTCTAGCAGGCGATCGACAACGAGCTTGGCGGACTGCACCGCCGCCGTAGTGGGGATAGATTGGGGATCCAGCGCGTGGATGTTTTTGCCCGTGGGCAGTACATCGGGGTTGCGGATCGGGTCGCCGCCGGGGCCAGGCAGGACGTATTCCCCCTCCAGAGCTTTCAGCAAGCCGCCCAGCTCGTTGTCGGCGCAGACCTGCTCCAGGCAGAACTCGAGGTACTCCATCAGGGGCTTTAGGGCTTCGCCGTCAACCTGGGAGTAGCCCGCCTCGTGCAGAGCTTTAATCCAGGGCTCTTTGCGGCCAATGTTGAGGAAGTTGAGCCGCGACACCATAGAGACTCGCCCTTCGGCATCAATTTGCTCGTGCACCAGGGCGGCAACGGCGGCCCGCACCCCCTGGGTAATGTCGAACAGCAGCTGCACGTCGGCGAGGTGGCCGCGATCGCTATTCCCATAGATCTCGTCAATCTCCCGACCGATGCTCTCCGCGATTACCCGCTGGAGGCTCTTGATGCCCTCCTCTTCGCGATCGAGGCTGGCGATGTTGACCAGGGTTGCGATGGCCTCCTCGGCGCTGGGGGGCTTACCTACCACATGCAGGCCGCAGGGCAGCAGCCGCGACTCAATCTCCATCAGCTTGATGTAGATCTTGCCCACCAGCCCGTCCCGCTGCTCGGCAGACAGTTGGGCCGCGTCGAGAAAACCTGCACCTTCAGCCAGCTCAGGAATATCCTTGTCCAAATTACAGACCCGCGCCGTTTCCACCACGGCGTTGACGATCTGCACCGCTCGCCCGCTCGCCTTGTTGGACTGGTAGGAGCCGATTAACTCGCTCAGCTCCTTCAGACCCTTATACAGCCCGGCATTTTCCGCCGGGGGGGTGAGATAGCTGATGGTTTCGGCGTAGCTGCGGCGCTTGGCAATGGTAGCCTCGGAGGGGTTATTGGCGGCGTAGTAGTAGAGGTTAGGGATGGTGCCAATGAGATTGTCGGGGAAGCAGGCCCCCGACATGCCCATTTGCTTACCGGGCATGAATTCTAGCGAACCGTGGGTGCCGAAGTGTAGCACCGCATCGGCACCCCAGATCTGGTTCAAAAACGTGTAGTAGGCGGCAAACCCGTGGTGGGGGCTGGCAGAGCGGGAGAATAGCAGCCGCATCGGGTCGCCCTCGTAGCCAAAGGTGGGCTGCACGCCAATGAACACGTTGCCAAAGGCCTTGCCGTAGACCAGCAGGTTCTCGCCATCAGTATTCAGGTGCCCCGGTGGCGGCCCCCAGTTTTCCTCCAGGCGATCGGCATAGGGGGTGAGGGCCTGATACTCGCGTACCGGCATCCGGTACGCGATATTGAGTTCGGGGCTGTTGTACTGGGCCTGGGCGTCGTGGATCACCTCCAGCATCAGCGCCTCGGGAGACTCGGGCAGATCCGCCACGTCGTAGCCATTGTGCTTCATCGCCTCCATCACCTTGTAGATGGAGCCGAACACATCTAGGTACGCCGCCGTGCCGACATTGCCCTTGTCGGGGGGGAAGCTGAAGATGGTAATCGCTAGCTTCTTGTCCAACTTGGGCTTGCGCCGCAGCATCGCCCACTTCATCGCCCGCTGGGTAATAGATTCAATGCGATCCTGAAGGGAAATGGCCCGGCCCGTTAAGCCATCGCGGCCCGACAGCACAATCGGCTCAATCGCCCCATCCAGCTCGGGGATGGCCATTTGCAGGGCCACCTGAATCGGGTGCAGGCCCAGGTCGCTGTCTTCCCACTCTTCGGTGGTTTGAAAAACCAGGGGCAGAGCCACCATGTAGGGGCGGTTGAGCTTTTGCAGCGTCTCAATCGCCTTGGGATGATCCTGCCGGGCGGGGCCGCCCACCAAGGCAAAGCCGGTGAGGGAAACCACCGAATCCACAATTGTCCGGGTATTGTCCATGGGGTCAAAGAAGTAGGCCTCTACCGGCTTTGAGAAGTCTAAGCCCCCAGCGAACACAGGGATCACCCGCGCTCCCAGGTATTCCAGCTCCTGCACCATGGCCACGTAGTGGGCTTCATCCCCAGTCACCAGGTGGGTGCGCTGGAGCACCAACCCCACCGTGGGGGCCAGGGGATCTTTCAAATCCGCCGCGATGTCGCGGCGGGAGTCGTACCAGTTCAGGTACTCCTTGATATCCTCAAACATGGCTGGAGCCATGGGGTGCCAGATGCCCATGTCGGGGTAGGTGACCGGCTCGTCGTAGGCCAGGCTTTCGGTCTGGGGTGCCCCTTCGATGGCCTTATCGGTAATGACGTAGCGATCGGCTAGCATGAGAAAGAAGTTTTCCAGGTTCTCGGGCGACCCGCCCAGCCAGTACTGGAAGCTGAGCATGAAGTTACGGGCATCCTGGGCCTTTTCAACCGGCAGATACTTGAGCACCGTCGGCAGGGTACGCAGCAGCTTCAGCATGGCGTCTTGGAACCCTGCGCCCGACTTCTCCTTACGCTTTTTCATGAAGGAGGCGATCACGCTTTTGGATTGGCCGAGCTGGGCCATTGAGAAGCTACCCATTTTGTTCAGGCGCATCACCTGGGGCATGGAGGGGAAGCACACCGCCACGTCGAGGTGGTCGCGCACGGGGGCAACGGCCTCGACCACCTTGTCGGCCAGGTCTTCGATAAAGATCAGCGAGGCAATAAACACGTTGGCCTGGGCCACATCGCGCTTAAAGGCCTCGTAGTTTTCGCTGTTACGCAGCTCTTCGATTAGGTAGCCACTGACCTCAAACGCCACCTGGGAATTGTTGGCGTTGATCGAGCGAATGGCCGAAGACAGAGCACTCTGGTACTGAGGCTCTAAAACCACATAGACCACCTTGACCAGGAAGCGCCCGTTAAGGTTATCGGGGGCGATGTGGCGAACGGTGGGTTTAACGTGGGTGAACATGCCGTAATACTCCTCTCGGGGCTAAGGAAGGGGCGGGACTCTGCATAGAAAAAGGTCAATGAATAGCCTTTACTCAAGCAGTGGATCCCTATGCAAGAAATATTTCGTAATGAAAGTAAAATTGTGAACCTATTCAAGTTTGTACCAGAAAACCTTGCCGGGCAAGGCTTAGGGGCGACAGGCGACACAAAATGAAATAAATGGCGGGGATCTTTGTAAGCAAAATTTACCGTTCTGCGAGATGTCTGCTCCAAAATGTATGTCGAAACATTACGCAATCGTGTTTGGGCAGAAGCAGGCGCGGGTCATATCCAGTCTGGCGCTATCCCCTGCCGTTCTGGGGGCGGGGGATAGCCGTAGCCTTCCGCATGAGGACGTTTGTCTTGTCCAAGACGGCCGCTTGGCCTTCGGTGCTGTGCGAAATGGGAATCTACTTGAGGGGTCGGCCTCACCAGCGGCAGGGCGAGCGCCATTTTCCCCTATGTCTTAAATCAAGGGAGTGGAAAAGTCCCTGGGGTGGCTCAGAGGCTACCGCCGTACTCTGACAGGAGGGCGATCGTCCGGGTCAAAATATCCCGATTACGCGCTGACGGGTCGGCCAAAAAGCTCAGGAGTGCAAGATCTCGTTCAACTTCAATTCGAGCTCGGCGAGCCTTGCGTTCTGCTTCTTCAGCTCGCTGAGCCTCTGCTCGTGCTTGATCTTCTCGTCGCTGAGCCTCTGCTCGTGCTTGATCTTCTCGTCGTTGAGTCTCTGCTCGTGCTTGATCCTCGATTCTTCGTTGCTCTTCCTTAGCTCTTCGTTGCTCTTCCTTAGTTCTTCGTTGTGCTTCCTCAGCCAGGCGGTCTGTTTCTCGATTTCGACGGTTCCACTCAACGCCGAGATTAGCCACTGCCACCAGGAGGGCTGCCAGGGTGAGTCGGTTGCTCCAGATGCGGGGATCGGTGAGTTTTCCAAGGAAGACGAAGTCGGTTTCATTGTAAAACCTCAAAAATGCAATGCTGATTACCAGCATAGTGAGGCTGGTGCCGGGCAAAAGAGCCAGCAAATTAACCCATCGGCTCATTTATCACTGCTCTGGGTAGACCGTGATCTTAACTTACTTCCACAGGTCTACGATACCCAGGCCCAGGGTAGGAGGAGACGTTGAGATCCTGAGCCCAGTACTCGGGCTAGCAATGCCTTATACCAATCGTCCATGGCGCTGACGCGGCACCCCCAACGACAAAAATCTATTTTTAGAGCAAATCCGAGTTCCATACCCCCGATTCCCAAAATGGCAACCCGTAGGGGCATTGGCGCAGCCTAGCCAGAGGCTTTATGGCATTCGCCCGGCTGAATCGGGGCTAGCCAAACAGGATTTAGTATTAGGCGGTTTCTGGGACAGAAGATCCCCAATATGGCCAAAGTCAGTTATTTTCTAGAAATCTCCTGAACTGCAAACCTAATGGCGCTTAAAGCGAATCCCCAAAAACAGGTCGTAGAGAAAGCTAAAGAAGTCTTTCATCTGAAACAGCCCTAGGGACTGGGGTGAACCCTTTTGATCCAACAGCGGTCGCATCACCTCGTAGGTGGGCTTGTACTTGTACCAGGGCACCGAGGGCCAGAGGTGGTGCACCAGGTGATAGTTTTGGCCCATAATCAGCAGGTTAAGCAGGGCACCAGGGTAGACCCGGGCGTTCTTCCAACGATCGCGCTCCTCAAAGGGTCGGTGGGGCAAATAGTCAAAAAACAGGCCCAGGGCAATGCCCACCACCAGCGCTGGCGAAAACCAGTAGTTGAAAATGTAGCCCAAAAAGTCAAATCGCCAGGCGGTAAACACCAGTAGCCCCACCGCCAGCCGTCCCAAAAACCACTCCAGCAGCTCCCAGTTGCGCCAGAGCTGGCGCTTGAAGAAGTAAAACTCGTGATAGAAGAAGCGCGCCGCAATCAGCCAGAGGGGGCCACCGGTGGAGACAAAATGGTCGGGGTCGTTCGCCGGGTCGTTGACGTGAGCGTGGTGCTGCAGGTGCACCCGGGTGAACACCGGAAACGAAAATCCCAAAATCAGGGCGCTGCCGTGGCCCAGCAGGGCATTGATGGTGCGGTTACGGTGGGCCGAATTATGGGAGGCATCGTGAATGACCGTGCCGGAGAGGTGTAGCGACAGCACGTTCATGACGAACACGCACCACCCGGCCCAGTTCCAGTAAAAATACCCCACCGTCGATAGCGTAATTAGCCCCACCGAGGCCAAAAACATTAGGGCATTAAGACTCAGGCCACCCTCAGTCTTAAGCAGCTCAGGGGGAACCGTTTTTCGGATCGTCAGAGGCTCAGCTGCCGCCAACATGTTGCGTCGCTCCTACACCAGTATCTTCGGTAGTATACGTTACGCTGCCGCGTTAATAAAGTTTTGTGACAACGGTTAAGACCTTTCGGGCCGCTGGGGGAGTTGGTTCAGGCTAGGGACAATTTCCCCTAAGCTGGTTAAAACACTTGATTTTCTGGGCTCAGAAGAAGCACAAAGCCACGGCCCATCCATGCTACTATCCCTTTGCCCTGGGCATCTGCCGAAAAAATCAGGTTTTTCAAAGCTTCTGTTTGGGCCGCTGTTTAGAGAGGTCACCGATGTCGCCTATGTCACCGTCTACCGCCCACCGCCGCACCAAAATCGTCGCCACCATCGGCCCCGCCACCCAAGATGCTAACGTGCTGAGATCGCTGATTGAAGCCGGTGCCACCACCCTGCGGCTGAACTTTTCCCACGGCAGCCACGACGACCACCAGCGCAGCATTCGCCTGATTCGCCAGCTCTCCTTTGAGCTGAACCAGCCGGTGGGCATTTTGCAGGATTTGCAGGGGCCGAAAATTCGCCTCGGCAAGCTAGAGCAGGGCACCATCGAGTTAGCCAAGGGTGACCCCTTCGTGCTGACCAGCGAAATTATTCTAGGCAATGCCCAGCGGGCCTCGGTTACCTACGACCGGCTGGCCCAGGAGGTGCCCGTGGGCTCCACCATTTTGCTCGACGATGGCCGGGTAGAGATGCGGGTAGAGGCGGTGGACATAGAGACCGAAGAGCTGCACTGCCGGGTGGTGGTGGGCGGGGTGTTATCGAACAACAAGGGGGTCAACTTTCCAGGGGTATACCTGTCGATTAAGGCCCTCACAGACAAAGACCGCGAGGATTTAATGTTTGGCCTCAATCAGGGGGTAGACTGGGTGGCCCTGAGCTTCGTGCGCAACCCCCAGGACGTGCTGGAGATCAAGGAAATTATCGCCAACGCCGGTAAGCAGGTGCCGGTAATTGTCAAAATCGAAAAGCACGAGGCCATCGAGCAGATGGAGGCGATTTTATCCCTCTCCGACGGCGTGATGGTGGCCCGGGGCGATCTTGGCGTTGAGCTACCCGCTGAGGAAGTCCCCATTCTGCAAAAGCGGCTGATTGCCACCGCCAACGCCCTGGGCATTCCGGTCATTACCGCCACCCAAATGCTGGATAGTATGGCCACTAACCCCCGACCCACGCGGGCGGAGGTGTCAGACGTGGCCAACGCCATCCTCGATGGCACCGATGCGGTGATGCTCTCCAACGAAACCGCCGTGGGCAAATACCCTGTCGAAGCGGTGGCCACCATGGCCAGGGTGGCGGTGCGCACCGAGCAGGAGGGGCTGGCCACCACCGTGCGAGAGGGGGTCGGGGCGCGATCGATCCCCAGCGCCATCAGTCAGGCGGTCAGCCGCATTGCCGCCCAGCTCAACGCCGCCGCCATTATGACCCTGACCAAGAGCGGGGCCACCGCTCGCAACGTGTCTAAGTACCGGCCCCAAACGCCGATTTTGGCCGTTACCCCTCACGTTCATGTGGCCCGCCAGCTGCAGCTGGTGTGGGGGGTACGCCCGCTGCTGGTGCTGGATCTGCCCTCCTCAAACCAAACCTTTCACGCCGCCATGAACGTGGCCCAGGAAAAGGCCATGCTCCACGAGGGCGACCTAGTAGTGCTAACGGCGGGCACCCTGCAGGGGGTGTCGGGCTCCACCGACCTGATTAAGGTGGATGTGGTGACGGCAGTGCTGGGGCGCGGGGTAGGCATTGGGGAAGCCTCGGTCAGCGGTCGGGCCAGGGTAGCCTACAACAGCCTGGATGTTAACGACTTTAACGACGGTGAAATTTTGGTGGTGCCCGGCACTAGCGCTGAGTTCATTGAGGCCATCCGGCGCTCCGGCGGCATTATTACCGAAGACGACAGCCTCACCAGCCACGCCGCCGTGATTGGCCTGCGGCTAGGGGTGCCGGTGATTGTGGGGGTCAAAAACGCCACCGAAATTATCCGCGACGGCACTATTTTGACCCTGGATACCCGCCGAGGGCTGGTCTACTCTGGGGCGCTGGGGCTGGTTAAAACCGAGCCCGCCATGAGTTTTTAGGGTTGACTGAGTCTAAAAACCCCCCTGGCAAAAACCTGTCAGGGGGGTGAGGGGCTATGTGTGATGGATTTTAAGGCTCTGGAAGGCGTAACCTCAAGCCAGAGTTGAACTCAGACAAGGAAAACTTGACCAAAATTTAATCCAGAGCGTTTAACCTACTTATACAGCTCAGTGGAAAGACGGAAGGCCATGATACCGGGCAGCAGAGCCAGGGCTAGGGCAACAAAAATCTGAGTGTCAGAAAGGGCCATAGGACTAGTCCTCAAAGGGTGATGTAATGACATACTGTCTAGACCTGATTGTTAACCAAGATGGGGCAATGTTTAGGGGAGATTGCGGCAACTGTTACACAGCTTAACGGGTTGCTTGCCGCTGCCCTGGGGCAACCCGGGGGCCTAGCGTTTGATCGCCGCTGATTCAGCGCTAGGCTAGTGGGCGCTCTGTACCTCAAAGTGAGGGTTGATCTTAAATTGGTTATGGCTATTCTTAACGTGATGAATTAACCCTGAGGGCGCAAGCCCTGTACCCCTATTGGGGCCAT
>DAIUJR010000007.1:0-107322 GCA_036848635.1 Nodosilinea sp. CTOTU7336
TCTAGCCTAGACCACTCCACATCTTTTATTCCCTGTCAACCTGCGGAATGTCGGGCCAAATCTGGAAATCAACCGAAAGGATGGCCACATGGGTTTCAAACACCCCACCTCTTGTTAACCCGCTCTGGCCAGGGTCAGTACCGCCACGGTGTGGGCCATCGGGTCAACTAGCCAATATTCCAACACACTAATGGCCGCATACCAAGCCTGCTTTTGTACATAATCCCGGTCTCGATTGGTTTTACCAGGGCTGACAATCTCGACGCTTACTATAGCCATGTTGATGCACTTTCCGTATCGTAATTTATCGATATTGATCGCCTCAAATTCCCCAGTTTGAAGCTGCTGAATCGTTTTTTCAAGCCAAAGCTGGAGGTCGCGATCGTAGAGTGTCTCAGCCATAGTTGCCTCACCTGGGAGCCTGTCTCCCAGTATTAAGGGACTCGTAGCACGGAGGCCACCGCAGGGCGACCCCGGGTAGCGAATTAGCCAATCTCCTCATTCACGGGGAAGCGGTTCATCAAGTCCTTGGCATCCCTGGCGGCGTCGCGCAGGGTTTCGCTGATGTAGGGCACGTGGGGAATCTGCGATAGCACATCCAGGGTGCGGCGCAAAATACGCACGATGTCTCCCTCATCCAGGCTGGTATTTTCGCAGAGGGTGACCCACTCCACCTGCTGTGCCCACTGCTCGACCAGGCCGACCAGGTCGTACTCTAGCCAAATTGGGGCCATTACGTGGCGGCGGTGCTGCTGCTGAAACAGCTGGCGGCGCAGGGTGTGCAACCCTCCCAGGGCTTCCTCCACAGTCCCCGATAGTTTGTAGCGGCACCAGCTGTCGGGGCGGGAGTTTTCGGTTACCAGGGCGGCACAGGCAGCAGCCAGCTGGGGGGCTTCGAGCCGGTCGAACTCACCAGAGTCTAAGGCCAGGGCCAGCCACAGCTCGTTGTCGCCTCGAATGGCGGCGGCCATTTCCCCCAGCTCGGTGGGGCGGTTGTCGGCCAGGCCGCCGAAGTGCTTGAGAATATCCATGATGTTGAGGAATTCTTGCCAGTAGCGGCCGGTGTACTGGGCCAGCTTGCTCTGGCGATCGGTGAGCTCGGCCTGCAAATCATTCAGCCGTTTTTGGCGCTTGAGCAAGGCGTTGGGGTTGTCCCACTGGCGGGCGGGGTGGTTGGCCAGGGCGGTTTCTACGCCCTCCATACGGTCGAGCTGGGCCTTCACTTCCGGGGCCAAAAGTTCGAGGGAGGGAGGCGTGGCCATGGCGGCGACTACAGCGGCGGACTGATCGTCGCCGCGCCGGTGCTGCCCAGGGGTGGGAGGTAAGTCTGCGGGGGGCACCAGCTGATCTACGGCCTGGAGGCGAGGCACATCGGCATGGAGGCCGACCACGTCGGCGCTGGTGACCACGTACCAGCGATTCTCCTGGGTGAGGCAGACCAGGTGGGGGAACTGCCCCGCCCCCGGCACCTTGGCCACCAGCACCGCCGGCATCGGGTCGGCCACGGCGATGTGCTTGCCCTTGAGGGAGAGGAGGGTACCGGCGATCGCAAAGGGCACCATCTGGGCCACATCCCCGGCCAGCACCGCTGCCGCCTGCTGCTGGAGGGTTTTGAGCAGGCGACGTTCTTCCTTCAGGCGGCCCTTGAGCTTGGCGTAGTCGGCCAAAATCGCCTCGTCGATGGTGTCAAGCTGGGCCTGGTGGTGGGCGGTCTCGCCCTCCAAACGGCTGATCTCAGCCTGCTGGGGGCTCAGGTGCAGGGTGGCCAGGTATTGCCCAAAGCTGCGCTCAATCAGGTCTTTGGCTTCCTCAAGACTGTGGGTTTGTAGCAGGTTGAGCACCATGCCGTAGCTGGGGGTGAACTGGCTAACCAGCGGGTCGGCCCCGGAGGTGGCCAGGTGCACGGCCTCCCGCGACCCCTCAAAGGGGCTTTCCACCGTGACCACGTGGCCCTGTTCGTCCATGCCGCGACGGCCCGCCCGCCCGGCCATCTGCAAAAATTCCGACGAGGTGAGCAGCCGGTGGCCGCTGTCGGTGCGCTTAGACAGGCTGGAAATTACCGTAGTGCGAGCGGGCATGTTGATGCCCGCCGCCAAGGTCTCGGTGGCAAACACCACCTTAATCAGCCCGGCCTGGAAGAGTTCTTCCACCAGCCCTTTCCAGAGGGGCAAAATACCGGCGTGGTGGGCGGCAATGCCCTGGTAGAGCGGCCCCACCTGTCCGGCTCGGCCCGCGTCGGGGTTCTCGGCTAAAAAGTAATCGATGCGGATTTTGAGCTGTTCGGCTTCGGCCTCGGTCACCAGAGACAGGTGGCTGACCTCATCGATGGCCTTGTCGCAGCCCCGGCGGCTAAAAATAAAGTAGATGGCGGGCAGCATATCTCGCTGCTGGAGCTGCGCTACCACAAAAGCCAGGCTCACCCGCCCGCCCCCGCGCCGACCAGGCTGCCGCTGGGGCGCCCGCTGTTTTTTAAGCTGAGGGTTAATCTTAGTCTGGCCGCTGTCGAGCAGGGGCACTAGCCGCTTGCCGGTGCAGTAGTGAAACTCCAGCGGTACGGGGCGAAAGTCAGAGTAAATTAGCTCCGTGGGGCCATGCACCTGGGTCAGCCAGTCGGTGAGCTGGCCGCTGTTGGCCACCGTAGCCGACAGGGCCAGCAGCTGAATTTCCGGCGGGCAGTAGATAATCGACTCCTCCCACACCGTGCCGCGCTGGCGGTCGTTCATGTAGTGGCACTCGTCGAGCACCACCGCCTCCACCTGCTGGAGGGTGGTGCCGGTTTCCCCAATCCGGGTGCCGTAGAGCATGTTGCGAAAAATTTCGGTGGTCATTACCACGATGGGGGCATCGCGGTTGATAGAGAGATCCCCGGTCAGCAGCCCCACCCGGTCAAAGCCAAACTGGTCGCGAAAATCCCGCAGCTTTTGGTTGGATAACGCCTTGAGGGGGGTGGTGTAAAACACCCGCTTGCCGTGGGCTAAGGCCCGGTGAATGGCGTATTCGCCAATCAGGGTCTTGCCCGAGCCGGTAGGGGCGCAGACCACCACTGACTTATCCGCATCCAGGGCCACCACCGCCTGGTGTTGAAAATCATCCAGCGGAAAGGGAAACAGTTGAGCTAAATCAAGCACTAGGGCAGCACCAAGGGAGGGGCGTCATTATTCTAGTGTGCCAAGGGATTGACGAAACAGCCTAAAACTTGTAGAAAACCCACCCTGATGGCCCTTTCCCTTTCCTGTGGGCCAGGGGGATGCCCCTATACTGAGCATTGGACTAGGGTCGGTGGGTACGGTAATGCCATAGGTTTACGTAGGGCTGATGAGGAATATCTACCATGACGGATGACGGGCAAGACGAGAACCAACATATTCAGCAGGAGCTGCGGCTGGGGCGCAAGTTTACCGTTGCCGACGCCATTGGCCAAGAGGCGGGGGGCTTTATGGCGGGGGTCTCCCCGGTGCCTCGGCTGGTACAGGCCAAAACCCAGGTGCTGCACCTGCTCAACCAGTGCCTGAAGGATTCGGAAGGCGCCTTGCAGGTGGTACTGCACCAATGGATTGAGGCCGATGATGCGGGCATTAGCCGCCACCTGGAAGCCCCTGAAACCGCCCTGCGCGAGCTGTTAGTGCGCATCATCCGCTCTCCCGAAACCCTCTACGAGTTGGTGCGCCAGACCGATGTTACCTGGGGCGATATGTACGACGAGTATCCCCATTTTCAGCAGCCGGGGCAGCCGCCCCACCCCGATGCCGCCTATAGCCACGAGTCAGTACGAGCGATTTTGGCGGCTTGCTTGCTGCAACTCGCCACTCAGACCAGCACTACAGAGATGGACATTTCCCCCACCTAAGGCTCGGCCCGGTTTGATGTATCGTGCTAGCACTCTACTCCCCTGGTGCCCTGGCGTACGCTGGAGACGAAGCGTGGGAACGCTGCTGGGAGCGCTCCCACGCGGAGCGTAGGAACGATATTAAAGAATGTCTATGACTGACCTGTGCTACATCTCGTAAGTTTTTGGGCGAGAAAAGGAAGAAGAACAAAACCACCGACTCCACCCCCCAAACACCCCCTTACCAAAGGAAATTCTCCGGTGGGTGAAAAACGAGGGTCGGCTTTTAAGTTGGAGTAGTTCACATAGTCTTGGTTTTTGCGCCAGCCCACGCGATCACAAAACTCATTAAAAATTTTGTCACCGGGGTATTGGCCATCAAGCTCAGCGCCGCATTCCACATAAATCTGCTTTTGCACGCTAAAGCCAAACTTGTCCTGGCTATACCTTACCCACAACCCATCGATAGCCTTTAACTCATCGCAGGGAAAGTTTAGTAACTCTTCTGGCTCAAAATACTGCCCTTCTTCTTTGCCGACGGCGGTAATCATCAGGCGGTAGGTTTCTTTATCGGCCTTGCGCCACTGGCCGGCTTGTAAATACTGTCTTAGGACCTGGTAACGTGAGGCAGCTACCGCCTGGTTTAGCCCCTTTAGCTCGGCCTCTAGGGCGGAGTCAAGGTGTTTGGTGGTGTCTTGCCAGCAAGCATAGGCTAGGTCAGTGGCCCCCTGATCAAGCATCTGGCGAATGAGGCGGGCGGGCTTGACCTGGGCCGCGTAGAGCAAGAGAGTGGGTTTCCACCAGTCGTCTTCAAAATGGTTGTATAGCCGGGCTTCTTGCTGGGTGCGGACTACTTCAGCGGCGGCCAGATATTCTTGAAAGCTCAGGTGGGCAAACTCGTACTCGTCTTCTTGCTCGACCAGCAGTTCGCTAATCTGCACCACCTGGTCGAGAAAGGCAGAGGCAACTGCGGATTCTTCGAGCTGCTTCAGGTACTGGCTCAACAGCGGCAGTAGGTCGGGGCGAGCGATGCGCTCTTGGTGCTGCATCATCATCTCTAGGGCCAGCATTTGTAGAATGGTTTGGGCCTCGCACTGGGTCAGCAGGGTATCGAGTTGGCGGGCGCGGGGGCGATCTCTGAGCTGTAGCAGGCAAATTTCGCGGTATAACTCCACCCGTCGCTGGGGCAGTCGCGCCCCCGGATACCGCCGATGAAAGGTGACAATCATATTCAGCAGCAGGGGGTTTTTGGCGAGATCCCTCAGTTCCTGACGGTCTTCAATTTGGCGGAGTAAATCTTCGGCGGCGGCATTGGCAAGCTGCTTTACATCGGGGGTGTCTCTGCCGCCGTGGGCGTAGCGCTCTTGGCACTGGTACCAGCGGCTGACAAACGCGCCGCCAGAGAGCAGGCTCTGCTTGGCTTTGCTGGGGTTTAGGTGGCCATTTCAGAGGCCGGTCTCTGGCGGCCAAGATTTTCGCGATGGGTGGGCGGGACGTTATGGCAGGGTGGGAATTTGGGGCTACGGCACAGACTTGGGTACGCTTAACGGCACCCTACGGTGAGCTGGTTTTTTGGGGATGGGTGGGTGGTGCGTTAGGGCGGGGCGGGAATTTGAGACGGCGACACAGACTTGGGTACGTCTAACGGCACCCTACGGCGGGAGGAGAGTTTGATCTAACTTCAGCAAACGCTGACATTGGGGCTAAAGCCCTGGTACCTAGTGCGTATTGCTGCAAGGTGAACAAGCGGTTCAGCCATATACCCCTTAGAATAATTGGGATTTTCATAAGCAAGTCTGTCGCCTATGCCCCGCCGTGATGACATCCACAAGATTTTGCTAATCGGGTCCGGCCCGATTGTGATTGGCCAAGCCTGCGAGTTCGACTACTCGGGCACCCAAGCCTGCAAAGCCCTGCGGGAAGAGGGCTACGAAGTGGTACTGGTGAACTCTAACCCGGCCACCATCATGACCGACCCCGAAACCGCAGACCGCACCTATATTGAGCCCCTCACCCCCGAAATAGTAGAGCGGGTCATTGAGCGGGAACGCCCCGACGTCATGCTGCCCACCATGGGAGGGCAGACCGCCCTCAACCTTGCCGTTACCCTGGCTAAAACCGGAGTGCTAGAGCGCTACGGGGTGGAGCTAATTGGGGCCAAGCTAGAAGCGATCGAAATGGCGGAAGACCGCAAGCTGTTTAAAGAAGCCATGGAGCGCATCGGCGTTGGGGTCTGCCCCTCGGGGCTGGCGGAAACCATGGAGGAGGCTAAGCAGATCGGCAAGCAGATCGGCAGCTTTCCGCTGATTATTCGCCCGGCCTACACCATGGGCGGCACTGGCGGCGGCATTGCCTACAACCAGGAGGAATTTGAGGCGATTGCCCGCTCGGGGCTGGACGCCAGCCCGGTGTCGCAAATTTTAATTGAGCAATCCCTCCTCGGCTGGAAGGAGTACGAGCTGGAGGTAATGCGTGATCTGGCCGATAACGTGGTGATTATCTGCTCGATCGAAAACCTCGACCCGATGGGGGTGCACACAGGGGATTCGATCACCGTGGCCCCGGCCCAAACCCTGACCGATAAAGAATACCAGCGGCTGCGGGATGCCTCGATCAAGATCATTCGCGAAATTGGCGTAGAAACCGGCGGCTCGAACATTCAGTTCGCGGTCAACCCCGACAACGGAGACGTGATCGTGATTGAAATGAACCCCCGCGTCTCCCGCAGCTCGGCGCTGGCCTCGAAGGCAACGGGTTTCCCGATCGCAAAGTTCGCGGCTAAGCTGGCGGTGGGCTACACCCTCAACGAAATTTCCAACGACATTACTAAGAAAACCCCGGCCAGCTTCGAGCCCACCATCGACTACGTGGTGACTAAAATTCCCCGGTTTGCCTTCGAGAAATTCCCCGGCTCCACCTCTACCCTGACCACCCAGATGAAGTCTGTGGGGGAGGCCATGGCGATTGGCCGCACGTTTCAAGAATCCTTTCAAAAGGCGCTGCGATCGCTGGAAACCGGTCGGGCTGGCTGGGGCTGCGATCGCCCCGAAAAGCTGCCCAGTCTCAACGAAATTCGCCCCAAGCTGCGCACCCCCAACCCCGAACGCATTTTTGACCTGCGCCATGCCATGCAGCTTGGCCTCACGGTCGAAGAAATCTACGACCTCACCAATATCGATCCCTGGTTCCTCAACCAGCTCTGTGGCCTGCTAAAAACCGAAAAATTCCTCAAGCGCACCCCCCTCAATGACCTCAGCACCGCCCAGATGATGGCGATTAAGCGCCAGGGCTTTAGCGATCGCCAAATTGCCTACGCCACCGGCACCAGCGAAGACACCGTGCGCGACTATCGCAAAGGCTTAGAGGTCATTCCGGTCTACAAAACCGTAGACACCTGCGCCGCCGAGTTTGAGGCCTTTACCCCCTACTACTACTCCACCTACGAGGGCGAGACCGAGGTGCTG
Organism: Nodosilinea sp. CTOTU7336; assembly: GCA_036848635.1. Classification (GTDB taxonomy): domain Bacteria; phylum Cyanobacteriota; class Cyanobacteriia; order Phormidesmidales; family Phormidesmidaceae; genus Nodosilinea. The sequence continues at coordinate 7,291 of DAIUJR010000007.1, forward strand.
CCCTCCGACCGCCCCAAGGTGATGATCCTCGGCGGCGGCCCCAACCGCATCGGTCAGGGCATCGAGTTCGACTACTGCTGCTGCCACGCCTCCTTTGCCCTGCGGGCCGACGGCTATGAGACGATCATGGTCAACTCCAACCCCGAAACTGTCTCCACCGACTACGACACCAGCGATCGCCTCTACTTCGAGCCCCTCACCAAAGAGGATGTGCTTAACATCATAGAGGCCGAAAATCCTATTGGCGTCATCATCCAGTTCGGCGGCCAGACCCCCCTCAAGCTAGCCGTGCCCCTGCAGGAATACCTCTCCTCCCTGCCCGCCGCCGACCCATCGACCCATCCCCCCATCTACCCCCCTACCCAAATCTGGGGCACCTCCCCCGATTCCATCGACATGGCCGAAGACCGCGAGCGGTTCGAGGCCATTCTGCGACAGCTAGACATTCGCCAGCCCCCCAACGGCATGGCCCGCAGCTACCAGGATGCCCTCAAGGTGGCCCAGCAGATTGACTACCCGGTGGTGGTACGGCCCAGCTATGTGCTGGGGGGCCGGGCGATGGAGATCGTCTACTCCGATGCTGACCTGGAGCGCTACATGACCTACGCAGTGCTGGTAGAGCCGGATCATCCGATTTTGATCGATAAGTTCCTCGAAAACGCCATTGAGGTCGATGTCGATGCCATCGCCGACCACCAGGGCCAGGTGGTGATTGGCGGCATTATGGAGCACATTGAGCAGGCGGGCATCCATTCCGGTGACTCGGCCTGTTCGCTACCTACCATTACCCTGTCAGAGGCGGCCCTGACCACCATTCGCGACTGGACGGTGAAGCTGGCCCGCCGCCTCCAGGTAATTGGCCTGATGAATATTCAGTATGCCGTCAAGGGCGACCAGGTCTATATCATCGAGGCCAACCCCCGCGCCTCCCGCACGGTGCCCTTCGTGTCGAAGGCGATTGGCCACCCGCTAGCGAAGATCGCGGTGCGGGTGATGTCGGGAAAATCCTTAGCGGAACTGGGCTTTACCGAAGAGGTCATACCCCAACACATCTCAGTCAAAGAGGCGGTGCTGCCCTTTGAAAAATTTGCCGGTACCGACGCCATCCTCGGCCCTGAAATGCGCTCCACCGGCGAAGTGATGGGCATCGACGCAGACTTTGGCAAAGCCTTTGCCAAGGCCGAACTGGGGGCCAACCAGCGGCTACCCCTTTCGGGTACGGTCTTTATTTCCATGAACGACCGCGACAAGGCCGCCGTCATCCCCGTTGCTAAGGAACTAGCAGCCCTCGGGTTTCACCTGGTGGCCACCTCCGGTACCCGTGCTGCCCTACTGGATGAAGGGTTAGAGGTGGAGCGTGTGCTTAAGGTTCACGAGGGTCGCCCCAACATTGTCGATTCCATCAAAAACAATGAGATTCAGCTGATCATCAATACCCCAGCCGGTAGCACCGCCCTGGAGGACGACCGCTCCATCCGCCGTACCGGCCTGGCCTATAAGGTACCGATGATCACCACCATTGCCGGGGCCAACGCTACGGCGTCGGCGATCCGCTCGCTGCAGCAGCAGCCCCTACAGGTAAAGTCGATTCAGGAGTACATTGCCCAGTCCTAGCCTGGATTCTTCACCAGACCAGAAGTCGGGGAAAGCCCGAACAGCAAGGGTTTCAGGACTCATATGTACATGGTAGCCCGGAAGCATGGCTTGCCCAGGGGACAAGCATTCTGCTTTGGAGTATATCGCTATCCTCATCCACCTCCAGGCCATAAGCATGGGCTAGCTCGCGGGCGGACGGGGAATCAGCAGCAGCCCTTCGCCATCTTTCAGGGGAAAGGCGCTCAGATCCTCCAAATCATATTGGGGCTGAATGCCAGGAGATGCCAGGGCTACCCGCCAGTCGTTGAGGTCGAGCTGCAGCCAGTCGCCCAGGTTAACGGTCATCGGGTCGCCGCCCATGTGGGCCACCATGACGACTTCCTGGGGAAGGCGGTCGTCATGGGGTTCAGGCTCAATACGGTGGCCGTAGAAAAGGGTGCGGTAATCGTCGCTAACCCGGTTAAAGCGATCGCGCCCGGTGAGATTTTCCCGTAGCCAAGGGCGCTGCCGCCGAAATTCCCGCAGCAGGCGGCCAAAGTGGCTGATGCTGGGGGAATGCTGATCCATGTAGTGGGAGGCATTGCAGCTATCGTGGCCGTCTTCCATGAAGGCCATGGCGAATTCCTTTAGTTTAGGCCCGTCTAGAGTGGCCAAAAACTGAGGTAGATTCGGGCTATTGAGCTCTCCCAGGGCCGGCACTTCGCAGGCTCCAGCTAGGGCATTGGCCCCCAGGCAGTGCTGGCAGATCAGCGCTACGGCTTCCAGGTCATAGTCGGTTTCTACCATGGCATCGCGCAGGGCCTGGGCAAAGTTCTGAAGCTGTTCTAGGGTCTCAAACCCCAGCGCCTTCAATCGACGGAAGGTCTGGGGCAGGGCGTATAAGTCCGGCCCAACTTGCCAGTCGAGAAAGCCGGTTTCTTCAGAAACGACCTTAACGCCGTAGCGGTCATCGGTGTTGCGAAAAAAGCCCCAGGGCGATTCTAGGCTGGCGTTGAGAAAGTCCATCGGTAGGCCAGGGCTAAAGCCGTACACCCAGAGCCGGGTAGCCGGATTGTTGTAGGCGCGGTTGAGCACCTGGGGCAAGGTGGCGCCCAGGTTCCAGTTAATGTCGGCGTCGGGGTCAATTTGGTTGCCCCGTCGCACGGTGTCGTGGTTGCCGCAGCCGGTAATCCAGTAGTCGCCCTGGTAGATCACCTCGCATACTCGCAGCCATTTGTGATCCCAAAACCCTTTAAGGGTGGGGGTATTGTGGGCAAAAATCAGCGGCCCCCACTGAAAGGCCCCTGGTTTAGCCTCCATCAGCTCGCGATAGGTAGATTTTTCCTCCCAGCCCTCTTCGGGCCAGGGGCGACCGTCTTCAAAAATAGTGCACAGCCGCCGCTGGTAGCCCTGAATCTCCTGGGGCACATCGCTCATGGCCAACAGGTACATGTCATCGTGCTCGACTCGCCCGCTGAGCGGGTTAAAGAAACGAAAATCCTGCCCACCATCGACCCGAATACCATCGGCACCGGTGTTAATTTTGCGGCGCTGCATTTCTAAGAGTATGGCCCGCACCTGGGGTAGCTGATGGTTCAGGTCTTGGCCGTACATGTTCGGCCCCTTGAAGAACTGCTGGGGCAGCAGTTCCAGGGCCTGGTTGTCGGCATGGCCGTAGACCAGGTCGTAAATCAGCTGAATTGGCCCCTGGAAGAAGGTGTGCAGAGTAGCGACTAAATCCACCATTTCGTCAGGTCGGAGGCTACCTAGCACCGCTGGATTGGTAGCCGCCGACCCCAAAATAGGTACGTCGTAGCCCCAGTTTTGGGTGTTAGGCTGGCGCAAAGTAGCGGTCAGCAGGTAGCTATTCTCGTTCGGCTGCTCGGGGCTGGTCTGCTCTAGAATACAGAAAAATTCGTGGTCAACATTAGTGTCTTCCCGCCGATACTCGATGGTGGGCTCCACCGGTAGCAGCTGCACGGCATCGTAGCCGGTATAGGCCACTTCCCCAGGGGTGAGAGGTTCTCCCTGGGCCAGCTTGGCGGAAATGTGCTGGTAAATGCCGGTCAACCCCTCCAAGCTGCCGGGGGCAGAGGCGGTTTTAACGTGGATTTGCAGAATATTTACCGGCGCTGGCACCCTGGGAATCTCCGCTTCGGTGGCGCCCTTAGGGGCACTAGTACGGCGGAAGTAGTCCAGATCCGCCCGCTGCTGCTGCATCCGTTCTAGGTCGTAGACCTCGGCAGGGGCAAACACGCCGTAGGGTAGCGAATAGGCCAGCGGATCACGAATGCGATGCTGCCGCCCCTCAGGATCAACATAGTGCAGCCAGTAAAAGCTGCCCGCCTGCTCGCGGCGGCCCGGCTGCACCCCCGCTACCACGGCCCAGGTAAACTCCCCCTGCTGCATCACAGGGATACGATCGCGCTGAAACGCCACGGTTTGCTGCAAAGCGCGAAAGTTAATAGGCTGCAGCGGCGTTAAAATCTCCAGCTCTAGCGTCCGCTCTGACTGAATCACGTCGGCGGTCAGTTCTGGCGTCCAAAAGCCAAACTCCGTCAGCCCGTCTGAGCGATAATGGGCACCGAGCCGCCGGGCCAGCTGCTGCTCCCGTCGAAACACGGTGTCATCCGACTGCATGATCGCGTCGGCCCAGTCGAGCAGGGCCTGGGTTTCGGCTTCGACCATCCAGACTTTAGCCCGGGAGTGAGGGTTAGGGGACGAAGCGGGGATTGGGGCAGCTAAATCTTGAATATCCACAAGAAACAAAAACTCAAAAACGTGGCTTACGATGCAAAGTGACTGCCGCTTAGTCTAACAACCCAGGTTCCATCGACGAGACGGCCAGGCGAGATTCACCCCAAATTTCTATCGCAGGGTAGAGATTTACCCCACTCCGCTATGCTCTAAACAGATCCCCCTTTGACCTGGTATGACCCACCCCGTAACTGACCCTGTTTTGCCCCTGGCAGCGCAGGCCTTGACCGAGGCCACCTCCGTGCAGCTAGCCCAGAACATCCAGCGGGTCGCAATTGAGATGTCTTCAGGGTCGGCGGGCATCCCTACGACCTATGCCGTAATGGGTCAGGGAGAGCCACCGCTGCTGCTCATTCACGGTTTTGACAGTTCGCTATTAGAGTTTCGACGGCTGCTGCCCCTGCTGGCCGCCCACCGAGAAACCTGGGTAATGGATTTGCTGGGTTTCGGGTTTAGCGATCGCCCGATCAGCCCTGCGCTTTCTCCAGCGGCGATTAAGCTGCACCTGCACCGCTTTTGGCAACGGATGATTGACCGGCCCGTGGTGCTGGTGGGGGCCTCCATGGGCGGAGCCGCCGTCATAGATTTTGCCTACAGTTACCCGGCGGCGGTGGCCGGGCTAGTGCTGATCGACGCGGCCGGGTTTGCCGCTGGGCCAGCCATGGGTAAGCTCATGGTGTCGCCCTTAGATAGCTGGGCCACGGCCTTTTTGCGCAACCCCAGGGTGCGGCGTAACATTAGCCGCCAGGCCTATTTTGACCCGGCTTTCGTCACCGCTGACGCCGAACTCTGCGCTGCCCTGCACCTGCAGTGCCCCCGCTGGAAGGAAGCGCTGATTGCTTTTACCAAAAGCGGCGGCTACAACTTTCTCAACGATAAAATTCCCGAGCTCACCCTGCCGACGCTAATTATTTGGGGCGAGCAGGATCGGATCCTCGGCATCAAAGACGCGCCCCGATTTGAGCGGGCGATCTTGACCAGTCAGCTCGTGTGGATTCCCCAGTGCGGCCACGTACCCCATTTAGAAAAGCCCCAGGAAACTGCCCAGGCCATTGGCGATTTTTTGGCAGGCTTAGCGTCTGAGGAAGCTCCTGATATTAACTCTGAACTCAAAAATTCCGATTCAAAATAGGTAAGGTATCCCGTAGGGACATTGCAGTACCCCTACCAATCGGAGATCCGTCCATAGGATGCGGTATCAACCATCAGCAACCAGCCTTGTAGGGGCAAATGGCGTTTACCCCCAGATTCAGTCAATTTGAAACGGCAGCCCCTAATTCAGCTTTCCCATCCGATTTCAGCCGTTTTACCTCCCCGCTGACCGTCGGGCCAACCATCGCAGCCACAGCCATCCCAGCCCACAGCCCACCCCGTAGTAGGGAAAATCGGCCCAGCTAAACGTGTTGCCCAGCACCAAGCGTCCCGGCAGAGTAGCCCGAATCGCCTGAAGCCATCCCGGTTTCCACAGCTGCGCCACCTCCAGCAGCCCCGTGGCTAGCAGCACCCCAACCGCAATGGCTGCTGGCGAAAGCGACGGCCAAATTAGCGCTACCAGAAGTATCCAAAAGATTTCGTAGGGAACGCCGCCAAAGGCATTGTTGAGCCAGCTATGCCCAGGTCCAGGGTAAAACTTGGTGATTAAACCAAACACCGTAATCAAGGCCAGACTCAACCCCAAAGCCCGGCGGTAGGCCTTTACGTTACGGCCAGCTAAATGACCGTCGGAGGTAGATATACCCATGGAAATATTTGCTAGCTCCCACTTATAGCCACTGTTCCAACCTGCCAAAGCTGCTAACTATGGCTACCGCCTGCCCCACCTGACTAAGGTTCGTGACGTTAAACGGAAAGCGGCCCAAATTCGCCGTGGCTAAAACGGTAACCCGCCGCCTTGAGCTTTTGGTTCGATACCCGCAGATTAAAAGGTCGGGCGCTGGGCTGGGTTGCATCCCACCGCACCGGTTCGAGCCCGTTGGCCTGGCAGACCCGATCGATCAGCTCTCTAATAGTAGGGATTTCGTCCTGCACCAGGTTAAAAACCCCGTCCAGAGCCGCTTGACGGGCCAAGACGATGGCCCCCACGATATCATCCAGATGCACCCAGTTGCTGGCTTCGGTGCCGCTGCCAGGGCGAGTGGTACCCGCTGCCCGACCATAAATCTGGGCCAGGGTGCGGCCAGGGCCATAGATGCCCCCCAGGCGAAAAATGCAGACCCGTCGGGTAGGGGTAGCGGCGTTGAGTAAGACCTGCTCGGTGGCGGCCATAATTTCGGCATTGGCGGTAGCTGGCTTGACCGGGTCAGCCTCGGTCACCCAGGCCCCGCCATAGTCGCCGTAGACCGAGTAGGTGCTGGTGAAGATAATCTGCCGCAGGCTAGGCATCTGGCATAGGGCTGCGACTGCGGTTTTGGCGGTGCTGAGGTAGGTGGCTGCGTAGCTAGCCTGGCGACCGGCCCCAACACAAATCAGCAGGGTAGACTGATTTCGCAGCAGGGCTGCCATGGCCTCGGCATCATCCCCTGACATAACCATGACCCGATCGGCTACGGCATTGAGCTCGCTGACTCGCCCCGGAGTAGTCGTGGTTGCCGTTAGGGCGAGACCCTCCGCCTGCCAACGTTGGGCGACGGCGGTGCCGACGTATCCACATCCTAAAATGGCGACATTCATAGCATACCTTTGGCAATAGTGTCCTTTAAAGACAGCCCTTTGAAGATGCTTCAATCGTCGATAGACTAGATTCTCTACCGGCGGCTTACCAGTTTGTATCCTCAACCAAGTTCAGCCCTAGTCTTATTATCCACGCCGCCCTGGCTGCTTCATGTATTTGACCCGTCTGCACCTGAGACATTTTCGTAACTACGGCGAGCAGCACATTGATTTTGCCGCCCCCAAGACTATTTTGGTGGGGGAAAATGCCCAGGGCAAGTCTAACCTGCTGGAGGCAGTGGAGCTGTTGGCGACGCTAAAGTCGCACCGCACCAGCCGCGATCGCGATCTCGTGCAACAGGGCCAAGAACTTGGACAAGTTAGTGCTGTCGTCCAGCGAGAACTAGGAGTCGCCAACCTCTCCCTAGTAGTACGTCAGGTGGGACGGCGCACCGCCAGTCTCAACGGCGAAAAGCTGCGGCGGCAGCTTGACTTTCTCGGCAGCCTCAACGCCGTGCAGTTTTCTAGCCTCGATTTAGACCTGGTGCGGGGCGGCCCAGGGGAGCGCCGCGCCTGGTTGGATACCCTGCTGATTCAGCTAGAGCCCGTTTATGCCCATATTTTGAGTCAGTACAACCAGGTGCTCAAGCAGCGCAATGCCCTGATTAAGCGGTTCTACGGCGAAGTGGAGACCAACCTGGCCGCCCCGTCATCCCCTGAACCGGCCCAGCTGGCCCTGTGGGATGCCCAACTGGCTGCCCTGGGCACCCGTGTCATGCGGCGGCGGGCCAGGGCCGTTAACCGCCTGGCCCCCATTGCCCAGGAATGGCACCGGGCTATTAGTGGCCAGCGAGAAGCCCTACAGGTGCGCTACCAGCCCAACGTGCCCCTGGTGCTGGATGATCCCCAGGTTATTCAGGGAGATTTTTTAGAAAAGATCAAGACCAAAGCCATCGCCGAGCAGCACCAGCGCACTACCCTGGTTGGCCCCCACCGCGACGACATTGAGTTTGCCATCAACCATACCCCCAGCCGCCAGTACGGCTCCCAGGGGCAGCAGCGTACCCTGGTGCTGGCCCTGAAGCTGGCCGAACTGCACCTAATTGACGAGGTAGTGGGCGAACCACCCCTCCTGCTGCTCGACGACGTCCTAGCCGAGCTTGACCTCAGCCGCCAAAACCAGCTGCTAGAGGCGATTCAGACCCGATTTCAAACTATTATTACCACTACCCATTTAGGGGCCTTTGGCCACCAGTGGATGACTTCGTCGCAGATTTTAACGGTTAAGGCGGGGCGCATCGAGGCATGATCGTTCCTTTCGACTGCGCTCAAGGAGGGCTGCGCTCAAGGAGGGCTGCACTCAAGGGGGGCTGCGCTCAAGGGGATTCCCGATTCCACGGGAATGACGCTTAGGTGGTGCCTCGGGCGAAACATTTTAATAATGGGTGACGGCTATGGCTATACGAGCAGGGCTATGACTGGCCCTGACCGGAGTAATTAGAATTGCTTAATCAAAGCTTCACAGAATGGTAAAGTTTTGGTAGGCGCAGCTGTAAGGCCTGTGAATAAAGCCTTTCAGCCCTGTTCATCCGGTTAATCAAGCAACCCCATGGAGAATTTTGAGGCTTTTGAGAAATAGATGGGAACAAAATTCAAGAGCAGCCATCGTTAGCTTTTATACTGAAAGTCCGCAGCAGCTACCCCATGCTGAAGATAGAAACGTCACTTTGTTACCTCAGTTCCTAGGTTTCAACCCAGTCTCGCCCTGATTTCCGTAGTTACGCCATGGTGACTCGTTTTTTTCAATATTAGGCTGGAGGCACGATCACGCGCCCTCCCCTAGGCCAACGGCTTGAGCACAGCGGTTAACTACTTGCTACTCAAAACCTGCCCTTCTGCTGCCCTCCCCTGATTCAGATTTCCCCAGGGCAGCAGCCAGAGCGGCTAGCCTCACAAGTCTACGGCTGTCACTGGGCGGATTTGACGTTTCTTGACATTGCCATGCTAGCTTCCTCCAATCGCCATGCCAAAGGCAACACCCTTGAGCTGCTGCACCAGTACCAAAGTCAGCCATCCCATGACATTCGTAACCAGCTGGTGAAGTTGAATATCGGCCTTGTGAGGCGCGAGGCTTATCGCTGGCTCCAGCAGTCCAACGAAACCTTTGATGACCTCATGCAGGTGGGCAGCCTAGGGCTGATTCGGGCCATTGAGCGGTTTGATATTACTAAGGGCTATGCCTTTAGCTCCTTCGCCATTCCCTACATCCGAGGCGAAATTCAGCACTATTTAAGGGACAAAGGCACCGCCATGCGGATTCCACGGCGGTGGCAGGCGTTGCAGAGCCAGTCTAGCCGGATGATTCGACAGCTCCAAGAGGAACTAGGTCGCCTGCCCAGCGATAGTGAAATTGCCGCCGCCCTAGACATCTCGGCCGCCGAATGGCAAGAGGTCAAGCTGGCGAATCGCAACCGATCCCTACTCAGCCTCGATGCCCCCGTTCAGGACGACGATTCGGCGACGGCCTGCCTGGGGGATCTGTTGCCTGACCTCAAGTACAAGAGTTTTCAGCTCGCCCAGGAAGACCAGATTCGCCTACAGCAGGCCCTTCATCAGCTTGAGCAGCGTACCCGAGAGGTGCTGGAGTTTGTTTTTCTCTACGATCTTACGCAAAAAGAAACCGCTGAGCGCATGGGCATTAGCGCTGTTACCGTCTCCCGACGGGTCAAACAAGGGTTAAAACACCTAAAAATGCTGATGGTTGCCCCCGGCGACGAAACGGTTTAAGACAGTTCTTTAACTCTAGTTCTGCAATTTCAGAATTAAGCTATCTTTGAGGAGCATAAACTAGGGAAATCAGGAGGCGTAGCATTGGGCGCTGTGATATTTTCAATTCTGTTTGGAGTGGGGCTTTTATTAGCTACGGCTGGGGGCATTGTCGGCCTGATTGATGCCTTTCGAGTCAGCCCGGTGTGGGGGCTACTGTCCCTTTTTATTCCCTTCGTCCTCTTAATTTTTTGGATTAAGTTTTGGCACCGCAAGTGGGCCCGAAACAGCTTACTAATTAGCCTAGCGGGCTTAGGTTCGATGCTTCTGGCCATCCCGTTTGGGGGTAGCTTTGTACGTCAGCGGCTGGCTAATCTAGACAATTCCGTCGAAGAGCTGCCCGTCGAAAATATTCCCCTTGAGCAAATTCCTATCGCTACGGGGACAGAGGAGGAATTTGTGGAGCCTCTGGTGCCCGCTGCCCCACAGCTGGTGTCGATTGCCAGGGCCGACCTAATTCAGTCTACCGACCCCGATGAGCGTCTACAGCAGATTAACAGCCGCCGCCCTGACCCCTTTGCGGTGGTGCCGGTGCCGCCCAAGCCCAAGGCCGCCCCACCGCCCGCCCCACTGACCGGTACGGCCTCTCCTGGCGCTGGCGGTACGGCTCCAGGGGGCGCGGCTACCGGCGGCGCTCCGGTGACTACCGCTCCCCCAGCCGGCCAGGAAACGACTGAAGGCCAATCTCCCCTGAAGCCGTTGCCTGTGTTGCCCCAGCCCACCTTGGCCCAGGGGGTTATGGTCACCGGCGTCGTTGATATTGGCGGTGAGAACTTTGCTATTGTGCAATCCCCCGATGAATCCAGTAGTCGCTACGTCAAGGTGGGTCAGCGCATTGCCAACGGTCAGGTTTTGGTTAAGCGCATCAATGTGGGTGGCGGCGACCCGGTAGTGGTGCTCGAACAAAATGGGATTGAGGTCTCCCGTTCAGTGGGGTCTCCCCCCGCAGGGATGGAAGAAGCCCCCGAAAATACCGCCGTTCGTCTATCCGCAGGCGGCTCCCCCGGTTAGACCAGGGTGGCGAAACTGCGCCTGGGCCAAGTCGTGTCAGAATATGTATGCTCGACTTGGCGTGAGGCAGTGCAGTATGCCGTTTCAGACGGTCGTTTTTCAAGGATTATGGGGGGTAGGATCGATCTTTTTAGCCGAGATCGTGCGGGACGTTTATCACGTCATCAGCCACTATTGGCCGCCACTAATGCGGCTGCACAACTGGCATCATCGAGTCTACAAAAAAGACTTTACTCCGATCAGCGAAACGCTATATCGCCAGGCTCAGGTTTATAACGACATGCCCGAGGCTATCGTCATGGCGGGACTGCTGGGGGGGCTGGCCATGGCTACTGGCATCTATGGGCTCTGGCTAGGGGCCCTTTACGGTGTTGGGTTTTTCGCCGCCGCTGCCGCCCGTGCCCAGGGGTGGCTGGTAGCGACGGATTTGACCCACGAGCCGGGGGAGCTCACCACCATTCCAGGAAACTGGCGGGTCAACCGCACCTATCATTGGCGACATCACTTTGACGATACCAATGCCTATTTTGCGGGCTACTTTACCATTACCGACAAGCTCATGGGCACCGCCCTCTCCCTGAGAGGAAAGACCGTTGCTGTTACCGGAGCCTCTGGCACCCTGGGTCGCGCTCTACTGCAAGAGTTGATTCGCCAAAAGGCTAAGCCCGTTGCGCTAACCACTTCTGCTCATTCAGGCGGGGATGACGCCATACCCTACTGGCATTGGCAGCCGGGGGCCGAAGCCGAGCTGCGAGACATGCTGAAAAAGGTTGACATTCTGATTATTAACCACGGCGTTAACGTCCACGGTCGCCGCACCCCCGCAGCGATTGAGACCTCCCTGGAAGCCAATGCCCTGTCGGGCTGGCGGCTGATGGAGGTCTTCTTTAGCACCGTCGAAACTTCACCCCAGCGGGCTACTAAAGAAGTCTGGGTGAATACCTCTGAGGCGGAGGTTAGTCCGGCTTTGAGCCCCCTCTACGAAATCTCCAAGCGCCTGATGGGAGAGCTAGTTACCCTGCGGCGGATCGATGCCCCCTGTGTGGTGCGCAAGGTAATTTTAGGGCCGTTTAAGAGCAACCTTAACCCCATTGGCATTATGTCGGCAGACTGGGTTGCCTGGGCGGTGGTGGCCCTGGCCAGGCGTAACGTGCGCAATATTATTGTGACCATTAACCCGCTGACCTATCTGCTCTTTCCCCTGCAGGAGCTAGGCCACTGGCTTTACTTTAGGCTGTTCACGCGACGAACGTCTGAATAGAGCCGTGCTGCCTAAAACTAGGCTGTGTCTTTGCCATCACCCGGGCTAGTGGCCACTAGAAAGCCCCCATCCTCGCCGCGACGAGGATGGGGACTATAGCTAAAGCTTCTATGATGACGTTCCTAGACCTAAGAGTTGGTAACCCTAGGCCGCATCTTCGCGCTCAATGTAAAGGAATAAAAAGGCCATGGCGACCGCCGGGAAAACGATACCAACCAGCGGAACCATAACAGAGGGCAAAAAAGCAGCTGACATGGGGTTCTCTACCTCAATAAAGAATTACGGCATGAGCACAAGATTACTCTGAATCAGCCCGCTGCATGTCCCTTTCGTTACAAACTTTTTTACTGGCAGTTGCTCCTGTTATTCCTTGATCACTATAGAGGGCTGCCATGATGGCCAGGGGCAGGGGTAAGCCCTGATTGCCTTTACCGAACCCTTATCATTTCCTGATAGATTTCTGGGGGATATTGATCCAATGGGCTGGGTAGGGATATGCTATGCCCTGGGCTCAGGCCTAAATCACTCCCCTTCAACCGTTTTGAATCGATAGGAGATAAGTCATGGGTTTTCTAGGCAAGCTATTTGGCAAAAAAGAAGAGGATAAAGCAAAGGCTACCCCCAAGGTGGATGTCAAGCAAGCCGCCGCCGCCGCCAAGATTGACCCCGCCAAGGTGGGTCTGGATGGTCAATTTGATGAAAGCGGGCTGGCCAAGCGGGTGGCCAAAGCCTTCGACGATGCGGGTCTATCCGACAATGTTGGGCTTTGGGTAGCCCAAACCGGTAATACCGTGGTGCTGAAGTACAACCCCGATGCCGCTGGGGTGGTTGAGCAGGCCAAGAAAATCGCCATGACTGTCGATGGGGCTGGTTCGGTGACCGCCCAGCCTAACGCTTAGCCCGTCACAGATCGGACTTTCTAGGGGCATTGCAGGGCAATGCCTCTGTCGCAATCATGCCTTAGAGCATTTGATACAGGCCCCAAATCGCCATCGGGCGCAGGTAGTGACAGGCCCGGAAGGTGCCCAGGGCGGTGATCGCTTCAGGGGTGCGAAACTGTAGCCCGTAGTCGTAAATTTGCTGAACTACCGCCTCAGTTATTGCTAATGCCTGGTCAGTCATACCGATCTGGGCCATGAAGGCGGCTAGGCCAAAGTTAATCCCCGTCCACACTTCGAGCTGGTGGGTATCATCGGGATCCTCAGGAGCACCGTTGGGCAAAACGCCATTAGCAGCCCCAATGGGCTGGGCTAGGGTGGCGGCGCTGAAGTTACCCACCTGGGAACCCTCAAATTTTTGGGCCTGGGGTCGTTCCTGATTTTGCACGTAGTGGTTGAACTTGACGAAACAGGCGTCGTAGACGGCCTCCAGGGCCGATCGGATAAATTCTTCCTCCACCAGATCCGGCAAGCCCAGTAGCCGAGCCATAAATTGGCCACAAAGCTGATCCGCCATGACGATATCAGAGTCGCTGCCGGTATCCAGACGGTAGTAGCGGCCATTCCACAGCTTGGGGTGAAACGCCTTCAGGCCATTATCGAGCCAGCGGCGGTATTGGGTGAGCAAAATTGGGGTGGTGCCGGGGGCAAGATCTGCCGCCGCCAGAATTTCTCCCATGGCCATGGCCGCTTCTAGGGCCGCCAGCCAGAGCCCGCCGCAGTAGGCACTGATGCCCTTGAGCTGCCAGTCGTCGAAGGTTTGGTCGGGGGCACCGCTATTTTCGGGAATACCGTCGCCATCGCGGTCGAACTGCTTGAGATATTGCAGGGTTTCGACCACCGCTGGCCAACAGATCTGAAGGAAATCTAGGTCATTCTCGCCGGTAAACCGATAGGCTCGATAGACCTGGAGGACAAAATCGCTGCCCAGGTCTTTCCACTGATTGCAGTCTTGGTAGCTGGTGTAGTTGGTTTGCAGCCAGGGCTGCTCGTTGGGGGCCCCTAGGTCGTGGGGGGTGGCCCCTTTAGCCTTGCGCAGGGCCAGGGGACTTTCGGCACCCAGGGTGAAGTAGTAGCCAATGGCGCGCTGGCGATTATCTTGGGTGGGAATGGCCTGGGCAAAGGCCCGCAGCACGGCTTTCTCTAGCTCTGGCCACAGGTGCAGGGTGGCAAAGCCGCCGTAGAGGCGCACATCTAGGCTTTCATACCAGCGGTAGTCGAGGCACTCTAGCACCGCAAACTGGCCCACGGGATCGGTGGCGGTGGCGGCACTCCACAGGGTACCGCCGCTCGCTAGATCATAGAGTTCGTTGAACAGCGCCATTTTGAACCAGTCGGGCAGGTCAGCCCGGTCTAAAATGGGCTGCTGCCACTGGGCAATCTGCCGCTGCCACTGGGGGTAATGATCAAGGGCTGTCGCGGCTATAGTGGCCGCATTCTGCCCGCCCTGGCCAAAGAAATCGGTATAGCGCCGAAAGGCCGTGAGGCCTTGGGCAAACTCGGTCACCGGTAAATCCCAGGCCAGGGCGAAGGGAATCTGCCGGGTTTCCCCCGGCTGGAGAATAACTCGACAGGCCAGAGCTGCGCCGATTTGCTCCTGTTCCCCGGCGGGGGTAGGGTCATTTTGGTTGCTAAGGGAGCCATTCTGAGCAAAGGAATGCCAAAGCTCAGCTCCGTCCCCCGCTGGGTTCCAGCGGGTGTGGTAGAACACCTCTACCCCCGGCTGGGGTACCGTAGCCAGGCACCACTGACCATCGCCTTCCTGGGGCGGGTTGCCCTGGGTTGCCCCGGCTCCCTCCATGGTAAGGCCACCGAGGGTATCGGTCTGCACTAGCCGGTTAACGTTGCCCTGGCTCTGACGCAGGGGTGGGGCGTAGTTGTAAAATGGGCTGCCGTCGTCTCGGAGCTGCACCTCAGGGGCCGGGTTGGCGTTGGTAAACCAGCCCACCATGTTTTGCCAGGTAAACAGAATACTGAGGATAAGGGGCTGGTCGGTGGGATTGTGCAGCGTCCACTCAAACACAGCGACCGGGTAGCTGGATTCCTGGTAGCTGTGGGGCCAGATCGGGGAGAACTGCTCGCAGGTGGCCTGGGCCTGGAGCTGATTTTGGTAACGGTACCAGCTGCGCGGATACAGAGCATAGTAGGTGCCGGTAGGGCAATCCGCCGTGGAAGCAGGATACCAATTCCAGGCGGATAGACTGCCATCCTCCGGGGGCTGGGTGCTGAGGGCATAGGCCTGGGTTTGGCCGGTAGCCGTTTGCTCAAACAAACTAAACTGGCAGGCCGGGAAGCTTTGAAAGACATGTTCGCCTCCATCCAGATGCCAGAGATTGAAGTCGCCCCGGGGGGAGCGCCCGATGCAGCCGGCCCCAAACCCGCCCAGGGGGGCGCCATGCCAGGGGCCATCGTCGAGGTTGCTGCCGTAGCGAACGATGTAGTAATGATCCCAGTCTTTGCCCAGGGGACGCTGCCAAGTCTGAACCGGAATATGGGGAAACGGGGTTGGTTGAGTCATCCCCAAATTTTACCGGACGGCGTTTGTTCTAAGATCGCGATTCATGGGTTGCGGCAGCTCCTAGCCTTGATCCTACTCATCAGGGGCTGCAAACAAGATGCGGTATCAATCGTCAGTCCCTTGAAGAGCCTGCCTTCGTAAAAGCGGGGGCATTCACTCCAGAGTCACGACTCTGGAGTGAATGCCCCCCTACCGCCTACCCCTGCCCTGTAAACTCATTAATAACGAATTTGCAGCGTGACGCTAGCCTGCACCGTCTGCTCACCGCCAATGACTGGGGTAGCAAAATCCGCCGAGGCTGAGGCCACCTCGGCCCGGCGCGGCAGGGGAATTGGCATCGGCGGCGCGGCCCCATTAATTTGAATGCTGACGATTTCCTGTGGCCCCAGATTGAGGGTGCTGAGCACCGTATTGGCCTGGGTCTGGGCATCGGCGGTGGCCTCCCGCAGGGCCTGCTGGCGAGCCGCTTCGATGGCGGCATCGGCGGCGATAAAGCTAACGTCACGAATTTCGTTGGCGCCAACGTTAACCGCATCGTCGAGCAGAACGCCGACGGTGTCGGTGGGCATTTGGAAGGTGACGGTATTGCTGCCGCTGTAGCCAATGACCTCAGAACGACCATTTTCGTAGTTGTAGCGGGGGCTGAGCTGTACCCCGGTGGTTTCGAGCTTTTCGACCTGGCGCGATCGCAGCAGTTCAACCACCGCCGCCGACCGCTGGGCCACCTCCTGCTGTACCGTGGCGGCATCGGTGCCCTGAACTGTTACCCCAAGCACCACCTGGGCTTTGGTGGTTTGTATCGATTCTTGCCCCTGACCAGTAACTGTCAACGTTCTCATGATTGTCTCCTGGGCCATGGCCACCGAGGTTACGGCAGGGGTGAATACAAGCCCCGAGGCCAGGGCGGCGGAGGTTAGCATCGCCGCCGCAAAACCTTTGGGGAAATAACGTTTAACCGATTTCATAGTCCTCACACTGATCCGAATGATGAGCTCATTCAATGTGCCATGGCTAATTCTGCATCTAGGTGTCGTTACCAAATCCGTAACTTAGGGACTGGCCAGTCGTAAATTCCTCAGCGGGCTGTTGAGAAAAATCCCTGCGGCTTGGTGCTGACGCGCGAAGATGCTGGTGTGTTGTTGCAGGGCTAAGTCCTCAGCCATCTAGCCGCGCCCGCTCAACGCCCGATCTGTTTCTCGCTTCTCCTGCTTGCGTTTGAGGCTTTCGCGCTTGTCGTGGAGCTTCTTACCCTTGGCCAGGGCAATGCTGATTTTCACCCAGCCCCGCTCCAGGTAAACCTTTAGGGGCACCAGGGTGAGGCCCTTTTGCTCGACCTTGCCAATTAACTTGCGAATTTCGTCGCGGTGCAGCAGCAGCTTGCGGGTACGCTTGGCCTCGTGGTTGTAGGCCTTATTAGTGGTGCTGTGAGGAGAAATATGCACATTGTGCAGCCACAGCTCGCCGTTTTTAATCTGGGCATAACCGTCTCGCAGGTTGATCTTGCCCTGGCGAATTGACTTTACCTCAGATCCTAGCAGTTCGACTCCGGCATCGTAGGTTTCTAAAATTTCGTACTCGTGACGGGCCTGGCGATTATCGCTGACTAATTTATAGCCGTTGCTAGAGTCGGCCATGGGTTACCTCCTATTCCACCACCACGCGCCATTCGTGGAGTTCATAGTCTACACATTGATGTTGAATCAGCGGGTCTGCCGCCACGATGGCTCTGGCCTGATCCAGCGAATCAGCCCGAAATAACAGCATACCACCCCCATATTCGGCCCAGTATCCGGTTTTGGCTTCGTGACCCTGGGCAATCAGTTGCTTCACGTAGGCCACATGGGCCGAAACATGCTGGTCGAAAATCACCTTGTCGACCCGGCCTTTCTCGATTTTGACAAACCAGGGCATGGGGCCGTTTATCCTCTCGTATAAAGCTGGCTATGGGCCCGCCTAGCAGATCAGCCGACGGTGCCTAGGGGCAAAATCCCAGGGCTGGAGGCAAGATTAATTTGCCAATCGCCAGCTATTTTTAGAATACAACCAGGGCAGGGTTCTACCGCCTCTGTAGGTGCAGAACCTGACTGTATAGAATCTTGAAGGCAGGCAAAATCCCTTGACACTTCGGGAAACCGTAGCCTATTATACAGAAGTAACCAACGATTCGTTCATCTCCCTCGCCCCTTTCAGTTGAACTTGGTCGGATCGGAGGGAGACGGAAGTAGGGGCTGATCCCCCCGAAGGAACGCGCCCCAAATTACTCGATCAAATTCTTGATCTGGCTTATTGGAGGCGACATTATGAAACTCACCTATCGCGGCGTTAGCTACGACTACACACCCCCCACGGTGGAAACGAACATTACCGGCGAGGTCGGTAAGTTCCGGGGTCTTGATATTCGGTTCCGCACCATCCGGCGGCCCCTTGTGCAGCAGCCCACCCTAGATCTGGTCTATCGCGGGGTAGCCTATCAAACCGGCTCTCCGGCGGTTGAGGTTCCGGCTTCGGCGGTTCCCGCCGTGGTGGTTGAAACCGCCAACAGCACAGCGGCGGTCACCGAGGCCAAAGCTCGCCAAATGATGATGAATGACCATCGTACGGTGCAGCAGCGCCAGCAGTCGATGCTTTTGCGCTTGGCCACTGAAGCGGGGTTGGCCCCCGATGCGTCCCATTCCTAAAACCCTACTCAGGGTAAGGTCTACCCCGAATCTTATCTGGATACCCCCCAATTTGTACGGACGACCAGTGGTCGTCCGTACAAATTTTGTCTGATTTTAATCGGTGGTATCCGATCGGGATTTGCTCTAAAAATAGATTTTTGTCGATTTTTGCCGTTGGGGGTGCCGCGTCAGCGGTATGGACGATTGGTATGAAACCCTTGCCAGGCAAGGCTGATTTCAGCCAGCGGCAAGACCAGTGTCGGCGGCGGCGTGCAAGGGACGCTGGCCTCTTTGATTACCCCTGCCAGGCCGCTTCAAAGAAATTGAGTTCGCATTCCATAGCGTAGCGGTAGGTGGTACGAATCAGTCGGGTATCGACAGCCTGAGCATCTAGAAACTGCTCAAGCTGCTGGGCCAGGGGCTCAAACTCGTCGCTAGCGTAGGTTTCGATCCACGAGCGGTAGCGATGCTGAGGCAGGCCCTTGGCCCCTAGGGACTGACCCAAAAAAGCGTACAGCCGCATACAGGGGGCCATGGCCACCGCCGTGGTGCCACAGTCTTGCCCCCAGGCGGTGGCCAACAAAAAATCGGTGTACTGCCGGGTAGCACTCCCCGGATTAACGGCGTTGAGATCTACCCCCCACTGCTGGGCGTAACCAGTATGGAGGCTTAGCTCGTTGAGTACCCCACTGGCCAGGTGGTGGAATACCTGACACATCTCCCAGGTGGGAGCCTTGGCGGCGACAATGCTGTAGGCTCGGGCGAAGGCGGCCAAAAAAAAGGCATCCTGACCGACGTAGGCGGCGAATTTCTCACAGGCTAGGGTGCCATCGCCAATGCCTTGAACAAAGGGATGAGCCAGACAGGCCATGGCCAAATCTTGGTTGGCCTGCCAAAGAGACTGGGATAAAGACATTAGAAAGCAATCGTCTAGGATGTCGGTACAGAAACCTGGTTTCTACTCTGCAACGGGCCCAATCTTTTGTACCAGCCACGAAAGAAACCGGATGTTTACCCATACTGTATCGGTACTCTAGGGATTAGCCCTGCACAACATGCCAACCTCATGGCCACGTTCGTGTAGCGAGGCCAGCCGTCTCAGGCATAAATCCATAGCTATATTTTCACTCAAACCGAGTTCTTAGGCGATTGATGGAAAAAAGATACCCGCTATAAACCAGAGTCTCGGGCTGAATTCCCGCCGGCGCGACCATGACGAGATGAGTTCTTTGCTGGCAATCTCCCTGGTTCAGCGCAAGTCCCCCAGGTCTTGCCTCAGGCTAATCTCCAACTAACGCCTTAGCTAGATCTAAAGAGAAATAGTAGGCTTGGCCCGCATTTCCCCCCAGCACCTCAAAGGGTAAGTGGGGCTCGCCCAAATGGTTAACCACCAACTCGGCGGTAGCTAGGGGCTGCTTTCGAGTGTAGTCGTTGACAGTGACCACCACTTTGAGGCCAGCGGCGGCGGCGGCCTCTAACCCCTGCTGGCTATCTTCAATTACCAAACAGCGGTTTGGATTCAGGTTCAGGGTTCTAAGCACCAGCTGATAGATATCCGGGGCAGGTTTTTTGTTAGGCACCATGTCCCCAGCGGCAATTAAGCTAAACCAGCCGGGGGAGTCTGGCCCCAGCAGAGTTTCTAGCAGGGGAATGACATTTTCCTTGGCGCTGGTGGTGGCAATGGCCAGCCGAATGGCATGCCGACGGGCCTCATCCAGCAATCGCCTTACCCCTGGCCGCAGGGGGATGACACCGGTTTCAACTAGAGCCTTAAAGTGCTCAGTTTTAGCTTGGTGCAGTACGCCAATCAGATCGTCTACATCCGCACCGGGCTGAAACGAGGGCTGATAGCGGTCGATATAGTAGCGAATGCGTTCTTTGCCCCCGGCTACTCGCAGCAGTTGGCCATAGAGGCCCACAGGCCAGTGCCAAGGCAACCCACATTCTTGAAAGGCCTGGTTAAAGGCAACGCGATGGCCATCCCGTTCGGTTTCAGCCAGGGTACCATCCACATCAAAAATCAGAGCTTCGAGGGGGGGCGTGGCGGAGTAATTTATACTGATCAAGCGTGAAACCCATAGCGTCACGGTGAGCACAACGATTCTAGCCGAGATGCTGGCCCCTTTCGTCGCCCATTTCACCGTAGGATGAAGAAGCCACCTAAGCTGGTCTAAGCTTAATCCAGGTCTAACCCCAAGACTCTGTGCTAGGGCCAGCGCCGACCTAGCTTGGTACTACTCCAGTTGCGAGACAGTGCTTCAAAAGCGCTCATTTAAGCGGGGTCAGGCGGGGCCGTTTGTCGTCAAGGGTTACAGTAGGGTTTACAGCAGGAATGGATATCAAACACGGGTTTGTTGACAGCATTGGAAATACCCCCTTAATTCGCCTCAATAGCGTCAGCGAGGCAACGGGTTGCGATATCCTCGGCAAGGCGGAATTCCTCAACCCTGGCGGCTCCGTTAAAGATCGGGCGGCCCTGTACATTGTTCAGGATGCCGAAAACAAGGGCCTGCTCAAGCCCGGCGGCACTGTGGTTGAGGGCACGGCGGGCAACACCGGCATTGGCCTGGCCCACATCTGCAACGCCAAAGGCTATCGCTGCCTGATCATCATTCCCGATACGCAGTCCCAGGAAAAAATTGATCTCCTGCGCACCCTGGGAGCAGAGGTGAGAACTGTTCCGGCGGTTCCCTATCGAGATCCGAACAACTATGTCAAAGTCTCTGGTCGCCTGGCGGCAGAGCTAGATAATGCCATCTGGGCCAACCAGTTCGACAACCTGGCCAACCGCGAGGCCCACTACGCCACTACCGGCCCCGAAATTTGGGCACAAACCGAGGGCACCATCGACGGCTGGGTGGCGGCCACGGGCACCGGCGGTACCTACGCCGGTACGGCCCTGTTTTTGAAGCAGAAAAATCCGGCGATCCGCTGCGTTGTCGCCGACCCTATGGGCAGCGGCCTGTACAGCTACATCAAAACCGGCGAGGTCAACATTACGGGCAACTCCGTTACCGAAGGCATTGGCAACAGCCGGATTACCGCCAACATGGTCGACGTGCCCATCGACGATGCCATTCAGGTGGATGACCCGGCGGCGCTGCGGATGATCTACCAACTGCTCTATCAGGACGGTCTGTTCATGGGCGGGTCGGTAGGCATTAACGTGGCCGCCGCCGTTCGGCTGGCTGAGCAGCTTGGCCCGGGTCACCGCATTGTCACAATCCTGTGTGACGGCGGCTCCCGTTATCAATCGCGACTCTACAGCCGCTCCTGGCTTGAGGAAAAGGGCCTTTGGGCCGATGAGCTAGCGCCACCCCCAGGTTAGGCGATCGCGGTAGCCCAGGCCAAAAATCCCTCTTTGCTGAGCCTAGAAATAGGCCATCCTGAAAAACTGTGGGTATGATCAGAAGACTACGCCCTACTCAGCACCCTTAGCAGAGTCAGGAATATGCTGTTTCGGGATACCCTCTTTATCCTGGTCAATTCGTCCGAAAAGTCTTCACTGCCGCCAGACCTACCCTTGAGCCCCCATCCCGCTGAACCTCCGGACAAAAAGCCAGCTCCTCAGCCTAATCCTTGGGTTGAAGGGCTACAAACCATTGGGCTGAGCGTCATCCTAGCCCTGGGTATCCGACATTTTGTGGCCGAGGCCCGCTATATTCCCTCGGGCTCCATGGAACCGACCCTTCAGATCAACGACCGGCTAGTCATTGAAAAAATTAGCTACCATTTCAGCCCACCTCAGCGAGGCGACATTATCGTATTCTGGCCTCCTGAAAGGCTAACCCCCCCTGGCCAGCGGCGGGATGCGTTTATCAAGCGGGTGATTGGTACCCCTGGGGACGTAGTTGAGGTGAGTAATGGTCAGGTATTTATCAACGGTGAGGCGCTTACTGAAGCCTATATTAAAGCCCCTCCTGATTACCAATGGGGGCCAGAAACCGTGCCCGAGGCCAGCTATCTTGTTTTGGGCGACAACCGCAACAGCAGCTACGACAGCCACAAGTGGGGTTTTGTACCTGAGGAAAATATTATTGGCAAGGCCCTGGTGAGATTTTGGCCCGCTGCCCGACTCGGCTGGCTCAATAATTAGAAGCCCGTCAGACCCAGGTTGAGCAAAGGCAAAGATAGCTGTAAAATTTCTTTGGCCTCACCGCCTTAGATTGTCTTTATGCTGACCCATAGACAAGCAAATTGACCCCAGGGTGTCCTAGGGCTAAGGCTGGTAGGGGTTTCCCTCCAAATTCTATGGGCCAGGGGCTAGGTGAGGGAAGATCCTGGTACAACCCGTAGCTGGCACAACCATCGTGCTGTAGCCAACCTAAATTGAGCTGTAAAGATGCTCAAACCTTGGTTGGCAGGGCTTCGTAGGAATCGGCCGGGCGAACGCGAAATTTAGCCAGGTTACCCAATTCCTCCAGCTGATGAATAGCCTCGGCCCCTTCTAGTTTCATGAGTTCACGGTCATCCCGCATTTCCGTCCAGGTGATGCCATAGTCAGACACCAGAAACCGAATCAGGTGGCTGTCTCCCAGGCTAACCATAAAGGATGCACTGTTCATTTGGCCGCCACAGGTGTAGCAAGATGCCAAGTAGCCTAAATCCTCAAGCACGGTGGCCAACGCCTGGAGATTCATGACCAGATCTTTTACAAATTGCCGATGTTGATCGGCGAGCCTGACGAACATACCGTTCCTCCTCACTTGCATTTAGATTGTAGCCTAAAAATTAATTATTTCTTAAGATTTAGGCTAAGGGCTTATTTTTCTGTTTCTTGCCTATGATAGCTACTCTGGGCTAAAGCGGTGGCCCGGGCCGGGCGTCGCTCGGAAAAGGTGGTTTAGGCTGCCGCGAAAACGGTTGACCACAAAAGCTTTCAGCGGATTGTGAAAACTTCAGGGGGATTTTAGTCAGACCTTAAACCTTCCATTAAGGGTATGGATCAAAGCTCTGATATCGGTAGCTAAGGCCACTAAAGGAGGACTTGTTGGTCAAACGTTACAAAGCTTCCTAGGGCTTAGTATTTCGTCAATCTTTGATTTAAGGCGATTTCCGGAAAGAAAATACCCAATATAAACAGCCTCTCGGGCTGGGTTCCCGCGCAGGCGGGAATGACGAGGTAAGTTCTGGACTGGAAATCTCCTCAGTGCTCTCGACTAAGGTAGAAGACCTAGGGCATGGCAGAGACTCAGTTAGCTAACTCCCACCAGCCGAGCCCTGGCCCCACAAAGCGCAGCACAATCCAGAATAAAATCACCAGGCCAATGGCCGTCCAGGTGCCGCGCGCCGTCCACTTCATAAACTGCTGGGACTGCTGCTTAGTGATGGGCAACCAGGGCAGAATCGGCTCTTCCTGGCCGTACTGGTCGCCTAAGATATCCCGCCGCCGTTTTGATTCGCCCATGGTTGCTACACCAGCTCCTTAGTTACCCCATTAGTTACCCCATTTGGGGGCAGGGTCGTGAAGAATTGGGCCGTGAAAAATTTGATTAAGGCCACCTGCCACTCCACCCCAGCCTTAATCATACCAACTGGGTGAACGGTCAGATCCTCAATCCGGCTCGTTCAGCTCTCCAGACCAGTCGGGGCGGAGCGAGCGGGAGCAGGCGGCGGGGCTGAGGGCTTCTAACACCTGTTGACCGTAGCTGCGGTAGTGGACGCGGGTATCGAGCAGGGCAACTAGGCCCTGGTTAACCCGCATCGGGGCCACCGCCCGCTGCAACTCGGTGATGGCGGTGGGAAAGAGATACAGCCGAAACCAGTCTTGTCGCCGCCGCTTGTGAAACGCCACTCGGCCAGCCACCAGCGGGTTTTCAAGGGAGGGCAGGGGCAAAGTCGCCATAACCAGCAGCGCCGGGGTTGACAACGCCGCCCGGTGCTGATGCCAGAATCCCCAGCCGCTAACTAAAATCGTGTCGGTACCGATGGTGGGGGCCTCCATCTGCACCCGTGAGCCAAATTCGGCGGCCAGGTCAGCCGCGAGCTGATCCTTAAGAGGTAAATCATCCACCAGAATCACCGCTGGCCCAGGCCGATCGGGCTTAACACAGCTGAGTAAGCGACGTATTTCCTGCCGCAACATCGGCTGGAACTGGGGTGTATTGGGCAGCGGCAAATGATCCGGCAGGTAAAGCTGGATCAGGTCGTTGTGGCGGTGGGGCGCAAATTTTAAGCAGGTTAAATCGTCTAGGCCAAACCGCTGGCGAAAAACGTCGGCCTTAGCATCCTGGTCTAACGCGGCTCCGATCAGCACCACCGGCTGCCTAGTCCAGATCGAGGCAAGCCGGGTGGCTAAATCCACCGGGGCGCACTGTAGGGTAATTTGGCCGAGCTGGCGATCCACGGAAAACCAGAGCAGATGATCTGGAGGTGAAAATTGTTGCCAAAATGCCTGCCAGGGTGGGGGCATAACCTCAACGTTGTCTTTAGCGATGGTGGGGCCAACCGAAAGGGCTCGGTAGAGATGCTGGAGCAGGCTGCATTCTTCCTCCCCTAGCAAATAGCAGTGGTAGGGGTTAGCCGGGTGCTGAAAGGCGGCGTAGGTGAGAGCAACGTGGGTATCACGAATCAGATCGTGCTGGGCAGGGTAGGCCAGGGCCAGGTGAGCCCAATCTACCGGGTTGAGGACGGCGGTGAGGGGCTGACGTAGCCAGCCATCCAGATTATCGGCTTCATCTAGCAGCACGGGCACCCCGTCGGGGAAAAGATTGCCCGGGCCGAGGCGGTCGGCTAGCCAGACTTCGGGAGTAGTAATCAGCAGCCCGTCAAACTCGGGATGGGGCCAGCGATTGCCCACCTGAATGGGCTTATGCAGTCGTAGTTTTTCCCGTAGGCGAGGCAGTTCACCCATCAGCACCCGCTGCCCCACAGCCTCAGGGGCCACTAGAATTGCCGGGCCAGGCCAGAGCAGCAGGGCAATCAAGTAGCTGAGCCGATAGTCGCCCTGGTAGGCCGACAGCCCTCCCACCTGTAACAGGGCGCTGCGCCCCAGCCGTAGCGCCCGCGCCACCAGCCGCGCCAGGGTCAAATGGTGAGGCCAGTTCGACTCGCCACAGTCTCGCAAAAATGCGCGCAATTGCTGATGAACCTCGGCCTCAATCACAGGTAACTCAGGGAATGACTAGGAAGTTGTTTCCCATTGTCGCACAGATATTTCGGCGGGCACCCAGGGCCAGCTAAGCTTAGGACGCGAGGATGAATGCCGTCGCCTCAATTATTCATGACCCGCAGAAAATTACCCATCATTCCAGCCCTGCGCCTTTGCGGGGGCAGGCTCTGGGCAAGCATCCAGGCGAGAGGGTGTTGTCTGCCAGGGATTCCCGTTTTCACGGGGTGACAGGGGTTGATTCCTGCGGGGGTGAATAACCCAGCATAGCCGTCAAGACTAGGCTGATCCGTGGCGTAGGGTAAACGCCGGGCAACCCACGAAGGTAAGTCCGCGGGTTGCTCGGGGAATTTATAGATCAATGATGACCTCAGGGGTCAGCCACTACATCTCTATAGGTGAAGTCTTTCCACCGCCGGGGCGCACGGTCGTGCGCCCGTAGCAGGCCTAGACGGCGGCGGTGGCGCGAGAAACCTTGGCATCTAGCTCACCCTTGGCGTACATGGCAGCATAGACTTCCACCGGCTGCTGCTTGATCTTGCTGGCATTGCCGGCAGTGCCGAAGGACTGGTAGCGTTCGCTACAGACTTCCTGCATATACACAATGGAGGGCTTCATGAAGTGGCGTGGATCAAAGTTAGAGGGATCCTTAAACGCGGCTTCGCGGATGGCGGCGGTGATCGCCAGGCGGTTATCGGTGTCGATGTTGACCTTGCGCACGCCGCTCTTGATGCCCTTCTGAATTTCTTCGACGGGCACGCCGTAGGTTTCAGGAATATTGCCGCCGTGCTCGTTGATCATGTCAAGCCACTTTTGAGGCACGGAAGAAGACCCGTGCATGACCAGGTGGGTGTTGGGCAGGCGGCGGTGAATTTCTTCGATGCGGCTGATGGCCAGAATTTCGCCGGTGGGCTTACGGGTAAACTTGTAGGCCCCGTGGCTGGTGCCGATAGCGACGGCCAGGGCATCAACCTGGGTTTGCTCGACAAAGTCAACGGCTTCGTCGGGGTCGGTGAGCAGCTGGTCGTGGCTGAGGGTGCCCTCAAAGCCGTGACCGTCTTCTGCCTCGCCGGCACCGGTTTCGAGGGAGCCGAGACAGCCCAGTTCACCCTCAACACTACAGCCGATAGCGTGGGCTACTTTAACCACTTCGTGGGTAACGGCAACGTTGTACTCAAAGCTGGCGGGGGTCTTAGCATCCGACTCCAGGGAACCGTCCATCATCACGCTGGTGAAGCCGTTGCGCATGGCTGAGTAACAGGTGGCGGGGGAGTTGCCGTGATCCTGGTGCATGACCACGGGAATGTGGGGATAGCTCTCGACGGCGGCCAAGACCAGGTGACGCAAGAAGTTTTCGCCAGCGTACTGACGAGCGCCCCGCGAAGCCTGCAGAATCACTGGGCTATCGGTGGCATCGGCGGCCTTCATAATGGCCAAAATTTGTTCCAGGTTATTTACGTTGTAGGCTGGAATTCCATAGCCATTCTCAGCGGCATGATCCAGCAGCAGCCTCATTGGGACGAGCGCCATAACAATCCTCCTAGTGTGTTCTAGCCATCAGGCCATCAAGACGTTTTCTTAGGTAGCCTTACTCACCAATCTTAGGACAGATCGATGATGTATAACGAAATGTTTGGACAATCTAAAGCAAAGCTTAAAAAATTTGCTTCCCTGGCTTGAGCCAGCCGAGCCCGTCTGTCTCCATCATAAATCACGATGGTCAGTCCTTAAATACCAGCGGCCTAATCTATGGAGGCTGTGAAAATTTAATTTATGGGTCGCCTGGGATTCGAACCCAGGACCAATCGGTTAAAAGCCGAGTGCTCTACCGCTGAGCTAGCGACCCATTAAATATCTATGCCATCGGCTTAACCCAGGCACGGCTTAGTATTTTAACACATGTAATTTCCCAAAGCCCAGATCAATTTTACAACCGCTGCTCATGGCTAGACTGGGGCAGGTCTGGATACGCCGCCGCCGCGCCAGAATCCCCATCAACCCGACGTTACGGAACGTAACCAAGCGCTTGTTTTCGCCCCCAAATCAAGGTTTAGTTTTAGATACGAGGCTGGTTTTGCCTAAACCATTGTTCGTAACTTCAGGGATTCAGTGCTGAAAAATCATTTCGACGGCATTCCCGCGCAGGCAGAATTCCGTAGCGAGATTTTGGCTTAAGTCAGTATCTTGTTACGGCGCCAGTCCCTGAGCGCCAGATGTATAAACGCCAGACGGATGAGCGCCAGACTAAGAGTAGCCCAATGAATACGTTTCCATGGTCAAGCTATCCCTTACCCTACATCCCTCTCCCAGTTTTGGGAGAGGGGCTTTGAGACGGCCTTTCCCGCTCCCAAACTTGGGAGCGGGAAAGGGGGAGCAGGCCATCAGTTGGATGATTTATTCCCTGGAATACTCTAAATGCCAGTCATCATGCCAGTCATCGCAGCGGAAATCTCGGTCAGAACTTGATCCCACGGCCCTATCCCGACACTCTTTATTTTGGTGGTCACCCTAAGCCTATGTTCCCGACTCATCGCCCCCGCCGCCTGCGCCAGCACCCCCAAATTCGCCGCATGGTGCAGGAAACCGTCGTTACCTCAGCCGATTTAATCTACCCCCTGTTTGCGGTGCCCGGCGACCAGGTGGCTCAGGAGGTTTCGTCGATGCCGGGGGTCTACCAGCTCTCGGTAGATAAAATTGTGGAAGAAGCTAAGGAAGTCTATGACCTGGGCATTCCCGCCATTATTTTGTTCGGCATTCCTGACGAAAAAGATGTTGAGGCAACCGGAGCCTGGCACGACTGCGGCATTGTGCAAAAGGCGACCACCGCCGTTAAAGAGGCGGTGCCCGACCTAGTTGTGATCGTCGATACCTGCCTGTGCGAGTACACCTCCCACGGCCACTGCGGCTATCTGGAAGTGGGGGATCTGTCGGGCCGGGTGCTGAATGACCCCACCCTAGAACTGCTGAAGAAAACCGCCGTTTCCCAGGCCCAGGCCGGGGCCGATATCATCGCCCCCTCCGGTATGATGGATGGCTTCGTGCAGGCCATTCGCGCCGGGCTAGATGAGCACGGGTTCGGGGATATGCCAATCCTCTCCTACGCCGCCAAGTATGCCTCGGCCTACTACGGCCCCTTTCGGGATGCGGCGGATTCGGCCCCCCAGTTTGGCGATCGCCGCACTTACCAAATGGATCCGGCTAACGGCACCGAAGCCCTGAAGGAGATTGATTTAGACATGGCCGAAGGGGCCGATATGCTGATGGTCAAGCCCGCCCTGGCCTATATGGATATTATCTGGCGGGTGAAGCAGGCCACCAACCTGCCCGTCGCGGCCTATAACGTATCGGGGGAATACGCCATGGTTAAGGCCGCCGCCCTCAACGGCTGGGTCGATGAGCAAAAGCTGGTGATGGAAACTATGACCGGCTTCAAGCGGGCCGGAGCCGATTTGATTTTGACTTACCACGCCAAGGATGTGGCCCGCTGGCTAGGGTAATAAATAGCTCTATGATGGGCCGGGTTATGCTTTACATCCGACAGAGAATTTCTGCCCCCTGCCCATGACCCTGGTTTTAACTAACGATGACGGCATTGATGCCCCCGGCATTCAGGCCCTGCGGGCGGCGCTGGCCGATCAGCCTACCTGGGTGGTTGCGCCCGATCGCCCTCTCTCGGGCTGTAGCCACCAGCTTAACCGGGGCGGCCCCATTCCCATTCAGCCTCGGGAAGCGCGGGCCTTTGCCATTGGCGGCACCCCCGCCGACTGCACCCGCGTGGCCCTCAGCCACCTTTGCCCAGGAACCAGCTGGGTAATCTCTGGCATTAATGCTGGCGGCAATTTAGGGGCCGATATCTACGTATCGGGCACCGTGGCGGCGGTGCGGGAAGCGGCCCTGCTGCGGGTACCGGGGATAGCCATTTCCCATTTTATTCGGGGGGGAAGACCGATTGACTGGACGGTGGCCACCCGGCTAGCCGCCCAGGTGATACCCACGCTGATGGCCCAGAACCTGGCCCCAGGCTGTTTTTGGAACGTGAATTTGCCCCACCTTGAGGCTGACGATCCAGCCCCTGAGCTGGTGTTTTGCCCAACCTGTACTCAACCGCTGCCCACCGACTTTAAAGTTGACCAGGGGCAGTTTTACTACGTCGGCGAGTATGGCCAGCGCCGCCACGACCAGGGGTCTGACGTGGCGGTTTGCTTTGGCGGCAACATTGCGGTAACTAAAGTTTGCCTCTGGTGAGGCTTGGGCCACTCATGGGTCGTCTGTTTGTTAGGGCACCCTTTCACGAACTTTGAGGTTGCCCTCTGCTCCTACGGGCTGAGCTCGACCCCCACTCCAAAATGGTCGGAAAGGCCGCGTAGGTCGTCTAGAGCGGCGGGCCAGGCAAAGCTGGTTTGAAACTGACTGGCCTGGCTGTGGGCGATACAAATGTGGTCAGTGTTGGCGTGCTGCCCGTTGATCAGGCGACGCACCGGGTCATGATCTCCAGCGGTGAGGCAGGCTAAACCAACCTCGGCTAGGGCCGCTTGCAGGGCCAGGCGGTTGCGGCGGCTGCCGTAGTAGTGAAAGGTGTCTAGGTCCTGGTTAAAATCTCCAGCCACGATCAGCACCGCGTTGGGATGATTCAGCTGGAGGCGCTGCCAGTCGGCCTGTTGCAGGGCCAGGGCGGCTAAAAAAGCTTCGCCCTGGGTGACGGGGTGCGATCGCCAGGGGCTGTCTAGCCAGGGCAACACGGTTCCATAAATTAAACAGTCTGGCCCGTTTTTTAGCGACACCAGGGCGCAGGCGGTTCTAGCCTTGTCCTCGGTTTCGAGGGACAACATCTCCCCGCCGCGGCCCCAAATTTGCACCCACCGCTCCCCCGCTTGGCCTGGCCGGTCGGGCCGACCACTGGCCACCTGCTGATAGTTAGCCCCCGGCGACAGTCTGAGGTTGGTTTCGGTCAGAACCCAAATATCAGCGTTGATTCGGTCTAGCCACTGCCGCTGCCGCTCCGCCTGGGAAGTTTGGGGAGCGGCCCGTTCGAGATTCCAGGTGGCGATTTTCATGGAAGGGAGATTTGCGGTGAGGCCGAAGCACTGGATGTACAGCAAATCCTATGTACCCTGGCGTTGACGCTTTTGTATATGTTCTTCTATACAAAATTGTCTAGGCCGATGGGTTTTACCCACGACTTGAGGTTTGAAACGTGGCCACCGCTGGCTGAACCGTAGCCGCCCCGCTCAAATCACCCCTTTAGAGCTAGGAATCAGGTGCGCCCGGCGGGGGTCTGCCTCCGTAGCCATGCGCATCGCTCTGGCAAAGGCTTTAAACGTGGCCTCGATAATATGGTGAGAATTAATGCCGTCGAGCTGGCGAATATGCAGGGTCATCTGGCTGTGGTTGACCACGGCGACAAAAAACTCCCGCACCAGCTGGGTGTCGTAGGTGCCGACCCGCTGGGTGGGAATGGTCAGCCCATAGCTGAGGTGGGGGCGACCCGAAAAATCTAGCGCCACCTGCACCAGGGCCTCATCAAGGGGGGCGAGAAAGTGGCCAAACCGGGTGATGCCTTTGCGATCGCCCAACGCCTGGTGTAGCGCCATGCCCAGGGTAATGCCCACGTCTTCGTTGGTGTGGTGGTCGTCAATGTCTACATCTCCCGTGGCCCGCACCTCTAGATCAATCAGCCCGTGGGAAGCAATCTGGTGCAGCATGTGGTCGAGGAAGGGTATCCCCGTGTGGGCGGCGCACTGGCCGGTGCCATCCAGGTTGAGGCTGACCTGCACATCGGTTTCACCCGTGGTGCGGCTGACGCTGGCGTTGCGGCTGGGGTAAGTTAGGGT
The DNA here is from genome assembly GCA_036848635.1 of Nodosilinea sp. CTOTU7336. Taxonomy (GTDB): domain Bacteria; phylum Cyanobacteriota; class Cyanobacteriia; order Phormidesmidales; family Phormidesmidaceae; genus Nodosilinea. The sequence goes on from DAIUJR010000007.1 coordinate 38,425, forward strand.
CGATGCCGGGGTAGAAAGGCTGCGGTCTTGGGTTTGCATGGCGAGTTTTAGCGTTTAGCACCCTATTTTAACGAAGTCTGACCTACACATCGACGGCGCTGCCAGGGAAAGCTTGGCTTTCAACCCTAGCCTTCAGGGCTTAGCCCTGCATCCCCATGACCGAGCATCTTAGATATCTGCCCTATAACCGTGCCCTCATTCAACGGGCGCGCGCGCCTAACCCATCTGCCCTAGCGCCGCCAAAATCACCTCGCGGGTAATGTCGCTGGTCACAAAGGCCGAGCCGATGCCCTGGGGCATCACAAACCGAACTCGACCATCCTGCACTTTCTTGTCCCCCTGGAGGGTGGCCAGAATGGCTTCAAAGTCTAAACCCTGGGGAATTTGAGTTGGCAGGCCAGCTTTTTCAAGCAGCGCTTGCTGACGCTGGGCGTCGGCCTTAGTCCAAAAGCCCAGGGCGGTGGCCATGTGCCCGGCGGCGACCATGCCAATGGCCACGGCCTCGCCGTGGTTGACGCCGCGATAGTGCATCAGGCTTTCGACGCTGTGACCGATGGTGTGGCCGTAGTTGAGAATGGCCCGCAGCCCCGCTTCTTTTTCATCTTGGGAAACCACATCGGCCTTGGTCTGGCAGGAGCGGGTCAGAATCTCATGGAGCAGGTCATCCCCCAGGTGGCGATACTGGTCAAGCCGGGGAGCCGCTTCCAGGGCCTCAAACAGGGCCGCATCCCAAATTACGCCGTACTTAATCACCTCGGCCATACCAGCGCGAAATTCCCGCGCGGGCAGGGTTTTCAGTACGGTGGGGTCGATCATGACTAGGCGAGGCTGGTGGAAGGCCCCAATTAGATTTTTGCCCTGGGGATGGTTGACCCCGGTCTTGCCCCCAATGGCCGCATCCACCATGGCCAGTAGCGACGTGGGCACCTGTACAAAGCCTATCCCCCGCAGCCAGGTAGCCGCCGCTAGGCCAGTCATATCGCCAATTACGCCGCCGCCCAGGGCGACTAGAGCCGACTGCCGCTCCAGGTGAAACGCCAGGGCCGCGTCGTAGAGTTTTTGAATGGAGGTCAGCGTCTTGTAGCGCTCTCCGGCGGGCAACATCTGGGTCTGGACGTCGTAGCCCGCCTGCTGTAAGGAGCTAAGCACTCGCTCACCATAGTGCTTGAAAATCCCTGGATTGGAGACCAGCAGCAGCTTTTGCCCGGTCTTCACCAGCGGCCCCGTCGCGCCCCCGGTCAGCCAGGAGCCCAGATGATCCAGCCCTTGATCGGTAACAACAACATCGTAGGGCTGGTTGGGTAGGGGGACAGGGATGACGGCTTTCATGGGGGAGCGGATTTTAGAGTTTGGATTTAGCTTTGGGTCGCCTACGGCGTGGATGAGCCACGCTCGATGAGCCACGCTCACCGATGTCCCTCTACATGGTTCAATAAAGCCATAGTACGTTGTGGAGAGAGCCCGATGGGAGCCCTGGCATTTGTAATTTTTCTGTCGGTGATGGTGGGCCTAGCCATGGGCCTGTACTTTGGGTTGCGGCTGGTTAAACTGATTTAGCCTGCCCCTGGGCTGATGCCGCCCCGAGTTCGGGGATGACCTGGATGACGGCCAGCATCAGCCAGCCCAAAACATTCACCCGCGAATCGTAAAAGGCCAGGTCGAACAGGGCAAAGGCGACGCTACCCGCAAAGCCAATGCCGTAGGCCGCTAGAATAATTCGCTCTGAACGCGGGAAGGGCTGGAGCCACAGCGTTTTGACCCCGCGAGCCACAATCAGCCCGACCACTACGGTAAACGCGATCGCCATGGGAATGCCCATGCCCGTGGCCAGCATCAGCCACAGGTTGTGGGGGTGGGGCAGCGACTCATAAATGGGAATAGTGTAGGGCTTGTACTCAAACTTAAAGGTGCCCAGTCCGGTACCCAGCCAGGGATGGTTGGCCACCATGCCCGCCGCTACCCGCCACACGTCAAACCGCAGGGTAATGGTCGAGAACGCTTCAATTACGCTGCGACCGCCCACCCCCCAGGCCAAGACTCCCGTGGCCAGGGCCAGGCCGGTGCCCAGCCCGGTCAGCACCACAAAGCGATAGCGGCGCAGCAGCCAGCCAAAGCAGAGCAGCTGTAGCCCCGCCACCAGCAGCCCGTTGCGTGACCCCGAGCAGAATATTCCTACCAGAATCAGCGCGGTGGCGAGGTAGATCCAGAGCTTTTCCCTAGGGCGTTGAGGTCTGGTCAGGCTATCGGCACATAGCCCTAGGGCTAGCCCAAACACCAGAATTAAATAGTTGGCCAGGGCGTTGGGATGACCAAACACCGAGCTCGCCCGGTGGCCATAGTCCTGGGGTAGATAGAGCCAGTCGAGCCAGGGGTGACCCATCCAGCGCTCAACCACAGAGGGCGCTTTGAAGTAAAACTCCACTATCGCCCTTAGATTAATGGGAATGACGGCAAGCACCAGCCCGATGGCCCAGGTTCTCAAGGTCTGCACCGGCTGGGAAAACCGGGCAATGGCCGTGGCCAATGCTCCATAGAATAGGAAAAAGGGGATAAAATTCACTGACTCCAGGGCCGACTCTCCGGGGGCCATGGAGAGCAGCGTGGTCACGACGATGCCTAAAGTCAGCCACAGCCAGCCCTGGCGATAGAGCAGCTTCAGCGTGTCTTGGCCGCTGCGATACAGGCTCCAAGCTAGCCAAAGGGCCAGGGTTACCAGGGCCAGATAACTGGCGTAGGGTAAAACGACCAGGCAAGCCAAAATTAGCGTCTCAGACTTGGGCGCAGCTAGCTTAGCCGATCGCGGCGGGTTAATAGGCTCCATCTCCAATCAAAACCACCCAAATAGTTCTTAGTAGAATATAAATATCTAGCCAAACTGACCAGTTTCTGACGTAATAGGCGTCTAAATTGACCCGCTCATCATAGGACACATTGTTGCGCCCCGAAACCTGCCACAGCCCGGTCATGCCCGGCAGCACCTTAGTGTACAGCCGATACTTTTCGGCGTAGCGGATAATTTCTTCATCCACAATCGGGCGCGGCCCTACCAGACTCATTTCCCCCCGCAGTACGTTCCAAAGCTGGGGCAGTTCATCTAGGCTGGTGCGGCGCAGAAAGTGGCCAATGCGAGTAATGCGGGGATCGTAGCGCAGTTTTTGGTCGCGCTCCCACTGTTGGCGGAGGTCGGGGTTAGCTTCCAGGTAGTCTGCCAACACCTGATCGGCGTTTTTCACCATCGACCGAAATTTCCAGGCCGTAAAGGGAGCACCATCTTGCCCCAGGCGGTTTTGTCCATAGAACACTGGCCCTGGCGAATCAAGCCTAACCCACAGGGCAATAATCAGAATTACCGGCAGCAGCCCGGTGCCGATCACCAGGGTCAGCACCACATCTAGCAGCGCCTTGGTCATACGCGGCCCCGGCAGCAGCAGCCGCTGGCGAATCTCCAGGCCCAAAATGCCGCCCAGGTCTTTGGCCCCTACCCACAGGCTGGCTACCCCGAACAGGTCAGGAATCATCACCAGGTGGGGAAAGGTGCGGCCATGGCGCTCTAGGATGGTCAGCAACTGCTCGCGGGGCACCCCTGGCATGGCTACAATGGCATGGTGGATATCGCGCTTACGGGCCAGCTTGGGAGCCAACGAGAGCGGCCCCAGCACGGGGATACCGCTGAGTTCCCCCCGCTTATTAGGATTGTCGTCGAGCACCGCCAGGGGCTTAAGCCCAAACCCTGGCTGATGCTGAAGGGTTTGAATCACCAGTTCGCCGGTGCGACCGGCCCCCAAAATTAGCACCGGATAGCCCCACCAGGCGTAGTGGCCGCAAATATGCCGAATTAGCAGCCGCCCCAGCAGCACCGCCAACAGGGACAACAGCCAGGCCATTAGAAACACGCCGCGCGAATAGGTTTCGCCCTCGCGAATCAAAAATAGCCCCGCCCCCAGCACCATGTAGGTGAAGGTGGTGGACAGGCAGATTCGCCGCAGCTCATCCACCGGGCTGACAAACACCGCCGGGTACAGCCCCGCCACCGCATAGGCGAGCAAAAATAACCCTAAAATTGGCCACAGCTGCCAATAGAGGGAGGCTACATAGGCGCCCCCAAAGGCTAGCCGTAAATAGACGCTAATAATTCCAGCCAGGGCCAGGGCCGACGCATCCGAGGCGGCCAAAATCCCAACCATGGCAAGGGGGCGGGGGGATATCCTCAAAGAGGCCACCGCCGGTTTAACCGCTCGCTGTAGAGGAAACATTATTCCCCTCGACACTCCTGCATCACCGACATTACTCTAATGCATCACCCCGATTAAATTTCAGCCATCGATCCGCCACGAAAGTGGCTAATTCATGGCGAAAGCGCTGTTCTGAAAAGGTTTCAGCCTGTTTGCGAATGATTTCGGCCTGAAAACTATTTTGGTTATTTCTGAAATAGTCCACAGCTTCGACTAAATCGTTAACGGTTTGTTGCCGAAACAGGACCCCAGTTTTGCCATCGAGCACTGTTTCACCGCTGCCGCCTCGGCCATAGGCAATCACTGGCGCTCCTGCCGCCTGGGCCTCGACTACGGTAATGCCGAAGTCTTCCTCCGCCGGAAAGATAAAGCCGCGACACCGTTCCATATAGTCTGACACCACCGCGTCAGTGGAGTTCCGCAAAAACGTGATATTGGGCTGGGCCATCTGCTGAAGCGCCGTCAGGGCTGGGCCATCGCCAATCACCACCAGGGGCAGGCCCAGTCGATTAAACGTGGCCACGGTCAGATCCACCCGCTTATAGGGCACACAGCGGGACACGGTGAGGTAAAAGTCCTCCCGCGACCGGTGCCAGCGGAACCGATCTACCGCCACCGGGGGATAAATCACCTCAGCCCGGCGGCGGTAGGTTTTCCAAACCCGCCGGGCCACGTAGTGGGAGTTGGCCAAGAAGCAGTCGACGCGCTGGGCCGCCGCCACATCCCACAGCCGCAGGTAGTGGAGGAGGGGCCGAGCCAGCGCGCTTTTTAGACCCGTTTTTAAACCCGCCTGCTCCAGGTACTGATGCTGCAAGTCCCAGGCGTAGCGAATGGGGGTGTGGACGTAGCTAATGTGCAACTGGTCGGCGCGGGTAACCGCCCCCTTAGCCACCGCATGGTTGCTCGATAGCACCAGATCGTAGGGGGAGAGGTCAAACTGCTCCACCGCCAGAGGCATCAGCGGCAGGTACTGACGAAAGTGCGACCGGGCCCAGGGCAGCCGCTGAATAAACGAGGTTTGCACCTGGGTGGTGGCCGGAATCCGTAGGGGATTCTCAGTTTCTAAAAACTTGACCAGGCTAAACAGATCGGCCTGGGGAAACACCGCCAGCATTTGCTCGACCACTTTTTCAGACCCCGCCCTGGCCACCAGCCACTCGTGGACAATGGCTAGGTTGGTGGGCAGGGTTTCGGGGGGGATTTGCAACGGAGTTGGGGGTAGGGGGGCATGATTCCTATGGTTAGATCTCCCTCCCCCCAGTCCCTCTCCTCCAGGGAGCAAGGCTGTGGGGCTGGCCTAACCTCTCTGCGTCTGGGAGGAACTTGAGCGAAAATCCTCTACGACGATATCCTGAACCTCTCGTTCCCAGCCTCTGCCTGGGAACGAGGGAGGGCCGGGTGGCAGAGAGGAATAAGATTTCCTAAGGCTCAGCTTTCAGCTCGCCGGAGGCAACTTTGTCAGACACCAACCGGCGCACCAGGGCCAGCTCTTCGTAGGTAACCTGGCCATCGGCCCGCATAACCGCCGTAATTTGATCGCGCTCGGCGTGGGTGAGCACTCCGTCGGCAATGGCCTGTTCAATGGTCTGCCGCAGGGTTTCGAGTTCCTGCTGTTCTTCGGCGGTCAGATTGTCAGCCATGGTGTCTCCTCGCTCCAGCTTTAATGGCCCAATTTTACCAGGGGCCTTGCCCCGTTGGGGGCGTTGACGCAGTCTACTTGCAGGTGCCGGTGGCGGTAATGCCGTTGTAATTCATCCCCACCTGGGACTGGCTGCGGGGGGTGCCCCCCGACAGGTCGGTGAGTTGCACGGCGTAGCTGCCGCCGGTGGGGGGGCTGGCGTTGCCCACGTAGATGGGCTGCCCCTGGTTGTTGCTGCCCTGGCGGCTGAGGGAGCTGTCGAAGGTGTTTTTGGTTTCCAGATTCATGAAGCGCACCAGGTTAAAGCCGTTGGCGTCGTAGAAGGCGGTGAATACGGTGCCCTCCATCAGCCCTTCGCAACTACTGCCCTGGGCCGCCTGCTGCGGCAGAGCGGTGGCACGGCCTTCTGTGTTGATGAAGTCGCCCCGAATCCAGCCCTCGGCGCCAGATGTCTCGAACTTGACGTAGTACCAGGGCTGGCCGTCGGCCCCCTGGGTGGAGCGCTGGAGCTGCACAGGGTCGCCCACCAGGCCATAGCCCTTGGATTGGGACTCAGTGGTGGGCTGCGATCTCAGATTAATCTGGGCCTCGGGCTGGGCGGCAATTAACTGGGCCTTTTGGGGTGGGTTAATGGGTGTTGCTGCTGCACCCTGGGCCGGGGGAGCGGTGGGAGCCGTCGTGGGGGCCGGTGTCAGAACTGGGGCAGGGCTACCTGTAGCCTCGGGCACCGGGGCAATTTCCTCGGGCAGATTCGGGTCAGTAGCCGTTTCTGTCTCTGGCGCGCCGCCACGACAGCCCACCGCGATAACGCTGAGGGCACAGCACAGCCCCAGCTTAATTGGCCCGATTGGTCGCGCCATGACGATACCCTTTGGCAAAATGACAACAGATAGCATAGCTCGTTAAGGGGTAGCCGGTAGGGATATGTAACCCACTATTTATCTACCCTGGGTTCGCGTGGCGACTGGCGAACTCAACCGGGTCGAGGATGAGGTCATCTCCTGACTCACCCCCCCTACCGCTGCTCAAACGCTACCACCTCGTCCTCGGCCACCACATAGGCCACATCCCCAGGGGCAAGGGAAATATCGTAGCCGCCGGTAAATTCCCCGAACGACGGTAGGGTGAGGCGATGCTGGCCAGCCTCCCAGTGGAAGCAGGGTAACCGCAGGCGATCGCAGCCCAGGCTGAGCCGCATACAGGGGTGCACATGGCCGCAAATATTGAGGCGATCGCCCCCGGCACTGGGCTCGTGGCTGAGCAGAAGGCCATCGGCGTCCACGGCATCCACAAAGCACTCGATGGAGAGCTGGCTGAGGGTAGCCTGTAACCGGCGGTCGTGGTTGCCCAGGATGAGGTGGGCGGTAACCTGGGTGGCCTGCAAAAACTTCAGCCAGGCGTCGATTACGCCATCGGTCAGCCCCGCCGGATGGTGGAATAGATCTCCTAAAATCCACAGGTGGTCGGGCTGAAACTGAGTGCAAAGATCCTGCAAGCGCTGGAGGGTGGCCTGATTGATCTGACTCGGCACCGGCAAACCATGATACTGAAAGGTTTCTGCCTTGCCCAGGTGGATGTCGGACACCAGCAGCGATCGCAGGGCCTCAACGTAGAGGGCCTTTTGGGGCAAGAGCTGGAGGCGGTGCGGGGGGATGAGTAGGGGAGACATGGGCAGGGTAGATGGGCGTTGGTCTGGGCCGGCAGGCGGCGCCAACCTGCCGCGTCTCCAGCGGAGACAGAGTAGACGGGTGGAGGCGGCCACGTCCTCAATGATCAGCACCCTCCCTACTCATCCGCTGCTTCGCCGCCCACCACCACGTTACGGAGGCGCAGGCTCGGCCCGCCGCAGCCGACAGGCAGGCCATTTTGCCCCCCCTTGCCGCAGCCGCCTGACTCATCCCAGTAAAAGTCGTCGCCAATGGCCACGATGTCGGCCAGGGTGCGAAACACGTTGCCCGATAGGGTAACATCCCGCACGGGCTCGTCGAGCTGGCCGTTGCGAATCATCCAGGCTTCCCCGGCGGTAAAGGTAAACATTTCGCCGTTGGTCATGCCCTCCAGCCAGTTGCGGGCATAAACGCCTTCCTTAATATCGGCAAACAGGTCGCCGACGGGGGTGGTGCCGCGCTCGATCCAGGTGTTGGTCATGCGCACTAGGGGCGAGTAGTGGTAATTGAGGCAGCGGGCGTTGCCGGTGGGTTGTTCCCCTAGTTTGCCAGCGGTTTCGCGGGAGTGCAGCCGCCCCACCAGCACCCCGTCGCGAATCAGCTGGGTGGTAGTGGCGGGGGTGCCCTCGTCGTCGTAGCAGTAGCTACCCCGGTGCCCCTGGGGAGCGGCCCCGTCGAAGATTTGCAAGTTCTCGGGGCCAAACCGGCGACCCATACTCATGGCCTCTAGCAGGTCGGGGTTTTCGTAGGCCATGTCGGCCTCAGACAGGTGGCCAAAGGCTTCGTGGACGAATAGCCCAGTCAAAATCGGGTCAATTACCACCTCATAGGTGGCTCCCCGCACTGGCGGTAACTCTAGGGCGGCCACCGCCCGGCGGGCGGAGTCGATTACCTGGGCCTCCAGGTTTTCGAGATCCTCGTAGCCCTGGCGCGACCCGGTGGTTTCGCGCCCGGTCTGCACTGTATCGCCATGGCGGGCGGTGGCGGCAAAGCGCATTTCCAGATCTGACCATGACTGGTCGATAAAGGTGCCCTCGGAAGTGGCTAGCAGCACCCGTTGGGCTATGTCGTTATAGCGAACTGAGGTGGTAGTAACGCGGTCGTCTACGCCCTGAAGAATATCGGCGTAGTGATGGCAGAGGGCCTTTTTGCGGGCCAGGGGAATGCTCCTGGGGTCAGAGCCAGTCATGGGCAGCTGCTGGGTTACCTGTACGGGGGCAACTGGTGCCAGCAACGTTTCGTCATCGCCCACTAGCCGGGCGGCGGCGATGGCTTCCTCCACGCGGGTGGCTAGGCCTTCCAGGTCATTGAAGCTGGCAAAGCCCCAGCCGCCTCGATAACAGGCCCGGACATGACCACCAATCGCCATGCCCTCGCTGAGGGTTTCGACCTGGCCGCCGCGCAGCAAAATATCGGTGCCCTCCGACTGCTCCAGGCGAATGGCCAGATAATCAACTCGGTGGGTCGACCGGGCGCAGAGTTCCTGCATACGGGCCTGGGCCTGGTCAATGGAAAATGCCATGGTTCTGCTCCGGGGGCGATGCCACCTGTGTTCACCCAGGCCTGGAGTTGCGGGGAACCTCCAGGCCTGGGCGTTGGGATATGCCCCAAATCTAGCACCGGCAGGAGGCCATTGGGCGGCACTGACAACACCTAGGGTCTGCCCACCTGACGAAGGATAGCGCTCCCCTAAGCACCGTGCTCCCGCCCGGGGTAGCTCAGGCAAAGCCTGCTTCGGGGGAGCTTCAATTCCCCCGCCCCCCGCTACGCCAGTCCTGCGGCCTAGGCCCAGGGACGTACCCCGCCGCCCTAGTGTCGCCGGAAAGGTTGGCTGGTCACGAGCTAGGTTTCTACAGGGGCCACCCAAACGCCCCCCTGAGCCCAGGGATCCGCTGTATGATGATTTAACCGTGGCCTGAGGGCACCTACGGCAATGCGTGAGTTCAGCTTTCATGCGATTTTTTCAAACTGTTTTGGTTCCCAGCGTTTTCATGGGCCTGCTGATTGTGCTCTGCTGGCTCAGCCCCATCGCCATGGCCCAGACCGTTAGCTCGACTGGGGCTGAGGGTTTAGCCCAGCCCACCCTTGCCGAGCTCAGGGAAAAAGCCTTTGGAGCCTCCCAGGCGGGGCGGTTTGCTGAAGCTGAAAATTACTGGAGCCAGCTGATTGAGTGCCTGCCCACCGAAGCGGCGGTGTGGAGCAACCGGGGCAATGTGCGGGTCAGCCAGAACAAACTCCTCGATGCCCTGGCGGACTATGACCAGGCCATTGCCCTGGCACCGGCGGAACCCGATCCCTACCTGAATCGTGGGGCGGCGCTGGAGGGGCTAGGTCGCTGGCAGGCGGCGATCGCAGACTACAATCAGGTATTAGCCCTTAACTCTCAGGATGCCGCCGCCTACAACAACCGGGGCAACGCCCAAGGGGGGCTGGGCAACTGGGCCGCGGCCCTGGCCGATTACCAGCGGGCGGTGGAGCTTGATCCAAAATTTGCCTTGGCTCGGGTCAACGCCGCCCTGACCAACTACCAACTGGGTCAGACCGAGACCGCGATTCGGGAATTTCGCAGCCTCACCCGCCGTTACCCTAACTTTGTCGATGCCCGTGCCGCCCTGACCGCGGCCCTCTGGGTGCAGGGTCAACCAGGAGAAGCCGAAAGTAACTGGGTCGCCGTGGTGGGCCTCGACGGACGCTATAAAGACTTAGACTGGGTGAGCACCGTGCGCCGCTGGCCCCCGGCCATGGTTGCAGCGCTGGATAAGTTCCTGCACCTTTAGGGCTGACTGTCACCCAAATCAGCTCCGTAGATTGCAAAAGCCTTGATCTACCCTAGGGTAGGCACCATCCACCAGCCTTAATTCAGTACCATTCCCTAGTGGGCCTACCTGCACCGTAAAAGGCCATTTCTGGCACCATGATTGATTTGTTGCTGATCGCTGGACTCGGGTTCTTTGGTAGTTTTGGCCACTGCCTGGGCATGTGCGGCCCAATTACCGTGGCCTTTGCCCTGGGGGCGCAAGGGGAAGCACCGGTAACCTCGTGGCTACAGGTGCGGTTTCATCTGTTGCTCAACCTAGGCCGGTTGTTAAGCTACGCTCTGGTGGGAGCGGCCATTGGCGGGCTGGGGTCGGTGCTGGTGGCGGGGGGGCAGATGGCGGGTCTGGGCAGCGGCCTGCGACAGGCAATGACGTTGCTCACCGGTGGGTTGCTGATTTGGTTTGGCCTGCGCCAGGTTAGCCCAGGGCTGCTACCGCGCCTGCCCCTGATCCATCCGTTTGGGAAAAAGTCCCTCCACGAGCGGCTGAGCCAGACCATGGGTGGGGTTTCCGCTACCCGCCGCTGGTGGACCCCGGTAGCCCTGGGGCTGTGCTGGGGATTAATTCCCTGCGGGTTCCTCTACGTGGCCCACATTAAAGCGGCGGCCACTGCCCAGCCGGGGGCCGGGGCGTTGACCATGCTCGCCTTTGGCCTCGGCACGCTGCCGATGATGGCGGGTATTGGCCTATCGGCCACCTGGCTGAGCCAGGACCGTCGCGGTCAGCTCTTCCGTCTGGGCGGCTGGATTACCCTGGTAGTGGGGGTTCTCACGCTCACCCGCAGCGGCGATGCGATGACCGACTATGCGGGCTACGGCAGCATCGGGCTACTGGTGACCGCCCTGGTGGCGCGACCGCTGGGCAAGCTCTGGCCGGGGCCGCTTAAGTACCGTCGGGTGCTGGGGGTGGGGGCGTTTCTGCTGGGGCTGGCCCATACCGTGCAGATGGTGCAGCACAGTTGGCAGGGCAATCTGCGGGCGGTTTACTTCATGCTGCCCCACCACCAGTGGGGCATTGCGGCGGGGGCACTGGCTTTAGGGCTGATGCTGCCCCTGGCGTTGACTAGCTCCGATCTGGCCCAGCGCTGGCTGGGGCCGTTCTGGCGATCGCTGCACCTGCTGAGCCTACCGGCTTTAATCCTGTGCACCGGGCATTGTGTGCTGCTGGGGCTACAATATCCAAAATTCTTAGGATTTACCGCTTTGGCCCTGAGCCCGCCAGGGGTTTGGCTAGGGGTGGTGATTGGGGTGCTGCTGGTGCGATCACGCTGGTTTTGGACACTGTTATCCCTGCATGACTACTATGTTTCGCCTAAACGCTGACCCCGCTTTTTTGGCCTTGTCCGGGCCTAGACTGGCCCGGCTTAAACCCTGGCCCCAAGGGATTGTGACGCTGCTGAGCGGTTTGTTGCTAGCGCTGCCGGGGCAAGCCCACGAGGTCGATGTGGCCGCCGACGTGGGCGGCACCCTGCATATTGAACCCAACGATACGCCCAAAGCCCAGGAGCAATCCCAAATCTGGATTGCCCTCACCCGGGAGGGTGGGGAGGTGATTCCCCTCAGCGCCTGTGACTGTGCCCTGACCATTGCCGCCGATCTTGCCAGCGCTACCCCCTTAGCCCAGCCACCCCTACAGCCAGTGTCGGCGGAGGGCTACGAAAATATTCCTGGCGCTAACGTTACCTTTCCAGCGGTGGGCACCTACATTGTCACCCTCACCGGTGCTCCCAATGGCACCGTAGATTTTACCCCTTTTGAGCTAATCTTTCCGGTTACTGTGGCCGCTGCCGCTGCGCTTGCCCCACCTGCCCCAGCGGCTGATTCAGCAGGGGCCAGTGCCGATATCGCCGTCACGGCCCCAGACTCAACCACCCACCCCAACCCTAAGCCCAATTCCACAGGCCGAATTTTGGCCCTTGCTGGGCTGGGGCTGGGGGCGGGGGCCTTGGTGTGGGCCTGGCCCAAAAAAGGTAAGCCCAAGGCACGCTGAATGTCTCGACGCCCTGGGCTAAAACCCCAAAACCTGAAACTTCCAACCCAGCGGCTTCAGCTGAGAGGTCAACCTATACCACCTTGGACTAGCCCATAGCTCATCCAGGCTTTGTAGAAAAAATACAGCGCCAGCAGCGCCAGCAGCAGCCTGAACATTAACGTGACGGTGCGATCCGGCAATCTCGGCAAATAGCGGGTGCTGAGCTGCACTCCCACCGCGCCTCCGGCCCCCAGCAGCAGCCCTGTCAGCACCCGCACATTGTCGTCTAGGGCATGCCACAGACAGGCCCACAGGCCCGTCACTACAATCGCCCCCAGGCTAGTTTGAATGGCAGTTTTAATATTTTCTTGCAGCAGCAAGATTTGCAGCGGCACCATCACCACGCCGCCGCCGACCCCAAACAACCCCGCTAAAAACCCGGCCAGGCTGCCAATGAGTGCGCGAGCCATGATGGCATGAAGGGCAATCCCAGGGTATTGCTCTGGGCTAGAAAGGCCTTCGGCTTCGGCCCGCTTGGCCGTTAAGATCACCCGCTTCTTCAGGCCAATTAGGTAAATATTGAGCAGTAAAAATAGGCCAAACAGGGTGAGTAGGGCGTAGTCGGGCAGGGCGCTGGCCAGTTCTTTCCCTAAAAAAGCGGTCACCACCGCCGGTAGCCCCAGCAGCAGCACATTTTTCAGGTTGAGGAAGCCCATCCGCCAGTTTTGCAGGCTGCCCACCGCCGAAATCACTAAAATCGCCAGGGTACTGGTGCCTACCGCCTGCACCCCCGACAGGCCCAAAGCCACCATGGCGGGCACCATGACGGTGCCGCCGCCAATGCCCAAAAACCCAGCCAGAAGACCGGCCAGCAGGCCGACGGCGGTGAGAATTAGGACTTGGATATCCATTCCACCAGGGTACGGACGCCAAAGCCAGTGCCGCCGGGGTTGTTGTAGCCGTTTTCCTTTTCCGTCCACACGGGGCCGGCCACATCCAGGTGCACCCAGGGGGTTTCTTTGACAAACTGCTTGAGAAATAGGGCGGCGGTAATGGAGCCGCCGGGGCGGGGGCCGGTGTTTTTCATATCCGCCACGATGGACTTTAGCCCCTCAAAATATTTTTCTTCCATGGGCAGGCGCCAGAACTTTTCGCCAGCGGTAGCGGCGGCGGCGGCGATGGCGGCGGCCAGGTCATCGTTTTCGCTAAAGATGCCGGCGATATCATCCCCCAGGGCGACGATGCAGGCGCCGGTCAGGGTGGCCAAATCGACAATGGCATCGACCCCGAGCTTTTCGGCAAACACCAGGGCGTCGGCCAGGGTGAGCCGCCCTTCGGCATCGGTGTTGTTGACCTCGATGGTTTTGCCGTTAGAGGCGGTAAGAATGTCGCCGGGGCGCATGGCCTTGCCGCTGATCATATTTTCGGCGGCGGCGCTGATGAAGTGCACCTCGGCACTGGGCTGGAGCTGGCCAATGGCCTTAGCCGCACCAAGGGTGGCGGCGGCCCCACCCATGTCGATCTTCATCATTTCGATGCCGCTACCAGTGACCTTTATATTCAGGCCACCGGAGTCAAAGGTGAGCCCCTTGCCAACCACCGCCAGCTTGCGGCTAGGGGTGCCAGCGGGCCGGTAGGTGAGGTGAATAAACTTGGGGGGCAGATCCGACGCCTGGGCCACCCCCAGGTAGGCTCCCATACCCAGCGCTTCGCACTGCTCGCGCTCCAGAATTTCTACCTCTAGACCGTGGGCGGTGGCGATATCGGCGGCGGCTTCGGCCAGGGTGGCGGGGGTAACCACGTTAGCGGGAGCCGAGACCAGCTCCCGGGCCAGCACTACCCCGGCACAAATGGCCTCAGCCGTGCGGATGCTGGCCTCCTGACCGGGTAGGCCCAACAGGTCAATCTGCTCCAGGGTATTTTTGCCGTTGGGCTTTTCCTCAGATTTAAAGCGGTTGTCCTGGTGGAGGGCCAGGGTGGCCCCTTCGACCAGAGCCTGGGCGGTCAGGGTCGGGTTGCTCTGGTACAGAGGAACGCTGAGGCCCAGGGTGGCGCACTTTTCTTTTTTGGCCAGCCGGGCGGCGGCGGCGGCGGCGCGGCGCAGATGATCGGTGGTCAAGCTGTCGGCGGCCCCCAGCCCCACCAGCCCCAGCTTGCGGATCGTTCCGCCCACCCGAATGACGGCACTGGTGCCCACCTTGCCGGTGAACTCGGCCTCGTCCACCAGCTCCTGGAGCAGCCCCGATACCTGGGTATTCAGCTCGGCCAGTGGCCCCGCCAGGGGCAGGGAGGCTTCTGTTAGCCCCAGGACTAGGCAATCTCCCACCCAGGTGAGTCCGGTTTTGTCTGATGCGTGAAATTCCATTCAGTCAACTCTGTGAAATAACGAACAAAGGAAAACGAACAACACAAACTATTACAAACCTTGACGTTGAGTTTTTGCCGCCTGGCGAGGCCGGTAACCGAACATCCGATCCCACTTTAGTGCCGTCAGGGTGTCTACACTCGCCTCAAAATACTTTGTTCACTATAAACCTTGGCCCAGATTACCAGGGGATGATTACCGAAAAAGCTTCGATTGCTAGGAAAGTTAGGTAAAAAATTAAACCATAGGCTGGTTTTTTTGCTACAACCCATATCAGAGTTTAGCGGCACACCATGCTGAATCGGTTTAAAGCAAGCCTGCCCTGGTTGGCGATCGCGGGAGTTGGAGCCATGTCCCTAGGCATGGTTGCGGCCCTGGTGAATACTGACTCTGGCCCAGCGGCCCCAGCGGCCCTTTCGGAAGAGTCTATGTTGCCTGACCTGGGCCGACTCAATCCCATCTCAGCGGATGACCCGGTGCTGGGGCTAGCCCTCCAGCACCCGGCCCAGCGGGGTAGTTCCCTGGCGCAGTACAGCGAGGGAAAGCCCTCACTCAGCTACAATCGCGCCCGGTACCTGCTGGCTTTAGACCTCATCAATGCCGACCAGGGCGGCAGCGCCATCCCTCTTTTAGAGGGGCTAGAGGCCGACTATCCCGCCATGGCTCCCTACATTTTGCTCAGCCTGGCCCAGGCCCAGCGGGCGGCGGGGCAGGCCGAAGCGGCGGCCGCGACCCAGCAAAAGCTGCTGAAAGACTACGGCACTGACCCCGCCGCCGCCACCCTGCTGTTTGACCTCAGCCAGCAAAACTCGGCCTACGGAGATCGGCTGCTGAAAGACTTTCCCACCCATCCCAAGGCGGTGGAGCTAGCCCAGCAGCGCCTGGCCGCCGACCCCTACCGGGCCGATGCGCTGCCGCTATTGTTGATTGTGGCCAAGGCCGGACTACACCACCCCGATGCCGGGGCCGCTCTGATCCGGCTGAAAACCGAGTTTGGTGACCAGCTTCAGCCCGAAGACTGGCAGACCATTGGGTTTGGCCTCTGGCGGCTAGATAGCTACGCCGAAGCTGGCCCCGCCTATGCCCAGGCTCCGGCCACCCCTCGCAACCTGTATCGGGCGGCGCGGGGGCTGCAAATTGGTGAACAGCGGGGCAAAGCCATTGCTCTATTTTCCCAGCTGGATGAGCAATTTCCCGATGCCCCCGAAACCGCCACTGGGCTACTGCGACTCACCCTCAGCCTGCCCAACCAAACCGCCGTCGGGGTGCTCGATCAGGTGATTACCCGCTTTCCCGACCGCGCCCCCGAAGCCCTGCTGATGAAGGCCGAAGCCCTGGATGAGTTAGACAGCCCCGACTCCGCCCAGGCCATTCGCGAAACCCTGCTGACCGACTACAAAGAGTCCGACGCGGCGGCGGAAATTCGTCTCAACAATGCCCTCAGCGCCGCCGACCAGGGCGACCTGCCCATGGCCCTGAGCTGGGGCCGCGACGTGCTGAAATACAGCCCCGATAGCGACAGCGCCGCCGATGCGGGCTTTTGGGTTGGCAAGTGGGGTCGCCAGCTCGGCCAGGCCGACGTGGCCCAGGCCGCCCTTGAGCAGGTGATTGCAAAGCATCCTGAATCGTACTATGCCTGGCGTGCCGCCGTCGCCCTGGGCTGGAACGTGGGAGACTTTAAAACCGTCCGGTTCCAGACTCCCCAGGTGGCCCAGCTGGCCCAGCGTACCCCCCTGCCGGTGGGGTCTGAAACCCTCCAGGAGCTCTACCTGCTGGGGCAGAATCAGCGGGCCTGGGAGCGCTGGCAAACCGAGTTTACCAACCGCCAGGACCCCTCGGCCCCAGAGCAGTTTGTGGATGGCCTGATGCGCCTCGGCACCGGCGACAACCTAGACGGCATTTATCAGGTATCGAGCCTAGCCGACGCGGATGACCCCGACGACCAGGCGGCGTTCAAACAGCTTAAGCAGCGGCCCGACTACTGGCATGGGGTGTATCCTCTGCCCTACGCCGAGCTGATTCAGGCTTGGGCTGCCCAGCGCCAACTCAACCCTCTGTTGGTGGCTGCTCTAATTCGCCAGGAGTCGCGGTTTGAGCCTCAAATTCGCTCTGGGGTCGGGGCCACCGGTCTGATGCAGGTGATGCCCGCCACCGCCGCCTGGATCAAAGGCAAGGCCGGACTAGACGGCTACGACCTCAAAAACCCCGAAGATAACGTCAAGCTCGGCACCTGGTATTTAGACTACACCCACGCTGAATACAGCAACCATTCGCTGTTCGCCGTTGCCAGCTACAACGCCGGCCCTGGTAACGTCGCCAAATGGATTGACAAAGGCAACTTTACCGACGCCGACGACTTTGTGGAAAAAATTCCCTTCCCCGAAACCCAGGGCTACGTGCGCTCCGTCTTTGGCGGCTACTGGAACTACTTGAGGCTATACGACCCGGAGATCGCCAGGCAGGTTGAAGCGTTGCAGAAGTAAGGAACTGGGTTTCAGGTGTCGGGAGGTCATAGCTGACGACTTGAACGTTAGCTATGACCTCTCATCCGACACCCCACCACCCTCACCGTGACAACCTCCCCAAAACCCGCTAGAATTTCCCCAGCAATACAGGTGTTCTAAACGGTGGATGGGGTATGCCGGTGAGTCCATTCCAGATCAAAGCGCTGCTCGATCAAAAACGGGAGGCGTTTAGCTCCTTTAACCGGGCTAAGTTTGAGCTGCTCCACGCCTACAATCGGGCCTGGGTTGAGTTTACCGCCCTCCCAATGGCGCAGCAGCTGGCCCTGGTGGCGGCCCATCCCTCCCCGGTAGGGGCGCAGCCCCTGGAAGCGGCGACCACGGCAGAAAAGGGAATTGTGCCCTTCTTTTTTGCCGAATCAACCTCCGCCACGGCCCGCTGGTCAAATCGCGAAGAGAGTGCCGAGTGGGTGCAGGAGGTGCTGGCTGAAATCACCACCTTTGCGGTGGATGGCTCCCAAATTTCCCCCGGTAAGGATATTTCGATTCCCATTGCTCTGATTCAAATTGGCTGGTTTGAGAACCCCCACAGCCCCACCCGTCCCTACCAAAAAGACGTGCGGGTAGATTTGCTGACTCCCCAGGATCTGGGGCCTAACCCGGCCCAGCCGGTGGAGCGGCGGGTGAATATTCGCCGCTTTCAAATGGAGGTGGAGCGGCTGGTGGAGTATATCAACGCCTGCCCAGAACCGGAGCGCTGCCTGGTGTTTTTTGACGGGGCGCTGGTGGTCACCTTTGCCGAAGCCTTCGACCCCGATAGCCAGGCCGCCTATGTGCAGGCCATGCTGGCGCTGCTGGAGGCTAGCCAACGGCGGCGGGTGCCCTTGGTGGGCTATGTGGATACCTCCTACGCCCGGGACCTGACCACCCTGCTGCACCACGGCTATGGTCTGGAGGCCACCGAAGGCATCCACGATGCCCAACTGCTGTCGCGGTTAATGCAGTGGGGCGATCGCACGGCGGTGTTTCGCTGCGATCGCGGCGGCATTCTCGACCAGTACCAGGCCCACCATGACCAGCTCACCTTTGCTTACCTCAAAACCACCCGTGACGGCCACCCCGTGCGCCTGGAAATGCCCCTGTGGATGTGGGAAAGCGGCCGCATGGCCCAGTACCTCAACTGGGTACGGGGGGAGGTGATTGTGGGCGGCGGCTACCCCTACAGCATCGAAACCGCTGACCAAACCGCCGTGCTACAGGGCCAGGACAAGCATATTTTCTTTCGTGTTCTCCAAGACTGGGCCGAGCGCGAGGCAATCAATCTGCGGCTGTCACGCAAGATGGTGAGCAAGCAGCGGCGGCGGTAGCTAGGAGGGATGACCTGGGCGAGTTTTGGCCGGATGATCCGGAAAGCACTGCCTTTACGGCACACAGACCAATGGCTGGCGGCCCTTTAAACGCCGTACGACTCAAAGCCCCTGCGCCTAATCAGGGCGCAGGGGCTAGCCGGTGAGTCACCATATAGTTCTGACAATCTGACAGAATGAGCGAAGTTATAGATCTCCTAACTCCATCGACGTCCGGGCCGTTGGGTTAACGCCCCTAGCGGTTGCCGGTTATAGTTTCGAGGGCGTTCTCCACTTGATCCTTGATCGTCGTGGCGCCGCTCGAATCTTCAGGGGAGTTCATTTTATCGAGATCGGCATTTCCTTGAACTTCGTTAGGCCCCTTTTGAGCTGCACGCTGCACTTCTCCACGGTTGCGGGGCTCTGCGTCTACGGCCCGCTTTGAGATATCCTGTAGCCGGTTCATCTGGGCCGTACCTTCGGACTGGCTAGGGCCAGAGTTACCAAAGGCCAAGGCTGGCCCAGCCGCACCCAGCATCAGTGATGCACAGGCTGCAAGGGCCACCAGGGATTTGATCACGCGACCGTAAGCATTTGCAATGGAACGTTTCATGGAGAGTCTCCTAAGCTAAAAAATACAACAATGGCTAAAAGTTAACCACTCGGGGCTCAACCTAGAGCTCAGATTTCATCGATAAATAAAACACGTCAAACTATCGGCTGAGCAGAGTCGACCTACTGCCTAAAGAAATCTTTGATGGCGTCAACAACGCCCTCGGCGGAATCTTGAGCCGCATCGGTAACGTCTTCGGCAGCGGCCTGGGTGCGGCCAATGTTTTCTTGGGCGCGCCCCTGAATTTGCTTGCCGGTGCCGTCGAACTGGCTGGTGGCTTGGTCAACCTGGCGCTGAACGCGGCCAATGCCAGCCTTGGCGCGCCCTTCAATTTGGTTGGCCGTGCCTTGACCAGCTACCCGGTCTAGCTCTTGCTCGGCACGACTTTTCTCAATGCTGGCGGCGGCAGACCCAGCTAGGGCATTTTGGCCCCACCCCAATATAAGGCCAGAGCAAATTAAAAGACTCAAGCAGCTAAGGCAAATAGCCTGCTTAATTCTGCGTTGAATTGTTGCCAATATCATAGTGGTTCTCCTAAAGAAATAGTGCCTAGATTTGAACCATCCAACACCATCTAACCCTAGGTATAAAAGACGGCAAAACATAAAACATCACCCCTGGGATAGACCTTATTAAAAATCATCTAGAGAAATTAAACTTAGCTGCGCACTTTGCCTAGATTAATAATCCTTAAGCAATAGCTTGATCAGGGCTAACCTAACGAGAAGATCAGCCCTCAAGTAGATGTAAGGCAATGTCTCGGAAAGAAGATACCCGATATAAAAAGACTCTTGGGCTGGATTCCCGCCTGCGCGGGAATGACGAGGTAAGTTCTTTGCTGGAAATCTCCTAAAGCCTAAAAATTAAAATCCGAAGTTAATCATTAGAAGACCAATTCTCACAGTCTTGACCTCTGGTTTATAAATTCAGTGATGCCAATGAATTATTTTTACCTGAGGCGAATACCCGCTTTAGGTAGCCGGCTTTCT
Source organism: Nodosilinea sp. CTOTU7336 (assembly GCA_036848635.1). GTDB lineage: Bacteria > Cyanobacteriota > Cyanobacteriia > Phormidesmidales > Phormidesmidaceae > Nodosilinea. The sequence continues at coordinate 58,525 of DAIUJR010000007.1, forward strand.
GAAGCTGGGGTAGAGCGTTAGTCCGCCATCAATAAATAGGGTTTGCCCGGTAATGTAGGAGGCTTTTTCAGAGGCTAAAAAAGCGACAGCAAATGCCATTTCTTCGGGGGTGCCGATGCGCCCCATGGGGATCAGGTTCTCGATTTCGGACTTTTCTTGGGGATCCTCTGTCCAGTCATTAATGGGGGTGGCAGTGGCCCCGGGGCCAATGGCATTAACCCGAATGCCCTGGCGGGCGTATTCTAGGGCCAGGGTGCGGGTCATGCTCTCCATGCCACCCTTGCTGACGACATAGCCCAAGTAGCCCGGGCGGGGAATCACTTCATGAACGCTGGAGTTGTTAATAATTACCCCCCTAATTCCCTGCCCTAAGAAATGTTGAATAGCCTGCCGAGCGCACAGGTAGGCTCCTCGCAGGTTGACCGCCAGCATTTTGTCAAAATCTTCGATGGAAATCTGATGGGAAGCCCCTTCGATCTGCATGCCGGCATTATTAATTAAAATATCCAGGCCGCCCAGACCATCTAGGGTCTCTTGAAACAGCCTGTCCACATCCTCTACTTGGGAAACATTGGCCTGAACTAGCAGCGCCTTGACGCCACAATCCTCTAGTTCTTGGCAGGCATCTAGCGCGTCTTGCTGGGTTACTTGAGCTTCCTTGAGGTCGCTATGGTAGTTGATACCTATGTTGGCACCGAGCTTGGCAAAGTGGATGGCAATGGCCCGCCCAATGCCAGTGCTGGCACCGGTAATCAGCACGCGCTTACCTTTGAACTCGCTCATTCCGCCCTGCCCACAACAATAATTACGGCCTTTTGCAGAATAGGAGTATTTTTATCTAACTACATCTCTCTACCGTGGGGACTTAGACCTGTCTTTAGAGAGATGTTCAAATCTACCTTAGGAGGCCTTTAATAACAAAATGTAATCCGGCCTCATCATTGGGTTTGTACCCTGGAGAAAATTATGGCTGAGCTGAATGGTGTCATGATGCAGTTTTTCCACTGGTATAACGAGCCGGATGGGACGTTGTGGAATGAGCTGAAGGAAAACGCCGAAGTATTAGCTGAAAAGGGCATCACCTCGGTGTGGCTGCCGCCAGCCTATAAAGGCACCGGCGGTGGCTACGATGTTGGCTACGGCGTATACGACATGTACGACCTGGGCGAGTTTGACCAAAAAGGCTCGGTACGCACCAAGTACGGCACCAAGGACGAGTACCTGGCGGCCATTGCGGCGGCTCAGTCGGCGGGCATGCAGGTCTACGCCGATGTGGTGATCAACCATATGCTGGGGGCGGATGAGGCGGAAGAAGCCCAGGCCGTGCCCCTCAACCCCGACAACCGCCAGGAAGCCATCGGCGAAATGCAGACGGTCAAGGTCTGGACGCACTTTACCTTTCCAGGCCGCCAGGGTAAGTATTCTGACGCCGAATGGCACTGGTGGCACTTTGATGCGGTAGATTTCAACGTCTACAACGAGGGCGAAAATGCCGTCTACCTATTTGAGGGTAAGCAGTTTGACGATCAGGTTGATCTCGAGAAAGGGGTCTTCGATTACCTGATGGGGTGCGACCTGGATGTTGAGTTTGAGGAGGTGCGCAAGCGCCTGATGGATTGGGGGGCCTGGTACGTAAACACTACCAACATAGACGGGTTTCGCTTCGATGCGGTTAAGCACGTCGAGGCCGGGTTTTTCCCCGATTGGCTCAACTACTGCCGTAAGCAGGCCAAAAAACGCCTGTTTGCCGTGGGGGAATACTGGTCCAACGAAATTGAGGCCCTGCACAATTTTATTGACGTGACCGGCGGCGACGTGATGCTGTTCGACGCGCCCCTGCACTACAACTTCAGCGAGGCCAGCAAGGTCGGCGACAGCTACGACATGCGCCAGATTTTTGACAATAGCCTGGTGAAAGAGCAGCCCGCCCTGGCCGTTACCCTGGTCGACAACCACGACTCGCAGCCCCTGCAATCTCTCGAATCCGTCGTGGAACCCTGGTTTAAGCCCCTGGCCTACGCTTTGATTTTGCTGCGGCGAGATGGCTATCCCTGCATCTTCTACGCCGACTACTACGGCGCCCACTACACCGACCAGGGCAACGACGGCAGCGAGTACGAAATCTGGATGGACAGCCACCAGTGGCTGATCGATAAGTTCCTGGAGGTTCGCAAGAACTACGCCTATGGCGACCAGTATGACTACTTTGACCACGCCAACACCATCGGCTGGACCCGACTCGGCAACGACGAAACCCACGGCGGCATTGCCGTGGTGCTCAGCAACGGCGACGCGGGCACTAAGTGGATGGAAGTGGGCCAGCCCAACACCACCTACATCGACCTGACCGAGCACATTGACGAGCCGATTACCACCAACGACGAGGGCTGGGCCGACTTTTGCTGTAATGCGGGCTCGGTGTCGGTTTGGGTACCGCAGGTTGAAGCCACGTCACCCACTCGGCCATCAAGGTAACCCCAAGTCAAAAGCAGACCCCATATCGCCAGCCGCATGCCGCGCAGGCGGGAACCCAGCCGAGAGTCTCATACCAATCGCCCATGCCGCTGGCGCGGTACCCCCAGCGACAAAAATCTATTTTTAGAGCAAATCTGAGTCGCATCGCCCCGATTCCCAACCGGCCAAACCGTAGGGGTGTTGGCGCAGCCCAGCCAGAGGCTTTATGGCATTCGCCCGATTGCATTGGGGGTAACCAAGCAGGATTTGGTATCAGTAGATCGCAAAACAACAGATCGCCAATCCCCCGCTGGCCCACCCTGGGGGCAGCAAGCTACCTCTCCCAAAGTTGGGAGAAGGGTTTGGGGTGAGGGCAGATTCAATGTCGGACAGCCCATTTTCGATCTACTGAGTCTGTTGATATCGGGTATCTTCTTTCCCAGAAATCGCCTTATTCCGATTATTCTGACCAGGCGGTGGGGGAAAATTTACTCCTGCCGGTAACCTGGGAAGAACCATCCCCCCTCTTTTAGCCAGTTTGCCCCGTAGGTCATGAGTTTGCTGGCGGCGTAGACCAAAACCAAGGCCAGCAGCCCCCCCGCTACCCAGCCCCGGGCCAGGTGGGCAATCCACAAAATGCCTAGCCCCATGGCCACTCCATCAATGGCCAGAACATCTAACCGCGAGCCCATGCCAGCGGGCTGAATGGGCTCTGCGGCGGCTGGGTCAAGCCGCACCCCAGCGGCGACATTGAACCCCACCAGACTGGTCAAAATTACCAAAACGCCCCCGCCCAGGTACCCGGTGGCGGCCAGGTAAAACCCCGCCAGCTCACCCCCGATGGTAGCGATCACGACCCGGCGAAACCTGGCTAGGTTAGCATCCTGTCCATGGGCATGAAGGGTCAACCCCCTCTCTACCAGAGCAATTTGCCGTAGATCCACCCTCGCCATAGTGGCCTGTTCAACGCTAATCAGCATCAGCGCCAGGGCCAGAATCCGATGGGGTAGGGGGTGAGGCTGTAGCACCTGGGCCAACAGCCCTAGCCCGGCGGGCAAAAACAAAGCAGCGGCAAGGTCAGGACGTAGCACCATAGCACTTATAACTCAACGGCAGAAAACCCCGGCAGGCCTAAGCATATCGCCAATGTCAAGATTTATAACCTGCGGCTAGGACAGTTATTTCTGTCCCTCAAGCTATTGCCCCAACCCAACAAGCCACTAGTACACGACGGCGGAAGTCTCTCTATTCCCTACCGTGAACCTCGTACCCTACCCCTCAGTCATCGCTAATGGTGTACCTATTTACGCCGCCGCCGCGCTCTACTAGAGCCCTACCCCTCCGCAAAGGGCGGACGCCAGACCGCTACACCTCCAGGGCGAGCTGCACAAAATCTGGCTCCCCTACCGGCTCTAAATTGGAGATGGCCAGCCCCAGCAGCCGCACCGGTTGGCCGCGCTCCAGGTGGGCCAGCAGCAGTTTCTCCCCCCAGGTCAAAATGGGGGCCTCGGCACCAAACGGCTCGACCCAGGTGCGGCTGCGGGTAATTTGGCGGTAGTTGGCGTACTTGACCTTAAGGGTGAGGGTGTGGCCCCGGCGGCGCTGTTCTCGCAGCCGAAGGATGACCTGATCGGCTACCCGCTCCAGTTCTGCCACCATGGCCACCAGGCTGCTCAAGTCGGGGGAGTAGGACCGCTCGGCCCCGATGGATTTGCGAATGCGGTTGGGGTTAACCGGGCGATCATCCTGCCCCTGGGCGACTCGGGAGTAAAAGTGCCCCACCTTACCGAACCGCTGCACCAGGTCAGCCTCGGCCCACGCCTTCAGGTCAGCGCCGGTATGGATGCCCAGGGCGCGCATTTTGCGGGCGGTAACCTGGCCAATGCCGTGGAATTTTTCGATCGGCAGGGCGGCCACAAAGGCGGCGGCGTCCTGGGGCAAAATTAGCGTTAGGCCGTTAGGTTTGTTTTGCCCAGAGGCCATTTTGGCCAGAAATTTATTCGCCGACACCCCTGCCGAGGCGGTCAGGCCGGTGGCGTCAACAATATCCTGCTTGATGCGTCGGGCCAGCATCAGGGCCGAGGCTTCCCCCAGAGCGTTCTCGGTGACGTCTAAGTAGGCTTCGTCCAGGGAAAGGGGCTCAACTAGCTCGGTGTAGCGGTGAAAGATGTCGCGAATTTGCACCGATACCGCCCGGTATACGTCGAACCGGGGGGAGGCAAAAATGAGTTCTGGGCAGCGCTGCTGGGCTACCCGCGACGGCATTGCCGAGTGAATGCCGTACTGGCGGGCCTCGTAGCTGGCGGCGGCCACGGCCCCCCGCTGGTCGGGGCGCCCCCCCACCACCAGGGGCCTGCCCCGGTACTGGGGAAAATCCCGCTGCTCCACGGCGGCAAAGAAGGCATCCATATCGATGTGGAGGATTTTTCGCATCGCCGCCGGTTGGTGCAGGGCTAGGGAGCACTGAATCTAATCTCATTCTAGGGGACAGATTTGGGCGAGGGCGGTAATGCACCCCGGCGGCAGGGGGCTTTCCCAACCGGCGAAACGCCGCCTATCCCCGATGATTGTAAATATTGGCGGTGCAGCCCGCAGTTGTTTTTGCCTGCACCAAGAAGGAGGAAGTCATGCCCATGCCGTCGGGGCCATCAATGTGGGATTTAGGGGCCGCCCAGGCCCAAATGGAGGCAATTGCCGCCGCTCTAATGCCGGTGGATATCGCCCCCTCGGGTCGGCTTCAGCTGCCCTCAACGGAAATTCAAGAGGCCGATGATCGGGTGGTGGTCACTGCATTTTTGCCGGGGGTAGAGCCCCAGGCGGTGCAGGTGCGGGCCACCCCTCGGTCGCTGACGTTTTTTGGTCAGCGGCGGTCGGGCTACCGCAGCCCCCTGGGCTATGGGCTGGGCCTCAATCATTTTCAGCAGACGATACCCCTCCCGGCTAAGGTGCAGGATCGCCAGATGCGGGTGACCTACTGCCAGGGGGCAATTGTGGTGACGCTGCCCAAGGCCAGGAGCTTCTGGGCCAGGTGGGCAATCCCACAGCGCAGGTCTCGGCCCCCCATCCCGGGCGCAGGCAGGCCCATGGGCGCTGGTCTCTCCAGCAACGAGCCTGATCAGAATTTTGTGTAAGCGGTCTAGAATCCCGATACTTGAGGAGACCGCATCATGGCACGCAAGAAGATAGAACCGAACCACATCGACGACATGCTGGATGACCTGTTGGCCGACGGCCAGGGGCCAGAGGACATTCTGGGAGAGTCCGGCTGGATCAAACAGCTCAGCCAGCGCCTGGTCGAGCGGGTGCTAGCGGGAGAACTTAATCACCACCTGGCTCAAGAGGAGACGAGCCCTGAGTCGACCTCAGGGCGTCGCAATAGCCGCAACGGCTACTCGAAAAAGACGGTGCAATCAACCCAGGGCGATTTAGAGCTGTCCATCCCGCGCGACCGCAACGGCGACTTCGAGCCGATACTGGTGCCGAAGCATCAGCGCCGCCTGTCGGGGCTCGACGAGAAAATCTTGGCGATGTATGCCCGGGGAACCAGCACCCGAGACATCAGCGCTCAACTGGAAGAACTCTATGGGGCCAAGGTTTCGGCCCCTTGATGAGGTGTACCCGATCGTCTATCTCGACGCTCTTTACGTCAACATCAAGGTCTCAGGTCGAGTCAGCCAGCGGGCCGTCTACGTTGTCCTGGGCGTTACGGTGGAGGGGACTAAAACCCTCCTCGGCCTCTGGATTGGCGAGGCGGAAGCGGAGGGAGCCAAGTTCTGGCTCAAGGTGCTCACCGACCTCAAAAACCGGGGCCTCAAGGACATCCTGATTGCCTACGTGGACGGCCTCACAGGCTTTCCCCAGGCCCTTGAAGCCGTCTATCCCGATACCCAGGTGCAGTTGTGCATCGTTCATCTGATTCGCAATTGTCTGCGCTATGTGCCGTGGAAAGACAGCAAGGCCGTCGTCGCTGACCTCAAGCCCATCTACCAAGCGGCAACGCTAGCGGAGGCGGAAGCCGCTCTGGAGACCTTTGCCGCCCAGTGGGATGAGCAGTACCCGGCCATTAGCCAAATCTGGCGGCGCCATTGGGACACCATCGTTCCCCTATTTGACTACCCCATGGATATCCGTAGGGCGATCTACACCACCAATGCCATCGAGTCCCTCAACCGCTCCCTGCGCAAGGTCATCAAGACCAAAGCCGTCTTTCCCGACGAAGACTCCGTTTTCAAACTGATGTATCTCGCCATCAACAATATTGCTAAGCGATGGACAAGACCCATCAAAAACTGGAGCGCGGCGCTTTCGCATTTTGCTATCCTGTTTCCAGAACGCTTCAAACTCTGAACCTTCACAGGCTTACACAAAAATCTGAACACTCTCGAAGAAATGCTGGATCAGAACCTGCCCACCACCTATACTCGAATGATGTTTTCGGAAAAGTACAGCAGGGTCTAGCTAATTTTCAATCGTGCCAGTGCTGGCTAAGTGCTGATGCTTGTACAGCAACAACCAATAGTTCACTGCACGCTATACCGCTTCACAAGCCCCAATGCTGACCCAGCTAGTCGAGCCATCCTCCCACCATTCTTTCTTCCAAATCGGGGCGTTGTGCTTGAGGGTGTCGATGGCCAATTGGCAGGCGGCAAAGGCTTCGGAGCGGTGAGGGCAGCCCACCGCTACCAGCACGCTAATTTCGCCCACGGTGAGCCTGCCGGTACGGTGGTGAATCACCACCCGATTGACGTCGGGCCAGGTTTGGCGCAGCTGGGCCGCAATTTGCCGAAACACCTCCAGGGCCATAGGTTCGTAAGCCTGATACTCCAGGGCCAAGACCGGCGTGCCGTCGGTGTTGTTGCGCACCACACCGCTCATCACCACAATGGCGCCGTTGGCGGGGTCATTGGCCTCGCCGTAGACCTCCTCCAGAGCAAGGGGCGCAAAGGTAATTCGGAGGCTGTCTTGGGTCGTCTCTAAGCCAGGATAGGTCGAGGTAAGTGTCATAAAAAGACGATGAGGTGTGGTTTAAATGGCACCGTTTGCAAGCGGCTTCGTCTAGATTAGGGACGCAGCGCCATGAAGGACGCAGCGCCAAACTGATGGTTTTCTGACCAGCCACGTTCTAGATCACAACTTAGCCCTGGCCATTGAGGGCTAAATAGGCCACAACAGCTTTAGGATACCGTGCCCTGACTGGAATCTGTTCTGGTTCAAGTTGAGCACGCGGCCTGAAGCAAACCCAGCCCTAGCCTGGAGATGGCCCTTTCACCCTGTGCTGTTCACCGGAAGACTCTCAGAGGTATCTATGATTGACCTATCGACCTGTCAAATTACATCCGCCAGTCACTGGGGCCATTTGACCTGGTACGTGTTCAATGTGGTGGTGCAGCCCCACATCATGTTGCCAATTTTAGCGGGTATCATCACCGTACCCTGGTTATTTCGTACCTGGCGGTGGAAGCGCTCCATTAGCCGTCTGGGGGTGGTGTTATTGGTGACCTATGCCCTGATGTCGCTACCAGTTATGGCCAAGATCGGCGGACGAGGCCTAAGCGTTCTCACCCCGAATGATAATGGCCAGCCCGCCGATGCCATCGTGGTGCTGGGCCGGGGCGGCGGCTTTCGACCCAGCCGGGTGCAGGTAGCCACCGAGCTGTGGCAGCAGCAACGGGCACCGCTAATTTTTGCCAGCGGTAGGGGCGACGCCATCGAAATCGGGCAAATGTTAGAAGCCTCTGGAGTGCCCCGCGAGGCCATTCAGGGGGAGCCCTGTTCGGCCACTACCAACGAAAATGCTGAGTTTACGGCGGCATTGCTGCAACCCCAGGGGGTGAAGCAACTGATCTTAATCACCGATCCGCCTCACCTGCTGCGGTCGGTGCTGACCTTTCGCAGCTTTGGCTTTGAGGTGATTCCTCACCCTAGCCCTATGCCTGAAAGCCTTAATCCCCAGCAGCAGAAGTTCCTGGTGTTTCGGGAGTGGATGGGTCTGGTCAGCTACGGCATGCTGGGACGGTATTTCTCTCGGCAGGCCCCTGACCCTGGGTTCGAGACCCAGGTGGGTTTACTGCCCGAGGGTTAGGCCATTTCTGGAAAAGAAAATCCTGGTATGGGGCGAACAGCCCTGCCCTAGAGCCTCTGGTAGGGCCGCTACCCCCCCTACGAGAGGCGGCGTGGCTGAATATAGGTATCGTAGGGGCAAACGACCGTTTGCCCCTACCTAAATTCATGCCTCAATTCAGCAACACCCGAGAGGCTCACTGATTCAGGTGGGGATAGCTTGGATAGAAATTCCCCTAATGCTAGAAAGGCTCGTCATGCTTACCGACACCCATCAGGTACAGCAGCGCCATGCGCACCGCCACGCCGCTGGTGACTTGATCGCCAATTAGGCTGAGGTGGGGGTCATCCATCAGGTCAGAACTGATCTCAACGCCCCGGTTGACGGGGCCGGGGTGCAGTACCTTAACACTGGGCTGGCAGGGGCTGAGGCGATCGCGGGTAAGCCCAAACCCCTGGTGATACTCCCGCAGGCTAGGCAGCAGGTGCTGGGTCATGCGCTCCCTTTGCAGCCGAAGGGTCATAACGAAATCGGCTCCCGCCAGGGCGGGCTCAAGGGTGCTGTGCTGAACAATGTGGCGGGGAATATCCAGGGGCGACTGGGTCATGTAGGCCGCCGCAAAGCCAGGGGGCAATAGCGTCGGCGGCGCGGCTAAATGGACGCTGGCCCCGCAGGCGGTCAGACTCCACAGATTAGATCGGGCCACCCTAGAATGGAGAATATCTCCCACGATGGCAATCTTTTTGCCCGCCAGCAAGGCCGTACTGGGGTTTTCCGGATTTAGGGTCAGCCCCAACGTGAATAGATCTAAGAGCGCCTGGGAGGGGTGGGCATGGAGGCCATCGCCCCCGTTAAGCACCCCGACACCGGTTTCTAGCCGATCCATTTCGGCGGCAATGGCCTGGGGTACCCCGGCCTCCCCGTGGCGAATTACCATCAGATTGGTGCCCATGGCCAGGTAGGTCTTAGCCGTGTCTAAAATGGTTTCTCCCTTCGTCAGCGAGGATGACCCCGGCGCAAAGTTAAGCACATCCGCCGACAGCCGCTTGGCGGCTAGCTCAAAGCTGCTGCGGGTGCGGGTAGACGGCTCAAAAAACATATTGGTGACCACCAACCCTTGCAACGCGGGCACTTTACGGGTGCGCCGCGACAGCACCTCCCGAAAGCTCACCGCCGTTTGCATGACGGTTTCTAACTCCGCCGCCGTAAAATCCGCCAGCGACATCACATGTCGCCGATTCCAGGAAGCGTCTATCATGGCCCGTTGCCCTTACCCCGCTCAAGTCCGTCATCACCATACCTGGAACCGCCCCCCTGGAAGCAACAATCCCGGCGTGGGGGGCCGGTGGCGAACGGCTCAATGGTTACTGGTCGTGGGGTTAGGGATGGTCGGGCTAGGGAGTTGCGCCCAGGGGAATCGTCTCGACAGCGCGGTTGGGCAGACTACGGCCCCCTCAGCCTATGCCCTGGCCACGGCCACGCTCCCGTTTTTGCCCAGCGATACCCCCACCCCGGCGCTGCAGCAGGCCGCTCACCTGACCCAGGTCAAAGCTCGCCGCCTGGTCATCCCCGCCGACCCGGTGACGGTGGCTATCTATACCCTGGACGATCGCTGCGAAGGCTTTCAGGCTGAACCGGTGCAGATGCCCCGGCAGGATGACCTCTCCCAAACCGTGGGGCTGATCCTGGCGGAACAGGCGGCCCCCAACCTAGATCTTTCCGGCTATCGGGTCGATATGCAGCCCGAGACTAAAACCGCCACCATTGACCTGCGGGTTTCGCGCGGTTCGCCGCGGGTTTTAAATTCCCTCTCCCTTTGCGAACAAAAAGCCCTGCTCGGCAGCCTCAAAGAGACCCTGGTGAACCATCCCGACTGGGATATTGAGACAGTGACCTTTACCAATCGAGGGCATCAGCTCGTGCTTTGATACCTTAAAAAGGAAAAAGGCCGCTGATATCAGCGGCCTTTTTCTAAGTCTATCGGCGCAGTTATTTAACCGCCATCGGCCGACTACCCACCGAAGTGCGGTCAATTACCTGGTCAATCAGGCCATACTCCATGGCCTCGTGGGGGCTCATAAAAAAGTCGCGCTCGGTGTCTTCGGCGATTTTTTCGAGGGGCTGACCGGTGTTGTTGGCCATGGCTTCGTTCAGGCGCTGCTTCAGGTAGAGAATTTCTTTCGCCTGAATTTCGATATCGGTGGCCTGCCCTTGGGCACCCCCCAGGGGCTGGTGAATCATAATTCGGGAATTAGGCAGGCTCATGCGCTTGCCCTTTTCGCCAGCGGTGAGCAAAAATGCCCCCATGCTCGCCGCCAACCCCACGCAAATGGTGCAGATTTGGGGACGAATGTGGTTCATGGTGTCGTAAATGCCCAGCCCCGCCGTCACCGAACCGCCGGGGGAGTTGATGTAGACGTAAATGTCTTTCTCAGGGTCTTCCGCTTCTAGAAAGAGCAGCTGAGCCACAATGAGGTTGGCCGAGTCGGCGGTGACTTCCTGGCCCAAAAAAATAATCCGCTCCCGCAGTAGGCGAGAGTAAATGTCGAATGCGCGCTCACCGCGCCCGGATTGCTCAATAACGGTTGGGATCATTGATGATAAGCCACTGCTGCACTGCATATCGCTAATTGTAGCGAGTTGTGTTCCTTACGGAACCGGGGGTAGGGGGGGATATCCGTCTGTTGGGGGTATCGGGTATCAGGTGATACCTGATGCCTAAAATCACCCCAAGCTTTTGATCCACCGGCGCTGTAACGCGATCTCTAATAGTCCTCCAGCGGTGGTAAACATCAACAGGCTCTCTAGTGTCGCGGTCAGGAATGGCCAGCCTCCCAGGCTGAGGGCCGCGGCGACGTTGATCAGGGCGAGGCCGCGTACCAGGGTAAAGGCCAGGATGACGCCGACTTTAATTTGAGGATTCGGATCCTGGCGCACCGCATAGCGGTAGGTAATGCCGAATAGGCTGCCGGAGAGGGCGGCAATGGCGATGCTGACCCCAAAGGCCCAGCCCCCCAGCCCTCCCAGGGTTGACCCTAGGGCCGCTGACCAGCCTACCGCCTGCACCCGGTGGGCCAGTAGGATAGTCGCGGCCATGAGCCCTGCCCCGGTGCCGCTGATAGTGGCTGCCTTGAGGGATTCTAGACGGTCTTCGGGAGTGGACGTCGGCCAGGATTGCACAGTAATCTCCAGGGAGAGGGTTGGACGATAAAAACCTTAGTCGCTTTGAACGCCGAGGATGGTAACCATCCCCCAAAGCGATATGATACAAAAGGCTATTTTCCTCTATGTTTGACGAATTGACCTATGGATATTTTGACCCTGGGCTGGGTTTCGCTGCTGGTGGTGTTTACCTTCTCGTTGTCAATGGTGATTTGGGGTCGCAACGGGTTCTAAGCAAGCCTCAGGTACCTGATTTTTAGTGGCCATGGAATCAGTCTTTGCAAACCAAACGCTCAGCATTCTCGCTGTGTTGGCCCTGTTGCTAATGGTGGTGGTGACGGGTGGGGTAGTGTATCTCACCGCCGCCGACTGGCGCGATCGCCGCCGTCGCAAGCAAGACCAAGACGCCATCAAAAAAAGCCGCGCCAAAAGCAAAAAGTAGAGGCATCGCCCACTGCGCGAATGCCAGCGTAGGGTGCATTGCTGCACAGGTGCACCACAGCAGGTATAGGCTACTATGGGCGACAACACATTCACAGCCCGTCAGCTAGCGCTCACCGTTCTCCTTCAGGTGCAAGCAGGAGCCTATGCTGACGTAGCCTTGCATCGGGTCTTGGCCCAGACCAGCCTAGCTAACCAGGAGCGAGCCTTCGCCACTGAGCTGGTTTACGGCACGGTGCGCCGCCAGCGCACCCTTGATGCCCTCATAACCCAACTTGGTGCCCGTCCGGCAGACAAGCAACCCCCGGTGCTGCGGGTGATTTTGCAGCTTGGTCTCTACCAGCTGCGGTTTTTAAACGCAGTGCCGGTTTCGGCGGCGGTTAATACCAGCGTCGACCTGGCCAAGGCCAACGGCCTAGGAAAGCTATCCGGGGTCGTCAACGGGCTGCTGCGTCAGTATGGACGCGAGGTCGAGCGTCAGGGCGATCCGCTGGTGCTGCCCAACAATGCAGTCTCCGCCTTGGGCATTCGCCACAGCTACCCCGACTGGATGGTGGCCTTGTGGATTCAACAACTGGGCCTAGACGCGGCCGAACTGCTTTGCCATTGGTTCAACCAAACCCCCACCCTCGATTTGCGGGTGAACCGTCAGCAAACCACGGTGGCGGCGGTCAAGGCCGCCTTCGCCGCCGCTGGGGTGCAGACCACCGCCATCAGTGGAGTTCCCTTTGGGCTGCGACTGCTCGATCACGAGGGCGCGCTGACCCAGCTGCCGGGCTACGAGTCGGGCTGGTGGAGCGTCCAGGATGCCAGCGCTCAGCTGGTGGGGCAACTGCTTGACCCCCAACCGGGGCAGCTGGTGCTGGATGTGTGTGCCGCCCCAGGGGGCAAAGCGACTCACCTGGCCGAAATCATGGGCGACCGGGGGACGGTGTGGGCCTGCGATCGCACCCCCTCTCGGCTCAAAAAAGTTATTGCTAACGCCCAGCGCCTTCAGCTTACGAATCTGCACACCCACCTGGGAGACAGCACTGACCTGGCCCAGTTTCATCACCAGGCCGACCGGGTACTGGTGGATGCCCCCTGCTCGGGCCTGGGCACCCTGCACCGCCATGCCGATGCCCGCTGGCGACAGACCCCAGACTCGATTCAGGCTCTGGTGCCTTTGCAGAGCACTTTGCTCGCCGAGGCCGCCCGCTGTGTTAAGTCTGGGGGGGCACTGGTCTATGCCACCTGCACCCTGCACCCGGCGGAAAATGAAGAAATTATTGAGGCTTTTCTCGCCCAACATCCTGACTGGGTGATTCAGCCCCCTAACCCTGGGTTTGGGAATGACCTGGGGCCAGAACCAGAGGGCTGGATACAGGTGTGGCCCCACCGTCAGCAAATGGACGGCTTCTTTATGGTGAAGCTGGGCAGGCGGTCAGTCGGTGAGCATCAGGCAAGGATCGCAACATAAGTTGTTAGGTAATTTCTCGGAAAGAAGATACCCGATATAAACAGACTTTTGGGCTGGGTTCCCGCCGGCGCGGGAATGACAAGGTAAGTTCTTGGCTGGAAATCTCCTTAAGCCCCAATCTTGGCCTTATTCCCAACGTTTTATAACGTCTTGGCCACCGGCCTCGTGTCCAGCTCCGCAGGGGTGAACCCTAGGGCCTGGAAACGGTGGCCCTGGGTCGCCGCTTCCAGGCCCTTAGCCCCGGAATGCACCATGAACGATTTTTTCAAAGGCTTTGAACAACTCCTCGAACTGGCCAAAACCCTGGAGGAAAAAGCCGAAAGCGGCGAGCTAAAAACCAACGTGCAGGTCAACGCTCGGGGGCTGAGCAGCATTCCTCGCCAGGGCAATATTCCCGACCTGGGGGTGAGCAAGGTCGGACGCAGTGCTAGCGCGTCTAGTCCAGAAGCTGGATGGGACGCCGCCGTTGAGGAGGTGATCATCACTCCACCCCCTGGCTCCGCCGCTGGTTCTGAGGCTCCGCCGTCGCCCCCATCCCTGACAGACGTGGGCGGTCTTACCGCTACCCTCCAGGAGCTGCGCGAGCTGGTAGAAATGCCCCTGAAGCGTCCCGATCTGCTGGCCAAACTGGGATTAGAGCCGACCCGTGGGGTGCTGCTGGTTGGGCCACCGGGCACCGGCAAAACCCTGACGGCCCGTTCTCTGGCCGAAGCGCTGGGGGTGAACTACATCGCCATCGTCGGCCCGGAGGTGATGGGCAAGTACTATGGCGAGGCCGAAGCGCGGCTGCGGGGGATTTTTGAGAAGGCTAAAAAAGCGGCCCCCTGCCTGGTGTTTATCGACGAAATCGACAGCCTCGCCCCCGATCGCAGCCGGGTTGAAGGGGAAGTGGAAAAACGTCTAGTCGCCACCCTCCTGGGCCTGATGGATGGCTTTGCCGAAACTAAAGGGGTACTGGTGCTGGCCGCCACGAACCGGCCCGACCACCTCGACCCCGCCCTGCGCCGACCGGGGCGCTTCGACCGAGAAGTGGCCTTTGGGGTGCCCGACCGCCAGGGACGGCTAGAGATTTTGCGAATTCAAACCCGGTCAATGCCCCTGGATGGGGTGGATCTAGAGGCGATCGCGGATCTGGCCGTGGGCCTAGTGGGGGCCGACCTCAAGGCTCTCTGCCAAAAGGCCGCCTACCTGGCCCTGCGGCGGCAAATTCCCTCCCTCACCGGCCCGGTGCCGGAGCATATGACCCTGGGCCAGGATGACTTTTTGCAGGCCATTAAAGCCGTCAGGCCCTCGGTGCTGCGGTCGGTGGAGGTCGAGTCGCCGACCATCGCCTGGGACGACATTGGCGGCCTAGAGCCGGTTAAGCAGATTCTGCAAGAGTCCGTGGAGGGGGCGCTGCTGTACCCTGAACTCTATGCCCAAACCGGGGCAACGGCCCCGCGGGGGCTGCTGCTGTGGGGGCCACCGGGCACCGGCAAAACCCTACTAGCTAAGGCCATAGCCGCCCAGGCCAGGGCTAACTTTATCGGGGTTAACGGCCCCGAGCTGCTGAGCCGCTGGGTGGGGGCCGCCGAGCAGGCGGTACGCGAGCTGTTTGCCAAGGCCCGGCAGGCCGCCCCCTGCGTAGTGTTTATCGACGAAATCGATACCCTGGTGCCCGCCCGTGGGCAGGGGTTGGGAGATTCGGGGGTGAGTGATCGCGTGGTTGGCCAACTGCTCACCGAGCTAGACGGTCTGCAAGACTGCCCCGACGTGCTGCTGGTGGGGGCTACCAACCGCCCTAGCGCCCTCGACCCGGCCATGCTGCGGGCTGGTCGCCTCGACCTCCAGCTCGAAATTGGGCTGCCCGATGCCCCTAGCCGTCTGGCGATTCTCCAGGTGCATAACCAAGATCGCCCGCTGGAAGGGGTTGATCTAAACCCCTGGGCCACTCGCACCGAGGGCTGGAACGGTGCTGACCTGGCCCTGCTCAGCAACCAGGCCGCCCTAGAGGCGATCCGCGAATACCGCGCCCAGGGGCAAGCTGACCCGACCCAGATTCGTATTCGCCCCCACCATTGGCAGCAGGCCCACAGCGCTCTCGTGCAGCATCGGCAGGCGGGACTGGGGAGGGTTTAGGGCAATACCTGTTGGCGTTTTAGGACAGCCACGCCTTCACCCGTTCCAGACTTTTCCAGTCGGGCTTGCGGGTCAGACCATCGTCAATGTTTTGCATGACCTCGGTTTGCAGCTCATCCACGGCCCCCATTACCTGCCCGGCAATTTCCACATGCTGGCGCACGCCAGGCTTACCGGCATCGAGCAAGGCGATGGCCAGGTTTACCCGCGCCTGAGGATCCTGAGGGTTAAGCTTAACGGCTTTTTGGGCCGCCTTAAGGGCGGCGCTGGGCTTATCGGTCAGCAGATAGAGCCAGGCCATACAGGCCCAGGCGGCGCTGCTCTTGGGGGCGCGATCGCAGATTTCCTTAAATACTGGAACCAGCTCCGCCGGATCTTCCCCTGCCTTATAGCGCTCAATCGCCTGATCAAAAAGAACCTCAACCGTCTCAGCCATGGGGGTAATGATCCGCAATGCTAAACATCAACACAATGTGGCAGACCCGGGAAACGGATTTCCTCGTTCACTACCCATAAAACTATAGGCCATGATCAAGCCCATCCGATCAGGCCACCCCAGCTCAGCCATTGCTCAAAAGAAAACTCCGGAATTGGGCAAACAGCTGCCCAGCCTCCGGTGGGGCTTTGCCAACGTCCCCAGAAGCTCCCTAGAAACTGCCGCCGGATTCAGGTGGGGCACTTTGCGGTCGAAATCACCCCAGGCACCCCAGGCGATTTCTGAAAAAGAAGAGGTCCGATATCGCCAGACTGTCAGGCTGGATTTCTAGTCAGGCAGGCAAGACAGGGCAAGGGCTTGGCCGGAAATCAGCTTACCCCAAAACCCAACCTCTAAAACCCGACCCCTAAAACTACCCCTACGCTCCAAACGACTTGCCGCAGCCACAGGTCTGCACCGCATTGGGGTTGGTAAACTGAAATCCGCCGCCGATTAGCGCGTTGCTGTAGTCGAGCATGAGGCCATAGAGGTAGAGCAGGCTTTTTTTGTCGCAGATCACCTGAAAGCCGCCATAGTCATAGACTTCGTCGTGCTCGTTAATGTTACTGGGATCCTCAAAATCCATGGTGTAAGACATGCCAGAGCAGCCCCCCTGGCGTACCCCCACCCGTAGACAGAGGCTTTTGCCCCCCTGTTGTTGCTGAAGTGCCTTAACATGCGTAAGGGCCGAATCCGACATCAAAATGCCATGGGTTTGATCAGCGACTTGTGTCATTGGAACCTTTAGATAGATTGCGAAAAACTACTACAAGCGATATCGATTTATGTCGATTTTACCGATCCTAGCGCTTACCGGGCTGGCCTAGGGCAAATGAAATAGATTTTGGTTGTATCTCTGGGAGCCTTTCGCCTTGGCCGTTTACACTCAAACTCTCTATAGTTTAGCTCAGCCCTTGACTTACCATAGGCGAAATAGCCTCCACCTTGGCGGGTCGGTGATTAAACTCGTCTATGCTGATCGAAGAGATTAACCAAGGGTGGGCGCCCAGCTCTGGCCCACAGCGCTGCCCAGCTCGTTTTTTTGTTCGCTACTCATCCGTCTCCGCCCATGACTCGATTGAATCGCATCACCCTCGATCGCCTCAAGCAGCTTCCCCGCATGGCCAGCGTGTGGGAGGGTGATCGTCGATCGGTCGGGGGCTTGATGGAGGATGAGCGGGGGCTGAAATCGCGCGATGACGACAATAGTGACTGCATTCTTTGGGTAGATGGCAGCCACGGATCCGTACGGGGTATTACCATCGTGCCCTCTAGCAGCGGCTATGAGCCCATCGTCAGAACCCTACTACAGGCGATCGAAAACCCCCAGGGAGCCCTTAACCCGGCTCGACCCAAGAAAATTGTGGTGCGCGATCGCGAAATTCAGTTTTACCTGCGGGGGGCGCTGCAGGGGCTCGACATCGCCATCGACTATGCCCCCGAACTGCCGCTGATTGATGAGCTGTTCCACGCTCTGCAGCAGTCTAACGACTTTGTGGAGGCAGAATTGCCCCCCCGGTACGGCGAGGCCATGGTCGAAAAAGCTATGGAAATGTGGGAACTCGGCCCCTGGCACAGCCTCAATGAACAGCAAATTCTAGCCGTTGAGCTAAACGCCTGGGACATCGACACCCTCTACATTTCGGTGCTAGGCATGGGCGGAGTCGAGTATGGCCTGCTGATGTATCGCACCCTAGACTCGCTGAAGCAGTTTCGGCAGCGGGTACTGCAAGGGCAGCAGTCGCCAAAGCAAATGCAGGAAGCTTTTTTAGAGCAAGACTGCCTGTTTCTCAATTTTGAGCTGTTTGACGAGTCCCCCTTTCCTGAATCTGTGCAGCCGGTTCGCTGGGTTACCCAGGCCCCAGAGGCGGTGCAGCCCGACTTTGGTAGCATCCACCCCCTAGAGGGCATGCGCAGCCAACTCGCCGACGAAGAAGGGGCTACATTTTTGGTCGCCCTGGAGGCGGTGCAGCGCTTTTTTAAGAAGTATCGCACTCAGCTCGAAAGGCCGCCATTCAAGGCACTCCAGGGCAGCTATCAGATTCCTAACCCGGAAAAGGCCAACGGTACCGCGCGGCTCAAAGTTACCGTCAAAACCCTCCCCGAGGTTACCGAAGAACTAGCGGCCCAAACCGACGAAGCCTTTAGCGACGATTCTGAATCCGCAGCTGATTTTCCAGTGCTGCGTGACGACTATGTGCCCGAAGGGGCCCTGATTGTGCTGACCCAGTTTCAGCGCGACTGGCTCGACAGCCTGCGACACAACCCAGCGGTTGCTTATCAGGCTGACCCTAAAGGCGCTGCCGCATTGGCGGCCCTACCCGTCGTGCTGATTCAAACCTCTCGTCCCAAGGCTAAGACGCTCATTCAGCAGCTCCAGAGCGCTAAGGGCGTGCAGGCAGTTTGCTTTAACCCCGGTAGCGACCCCTTTAGCGGCGAAGCCTTTGAGCTGGGCCTACTGCAAACCGGCGACGGTGAGCTGCATCTGTTCGCCGAATATGAGACCGATACCCCTCCCGATCGCCACCTGCTAGACCGCTGGAACCACTGGCAAAGGGGCAGTAACGGCTCCTGTGCGGTGGTGGTGGCCAGCGGCATCACCGGCTCCGCCAAGGGCAACCCTGGCCTAAAAGATATCATCGGTGTATTCGAGGCGCGCTGCTGCTCCCCTCAGGATCTCGACCTACCGCCCCTCATGCTTCAGTACGCGAGTGATTGGGAAGTGGATTAGCGCCTATCGATCAAACCCTGCAATCCGGCGAGCGGCTCCGATGCTTTGCTCTCCGGGGCCGTAGGTTAGCTCTAGGGTCTGCTGGTCGGCATAGGCTTGGGAGGCTTCGCGATAGACGCTGGGGTTGGTGGGCAGGGTGCGCCGCTGGCCGTCGTAGTCGAAGGTGATGGCGTAGGCCACATCCTTTTGCAGCAGCGGGTCGGTGCGCTGCTCAGCGGGGGATTTTTGGCGACTGAGTAGATCATCAGCGGTGGGCTCGGGGGGGAGGGCGGGCCACCACAGCCCCTCATCGTCGGGCCCGGTGACCGCGCCATCGGGCTTGATCCCGTTACGGTTGACCAGGGAGGTTGATTCAAACCGCTCCTGGTGGATGGTTCTGGCCTGGTCGAAACTTTTAGCGTAGTCTACCTGCCAGGTGTAGGTCACGGTGGCCATCGCTTCGTAGGTGCCGGTGGTAATGGCTGCGCCGGTGGCCGGGTAGCTGTCGCAGCCAGCCCCCAGGCCCAGGCTAAGGCCGAGGGCGCTGGCTCCTAGCCAGCGGGTGAAGGGAAGTCTTGGGGCAGTGGTCAACATCGGGGCGTTAGATGGGGTTGTTAGGGCTTTGGGCGTCTCTAGCAGTAACAGTAAGCCATAGAATGGCCATTCTAGAACTGGAGTAGGCCAAAACCAGCGCTGACACACAATCCAATTGTGTGAAATATCAGCGGGTAATGGGATTAGCCGCCTCCGGTTGGGTAAGTTAAAAGCCTGGCTTGCAACCCTGGAGAGAATTTTCCCCTTTGTTAACTTCCTTTGCATTAAAGTGTCTAACGGGTTGATTTAGCCAAGATTTAGACAGAGAGAGATGAAGTTAATCTGAGCTTATTATTAAACCTATGGTTCAAGCCTTAGGATATGGCGGGGCTTGACCTTACCAAATCGCTATGTTTCGTTTTTGATGGTGCTGCTCTACCCTAGGGCGCTCACCCATCCCCTGGCCAGGGTAATTCGTACAGTAACTACCCTGATTATTTCTATCCTGGCTTGAAAAAGTGGTTGCCGTCCCGGTTGGGGCTCAGCCAAATCGTTTTTCCCTGTTGATAGCCGCCCCCGCTTTCATGAGGATTGTCAATGACGCAAACGCCCCTTTCCATTCAGCAAACGTTCCACCAGCTGCCCCCCTTTAACCGCTTGCCTGAACCTGCCCTCCAGCAGCTGCTGCAAACGGCCCAGCCGCTGAAATATCGGGTGGGGCAACCGCTGCTGCGCCGAGAAGTGCTGACCCAGCAGGTGATTGTGGTGCTCGAAGGGCAGGCCCGCCTGCTCGGCTATGACCCGCGCAACCAGCAGCCCGTTACCCTCAGGCGGCTGGCGCGGGGCGAAATCCTGGGGGTGATTAGCCTGGTGCGGGGCCTACCCTGCGAAACGGTAATTGCCTCCACGGAGGTCTTGGCCCTGACGCTGCCCTCCTACACGTTTTTACAGCTGCTCGACGACTACCCCGACTTTGGCCGGGTGATTCGCGACCAAATTTATTTAATTGAAGCCTTTGACCTGCTTAGCCAGCACATGCAAGCGCATGCCCTCGACATTGGCGACCTCAAGGCCAAAGCCCAGACGGTGTGTGATGAGTCGGCCATTGTCACCTTGCCCACGGGTCGGTGTGACCTCAGCCACCTCGACCCTAGCCTGACCTGGGTACTCAGCGGCGGTACGGTGCTCAACCTGCCCGTGGGGCAGGCGCTACCGCTGGAGCGGCAGTCCACCGTAGAAGTGCTCAGCCCCCAGGGGGCGAGGCTGCTGGGGCTGACCCCGTCGGTGCTGGCCCAGACCTTCCAGGCTGAGCCGGAGCCCGAGATCGAGCACCGCGAGGTAGAGGTGCTTGATGTCAACGGCATTCCCTACGCCACCGAAGCTCAGCTCACCAGCGCCGCCCCCGAACCCGCCGTCCGCTCTCGAACGGAGACGCGCACCAGCAGCTACCCCTTCGCCCGCGGCCGGGGGGAGGTCGATGGGGCGTTGGCCTGTTTCGACATGCTCAGCCAGACCCTTAACATGCCCTTTCGCCGCGACGTGCTGAAGCGCATTTTGGTCACCCAGCACGAGCGCATGGGCCAACTCTCGCTCCCGATTTGCGGTTCCATGGGCGAAATGATGGGGCTAAAGACCCAGCTGGTACGGGTGCCGGTGGGAGCCTTTAGCCGCCTTAACACCCCCTGCCTGATTCGCTGGCAAGACAGCTTTGCCGTGGTCTACGAAACCTCTGAGCGTTCTTATATTCTGGGCGACCCTGAGGTGGGCATTATCCGCCGCACCCCCGAAAGCTTTGCCGAAGCCTGGGGCGAGAGCGGCGAAGTGCTGATGGTCGAGCCGACCCGCGAGACCCCCCAGCAGAAGTTTGGCCTCCAGTGGTTTTGGCCCTCCATCCAGAAGTACCGCTGGGTGCTGGTGGAGGTGTTTGTGGCCTCGTTCTTTGTGCAGCTGTTTGGCCTGGCCAACCCGCTGATGGTGCAGATCATCATCGACAAGGTGATTGTGCAAAACAGCATCGACACTCTCCAGGTGTTGGGCGTTTTTCTGGTGATTGTGGCGATCTTCGAGGCGCTGCTGAGTAGTCTGCGAACGTATTTGTTTGTCGATACCACCAATCGTATCGACATGACCCTGGGGTCAGAGATTATCGACCACCTGTTTCGCCTGCCCCTGCGCTACTTCGACAAGCGCCCGGTGGGGGAGCTCTCTAGCCGCATTAACGAGCTGGAAAATATTCGCCAGTTTCTCACTGGCACCGCCCTCACCGTGGTGCTCGACGCGGTGTTTTCGGTGGTCTACATCGTGGTCATGTTCATCTACAGCTGGCTGCTCACCCTGGTGGCGTTGGCCACGATTCCGCTGTTTGTGGCGCTGACCTTTGCAGTGGCCCCGATTGTGCGGCGGCAGCTGCGGGTTAAGGCCGAGCGCAACGCCGCTACCCAGTCGCTGCTGGTGGAGTCGCTATCGGGCATTCAAACCGTCAAGGCCCAAAACATTGAACTGCGCACCCGCTGGAAGTGGCAGGAGCGCTACGCCGAATACGTCAGCGCCGGGTTTAAGAACGTGCTGACTTCTACCACCGCCAATTCCGCCAGCAACTTTTTGAACAAGTTATCGGCCCTACTGGTGCTGTGGGTGGGGGCCTACCTGGTGCTGCAGGGCGAGCTTACCCTGGGTCAGCTGATTGCTTTTCGGATTATTTCGGGCTACGTGACCGCGCCGATTTTGCGCCTGGCCCAGCTCTGGCAAAACTTTCAGGAAACCGCCCTCTCCCTGGAGCGGCTGTCAGACATCATCGACCACCCCCAGGAAACCGAAGCCGACGAGGCCAACCAGATTCCCATGCCGGAAATTACCGGGCAGGTCACCTTTGAGAACGTGGCCTTTCGGTTTGCCCCCTCTGGCCCGCTCCAGCTGGTAAACATCAACCTGGAGTTTCCGGCGGGCATCTTCATTGGCGTGGTCGGTCAAAGCGGCTCCGGTAAGAGCACCCTAATGAAGCTGCTGCCCCGCCTCTATGAGGTAGAATCGGGCCGCATTCTGATCGACAACTACGACATTAGCAAGGTTGAGCTGCACTCCCTGCGGCGGCAAATCGGCATTGTGCCCCAGGACAGCCTGCTGTTCGAGGGCACCATCCAGGAAAACATCTCCCTCACCAACCCCGACGCCCAGCCTAGCGTGATTATCGCGGCGGCCAAAATCGCCTGCTGCCACGACTTTATTATGGACTTGCCCCTGGGCTACAACACCCGCGTTGGCGAGCGGGGCTCAACCCTGTCGGGGGGGCAGCGACAGCGGGTGGCCATTGCCCGTACCATCCTGCAAAACCCTCGCCTGCTGATTTTAGACGAGGCCACCAGCGCCCTCGACTACGACACCGAGCACCAGGTTTCCATGAACCTGAAAAAGTGGGCCGAGGACCGAACCGTGTTTTTCATCACCCACCGCCTCAACACCATTCAGCAGTCTGACCAAATTTTGGTGATGGAGCAAGGCTCAGCGGTAGAGTTGGGCACCCACACCGAGCTGATGGAACTTCAGGGGCGCTATTACACCCTTTATCAGCAGCAATCCAGCGCGGTTTGAGGCAGAAGGCAGAAGGCAGAAGGCAGAAGGCAGAAGGCAGAAGGTACAAGACAAAACTGGTTTAGGGTCAAAAAAAATCCCAGGAACCTACCCCTACCCCTCCCACCAGGGGACAGGCCCAATCCAAACTCCAAAATCTAAACTCTAAAATTCTCAAGGACTCACCCCCATGGTTCGCATTAATAGCGTTTCCCCCGGCTCTGAAGCCGATTCCACCAACGGCGATGCCGTGCTTGCCACCCAGCCGTCGCGCCAGCGCGAACAGTTCGACAAGCCCGTCATTTTGCGCCAGTCGCCCCACTGGTCACGGGCGGTGGTGTGGACGATTGTGGGGGTTACCGTATCCACCGTCGCCTGGGCCTGTCTGGCTAAGTTTGAGGAGGCCGTACCGGCCCAGGGCAAGCTTGAGCCCAAGGGCATCGTGCAGCCGGTACAGGCTCCCGTGGGCGGGGTCATTGAAGAGATTTTTGTGGAAGAGGGGGATGCCGTCGAAGCCGGTGATCCTTTGGTAAGTTTTGACCCCAAAACCACCCAGGCCCAGCTCACCTCCCTACAGGCGATTCAGGTGAAGCTCAAGGATGAAAATGACTACTATCGTTCGCAGCTGGCGGATCAGCTAGATGCCAATGTCCCCGAAAATATTGCCCCTGGCATTGTGCAGCTGACCAGCAACCGGGCCGCCCTGGTGGCCGAAAACGCGCTTTATCGCGCCCAGCTATCGGGGGATGTCAACGGAGCTAGTCTATCGGCGGCCCAGCAGCAGCGCTTGCTGACCGCCACCGATGAATTAAACTCTCGGCTCAGCATTGCTTCCCTAGAGACCGATCAGCTGCGCCGCCAGCTCACCCAAACCCGTGCCCAGTTGGCCAATGCCCGCGACGCCCTACGGGTAAACCAGGATATTTTAGAACGCCTTGGCCCCCTGGCGGAGCGGGGGGCGATTGGCGAAATTTCCTACCTGCAGCAGGAGCAGGAGGTCAGCACCCGCCAAACTGAGGTCAACCGTCTGGTAGAAGAGGAGCAACGCCTAGAGCTGGCCATTGTGCAGGCCCAGGAGCAGTTTCGCAACACGCAAATCGCCTCCCAGGACGAACTGCAACAGCGCATTGCCGCCAACGATAACCAGATCGCCACCATCAATAGCCAGCTGACTAAAACTATTCTAGAAAACGAAAAACAGCTCCAGGAGCTTGACAGCCAAATTGCCCAGCTGCAGCAGACCCTCCAGTACCAAGAGCTCACCGCACCGGTCAGCGGCACAGTCTTTAACCTCAAGGCCAACCAGCCGGGGTATGTGGCTAACTCCACCGACCCGATTTTAGAAATTGTGCCCACCGATGCCCTGGTGGCGCGGGTGTTTATTACCAACCGCGACATTGGCTTTGTGGAACCCGGCATGAAGGTAGACGTGCGGATTGACTCGTTCCCCTACAGTGAGTTTGGGGATGTCAAGGGCGAACTGACCCGCATCGGCTCGGACGCGCTGCCCCCTGACCAGATCAACCCCCAGTACCGGTTCCCCGCCGACATTACCCTCGACGAGCAGACGATTATGGTGAATGGAGAACCCATGCAGCTACAGTCGGGGATGTCGCTGAGCGCCAATATTAGAACCCGGCCGCGGCGGGTAATCGCCATTTTCGCCGACCTGTTTTCGAGGAAAGTTGATAGTCTGAAAACCGGGGGATAGCGCTATCGCCGCACGACCTGATCAACTCCTTCAGCGAGACTTGGCGGCGCGGCCTGGAGCTGGCGATGCATGCGCTCAATCACAGCCCCAGGCACCTGGCGCGATCGCAGCCGGTTGCGCTCTAGCGCCGTAGACAGGGACACATCAAACCAGTAGAAAGTAATGTGGGTGAACCCCAGGCGGCGGGCGGCGAGGATGGCCTCGCGGCGGTGGCGGCGGCGGGTATTAGTGGCATCGTAGAGGATTCCGGCTAGGTCACCCTGAAGGATAGCTGCCACACCCTGATGCCATGCGGCCAGGACCTGCGCCCAAATCTGCAGCCAGTCTCCCTGGCTGGCGGCATCGCCGTAGAGGCTAGCCCGAATGTCATCGGTAGAGACGATCTGGTAATCGGGATGGGCCGTCACAAACTGCCCGGCCCAGGTAGACTTGCCGCTACCGGGTAGGCCGATCAGAATGCCTAGGGGAATGGCAATTTTGTGATCTTCCCCGCCGCCCACCGGTGCCGTGAAATCCAAAATCTCTTAGATGATCATGCCGTCGGGGATAACCGCGTTTTTCAAAATCACCACGATGCCGCTGCGGATGTAGAAGCCCAGATCTTCGCGCTCGGCCTCCTGGATGTTTTCTTTATTGACAATCTGCACGTTGCGGCCAATGCGGGCGTTTTTGTCGATAATGGCGCGGCGAATTACCGAGCCTTCCCCGATGCCGATGGGGATTTTGCTGCGGGTCAGGTGCTGGCTGCTTTCTGAGAGAGGTTCGTAATAGTCGGCCCCGATGAGCAGCGAGTCTTCAATGATGCAGTCGGCGTTGATGCGCTGGCGCAGACCAATGACCGAGTGATGGACCCGGCAATTTTTAAGAATGCAGCCCTCGGCAATGCACGACTCGGTGATGTGGCAGTCGAGCAGCTTGTTGGGGGGTAGGTAGCGGGAGCGGGTATAAATTGGCGCGTCTTCCTGGTAGAAGCTAAACCGGGGCTCGGGCTGCTGGGTCAGGGCCAGGTTGGCTTCGTAGAACGACTCAATTGTACCGATGTCTTCCCAGTAGCCATCGAATAGGTAAGCCTGAACGTTGTGATCGCGGGACGAGGCGGGGATAATTTCTTTGCCGAAGTCGGTCTGGTTGAGGCTCTTGCGCAGCAGATCGATCAGCACCTGCTTTTTGAAGACGTAGATGCCCATAGAGGCGATAAAGGGCTGCTGCTGGGCCTGCTCGGGGGTGAGGCCAAGGGTGGTAGTATCCACCCGCATCGCTTCTAGGGCGTCGCCCTTGGGCTTTTCAGAAAAGTCAATGATGCGCCCATTGGCGTCAATCTTCATCAGCCCGAAGTCGGAGGCTTGCTTGTAGCCAATGGGCACCACCGATAGGGTGATGTCGGCGTTAGTGGCCCGGTGGCGCTCCACAAACAGGCTGTAGTCCATGCGGTAGAGGTGATCCCCAGAGAGAATCAGAAAGTCCTCCACATTCCAGGAGTCAAACAGCCAGAGGTACTTACGTACCGCATCCGCCGTGCCCTGAAACCAGCTCGGGCTGTCGGGGGTTTGCTGGGCGGCCAGCACCTCCACAAACCCTTCGGTGAACTGCGAAAATTGGTAGGTGCGGCCAATGTGCCGATTCAACGAGGCAGAGTTGAACTGGGTGAGAATGTAAATTTTGTGAATTTCAGAGTTAATGCAGTTGCTGACCGGAATATCAATTAGCCGATACTTCCCCGCCAGCGATACCGCTGGCTTAGCGCGAAACTTGGTCAATGGGTAAAGGCGAGTGCCGGCACCCCCCCCCAAAATGATGGCCAATACTGATTTCACAAGCTTTCCTCGTTGATCCCCACGGACATCCTGGTTTTACCTTTACAGTGTGAGGCTGCGGGTACCCCTTGACAAGGGGGATCAACAAAGATTGTGGGGGAATGTGACCTGGACTACGCGACTCCCCTAAAACAGACGGAAGATGAACGGATAGCGGAACACCGTGTCGGGGCTTTTGAAGCTGTGGAAGATGGCCAGGATGGGCATCACCAGCTGCACAATCCACAGAATCGCCAGCAGGGGCCAGCCGATTAAGATGAAGGTCAGCAGGCCAAAGATAACGGTGTACAGCCACACGTTGAAGTGGAAGTTAATCGCTTCTTTGGCGCTATCTTTGACCACTGAATCGTCGGAGAGGACGTAGATGACGATGGGAATGCCCGCCGACAGCACGAAGGTGCTGAGGAAAATAGAGGCATGGCTAACGGCAGAAAGAATTTTGCGGTTGCCGTTGTCTTGGGTGGATTGCATAGGAGTCTCCAGAATTGAATGGGTTTGAAGGTTAATGAAAATTGACGTGCTCCCCTCCTGGGGGGGCAGGGGTGGGTTCAGCTACTCCGCCTGCTCTTGGAGTTCGGCGGTTTTAACCCGCACTAGCTGGGTACGATCGCCCCGCTGCACCTTGAGCTGAAGGGCGTCACCAACCTTGGTATTTTCGACCTTGAGCTGAAGGGCATCGGCGCTGCGGACGGGGGCCTCATCCACCTGCACGATCACGTCGCCCCGGCGCAGGCCGGCATCGGCGGCGGGGGTGCCCTCCAGAACGCGAATCACCAGTACCCCGTCAACCTCGGGCAGGTATAGCCCGGAGTTGATGTCGTCGTTATTGCGCTTGGCCAGTTCGGGGGTAAGGTTGGCAATTTGCACCCCGATATAGGGGTGGGCAATGGTTTCCCCCAGGGCGAGGCGGTCTTTAATTTCCTTCGCCTTGTTGATTGGGATGGCAAAGCCAATGCCCATGGCGTCGGCCCGAATGGCGGTGTTGATGCCGATCACCTCACCGTTTTGGTTGACCAGCGGCCCGCCGGAGTTGCCGGGGTTGATGGCGGCATCGGTCTGAATAAACTCCAGCCGCTTGCCCGGAATGCCCACCGAACTGCTGGAGCGCTTCAGGGTGCTGACAATGCCCAGGGTAACGGTGTTGTCTAGGCCCAGGGGGTTGCCTACGGCAATCGCCCAGTCGCCCACGTCAATTTGGTCAGAGTCGCCCAGGGCCGCCACGGGCAGAATGTCGCCCTCGGTGTCGTCGATTTTAACCATGGCCAGGTCGGTGACATCGTCTACCCCTTCTACCACCGCCTCGAAGGTGCGGCCATCTTTGAGGGTGACTACCACCCGGTCAGCCCCGTTGACTACGTGGGCATTGGTAAGTATGTTGCCGGTGTTGTCAATAATAAACCCCGACCCCTGACCGCGCAGCATTTCAGGCTGGGGCTGGCGGGGCATGCCGCCAAAAAAGTCGCGTAAAAAAGGGTCTTCGTACAGGGAGTTAGGGTTCTGACGGGTGATGGTTTTTTCGGTGTCGATGCGCACCACCGCTGCCCCCACCCGCCGCACGGCGCTGGCCACAAAACTTTGGTTGCTCAGGGCCGATTCAGTCGGGGTCTGGGCATAGGCGGGGGCGGCCACGGCGGTGACCATCATCATCACACTGGTGAACAGAACGATGAGGAGTCGTTTCAGGGAGATCCAAGGTCCGGTTTTCAACGGGCAAGCCTTTTACGCGCAACAGCAAAGGGGAGGTCAACGGACTGAGCCAAGACCAAGATTTTGCCCCGGTCCCAGCTGAGTTCAAAAAAAGCAACACATCTAAATCCACACTACAAAAATTGTTCCATAAGACCGCCATACCAGGGGGAGGGGGATACCGAACCCGGCCCCCAACGGGATTAATTCGCCCGAACAAAAAAATAACAGCTAGCGAAGTTTGCTACATTGCGATCACAGCGGCTGGCTGAACGTTTGGCCCCGCCGCCACCAGCTTATTCAGATTGCTATGACGGCTGACTACATCATGGCCCTCGACCTGGGCACTACCGGCAACCGCGCCATCGTTTTCGACCGAGAGGGCGATATTGTCGGCCAGGCCTACCGTGAGCTGACCCAGTACTATCCCAAACCGGGCTGGGTTGAGCATAACCCACGGGAAATTTGGACCGAGATCCACTGGGCCATGGGGGCCGCCCTGGCCAAGGCCCAGCTTAAACCCACGGACGTTGCCGCCATTGGCCTGACGGTGCAGCGCGAAACCTGCCTGCTGTGGGATAGCGCCACCGGTCGCCCCCTGCACAATGCCATTGTCTGGCAGGATCGCCGCACTGCCGACCTGTGCAATACCCTGGGGGAGGCGGGCAAGGCGGAGGACATTTACCAGCGCACCGGCCTGGTGCTGGACGCTTACTTTTCGGCCACCAAGCTGGCCTGGCTGCTGGCACAGGCCCAGAAAGAGGCCGACCCGCCGGTGGATTTTGACCAGGTGCTGGCCGGTACGGTGGATAGCTGGGTGCTGTGGAACCTGACCGGGAGACGGGTACACGCCACCGATCACAGCAACGCCAGCCGCACCATGCTGCTCAACATCACCAGTGGCCAGTGGGATGAAACGCTGCTGGCGCTGTTCGACATTCCCGCCCACCTGATGCCGTCCCTGCGGCCCAGCATTGGCCTGTTTGGCCATACCGACGCGACGGTGTTTGGGGCCGAAGTACCGATTACGGCGATATTTGGGGATCAGCAGGCAGCCCTCTACGGCCACGGCTGCGATCGCCCCGGCCTGCTCAAGTGTACCTACGGCACCGGAGCATTTCTGGTTTCCCACACGGGGGATGCGGTGGTGCGATCTGGCCATCAACTGCTTTCCACCGTGGCCTGGTCAGAGGCGACGGATGATCCCCAACACCCCAGGCTGGGCTACGCCATTGAGGGCAGCATGTTTACCGCCGGGGCCTGCATCCAGTGGCTGCGGGACGGCATTCAGCTCATTTCGAGCGCCGCCGAGACCGAAATTTTAGCCGAGCAAGCCACCGATAACCGGGGAGTGTACTTCGTTCCAGCCCTCAGCGGCCTGGGCACACCCCACTGGGATATGACCGCTAGGGGCGCGTTCTTTGGCCTCACCGGCGGCACCCAGCGAGAGCATCTGGTGCGGGCGGTGCTGGAGGCGATTGCCTGCCAGGTGAACGAAGTGGTGACGGCGGTTAACCAGGATGCCGGTACCCCCATTCGCCAACTCAAGGTAGACGGTGGAGCCTGTAACAACAACTTCCTGATGCAGTTCCAGGCGGATGTGCTGGGCATTCCCGTGGAGCGGCCCCAGGTGCTAGACGTGACCGCCCAGGGGGCTGCATTCGCGGCGGGCCTGGCCGTCGGCTTCTGGGACGACTACCGCGCCCTGGTGGACAACCGCCCCATCGACCGGGTGTTTGAGCCTGGGGCAGGCCAGGCCGCCGCCCAGGAAACCTTTGGCCAGTGGCAGCAGGCGGTGGAGCGCACTAAGGGTTGGAAACTCTAGAGCCGCTGGCGACGGCAGTACTGAATTAGCCCCCCTAGGATAGCCGCACCCACGGCGTACTTCAGCCCGTTGGGAATCCAGGTTTGGGGGGAAAAAAATCCTTCGATTAGCCCCGCCATCACCAGTAGGGGGATAATCCCAAACAGCAGCTTGGCCGCTTGCAGGCCGTGCACCTTGACGGCATCGACCCGGCGATAGGCCCCCGGCAGTAAAATTCCCCTGGCCAGTTGCAGCCCCGCCCCCCCGGCCATAAAAATGGCCGGTAGCTCCAGCGCCCCATGGGGAAACACAAAGGCCCATAGGTCGGAGGCCAGGTTGGCCTGGGCCGCCAGCACGCCAATGCAGCCAATTAGCACACCGTTTGACAGCAGCAGGTACACCGTAAACGCCCCCGGCGGGGTAATCATCGGCACCTGGGGCATGAACATGGTAATGCCCCCCACCATCGCCCCCAGGGAAACCGAAATATTGTTGATCATGATGCCGCTGGCCGCCACCGGCTCGATGCCAATAATCGAAACCGTCCACAGCTCCTGGCTGGTGCGCACCTGCTCAATAAACTCCTGCCCCAGTACCAGAGTCATAAACCCCGGGGCACCCCAGGCAAACATCCCCCCCACCAACCCCCCCACCCCAAATAGCGCCATCGCCAGGGCAATGTAGCCCCAGCTCTGGCGCACGGCGGCGGGCCAGCCGTAGTGGCAAAAGTCCCAAAAGGCCTGCCACTCCTGCCGCCGTGAGCCCTGGTAGATCTGGCTGTAGCCCCGGCTGGTCAGCCCCTGCAAATCTTGCCCTACCGCCGGGCCAACGGCGTGGCTTCGGGCCCGGGCCAAATCCGCCGCCACGGCTCGATACAGACTGGCCAGCTGGTGCACCTGTGCGCTAGAGAGGGACTTGATGCCCCGCTGCTCGGCCTGTTGCAGCAGGGTGTCGAGCTGCCGCCAACTGGCCTCCCGGCGGGCCATCCAACGCTGAATATTCATGAAGCAAATGGGAATAAAAAGTAAACCTGCCTGAAGTGTAGGCTAACCTCAAAATCAAGCACCACCTACCACGATGCGGAGACCGCGCGGATGAATCAACCTGCCAGCCCAGGGAGCCAACTCGGCCCCCTCAACCCCGGCAATGTGGTCAGCGCGGCCCTGAAGCTGTACCGCGATCGCTTTAAGACCTACTTGCACCTGGCCTGGTTAGCCACCCTTTGGATCGCTGCCGGGGGGATCGCCCTGGGGCTAGCGGTGGTACTGCCCGCGGCGGTTTTAGGCGCTGTCGGCGGCGAAGTCATGGCGATTGTGGGGGGTCTGCTAGGCCTAGTGCTAGGGCTGATACCGCTGCTTTATGGGATGGCCAAGTATTACAAGCTGTCTAGCGTGGTGGGTCGCCTGTGCTTTCGGGAGCTGATTGGCCAGCCCGAAACCTCCCTCGCCGCCCGCCGCCAGGTAGAGCCTAAGCTGGGCCAGTTTTTACTGCTGGGCTTTTTGCTGCTCCTGGCCTATGGGGCGATTTACCTGGTGGCGGCGCTCGCCGCCCTAGTGGCCGGGGGCATCGTCGGAGGCGTGACCTTTGGGATCTTTGCGGCTATCACTAGCTCCGTAGTGGGAGGCATTGTCGGCGGCGCTTTAGGGGGAATATTGGGGCTTGGTGTTTTTCTAGTGCTGGTGCTCTGGCTTCTGTCTCGGCTGCTAATTGCCGATGTGGTGCTGGCCATTGAGCTCGACCAGGATGGCGGTGGCAGCCTGAGCCGTAGTTGGGAACTGACCCGCACCTCGGTGTGGAGAATTCAAGTCGTGCTGTTAGCCACGTTTCTGATTCAGCTGCCGATTATCTCGGTAACGAACTACATCCCCAGTATTGCGCTCAGCTTCGTGCCCGCCGATTCTCTGGCCTACGGAATTGGGCTGGCCCTCAGCCTGGTGTTTAGCTTGCTGGGTAGCCTGGTTATCCTACCCTTGTGGCAGGCGGTGAAGGGGGTGCTGTACTACGATCTGCGCAGCCGCCGCGAGGGGCTCGATTTGAAGCTGCGCCAGTCTCCTGGGGATGCGGTGCTTTAATGGAGATTGGGCCTGACCGACAGGGAATACCCCCCCGGGGCAATGACTTTATTTAACACCGTTACCATTCGCACCCCCGAAAGCGTCGAGATCGAGTTTGTGCTGGCGGGCCTGGGCAGCCGTGCGGTAGCGCTCGTGATCGACTACACCTGCCTGGGCCTGGGGCTAGGGGGGCTAGCGACGCTCTACAGTTTTTTGCTGATTCAGCTACTCGCCATGGACTCGGTGCTGGCGGTGGATAGCGCTACGGTGCAGCTCTGGATTACGGCCCTGTTTGGGGTATTTGTCTTTGCTCTGTATATCGGCTACTTTGTCATTTTTGAAACCTGGTGGTACGGCCAGACCCCCGGTAAGCGCTACACCAAAATTCGCGTCATTCGCGATGATGGCCAGCCCGCCCGGCTGCCCCAGGCCACGCTGCGATCGCTGCTGCGCCCGGTAGACGACATCTTGTTCATCGGCTTTTTCTGCATCTTGCTGAGCCCAACTGAAAAGCGTCTGGGAGATTGGCTGGCGGGCACCCTGGTAGTGCAAACCGACCCCAGTGCCAGCGGCCCAGTTCAGGTGCCGGAGCGTTCCCAGGCCATCGGTAAAGACCTGCTGGCCCTGGTTGACCTGGCTAACCTTAGCCCCGACGATTTTGCCACCCTACGCGAGTATTTACAGCGCCGCTCGGCTATGACCCCCCGGGCCAAAACCCAGATCAGCGAGTACCTGGCCCAGCGCTTCAAGGCCCAGCTAGAGCTCGATGCCCTGCCCACCCAAATGACCGCCGAGACGTTTTTAGAAGCCCTGTACTGGGCCTACCAGCAGCGCAATGAAAGGGATTAGCGAACATCCACCAAGCTTTTTGACGACCCTAGCGCCCATGGCAGTGGGGGGCGAGTGGTCGTTGTCATAAATGGTCATGATGATGCCGAAAAATCGGCTAATTTCGGGCATTTCCAGATAGTTGTACCATCGGCTGGTCTCCTATGGCGCCAGCTCCCCTAAAATCTTGAACCGCATGTGGTTGACGGCCAGATCCCCTAACCGTACCTCGGGGCTACCGGGGGAGCGAACCAGCTTTTCAAACGAAACATTCTTCCCCATTTCCACATGCCACCAGGGCAGACCCATGAAGAAGCGGGTCGGGTAGGGGCCGCCCTCCTGTACATCGTCGGGGTTCGACTCCATGGGCACCCAGCCCCAGCCAGGAATGTAGAATTCAATCCACACGTGATTGAAGTCGGGTTCCAGGTAAATGCCAGGCTGGTCGGCGTGGGCGGGGCACTTATAGCGGCCTACGGTACGGCAGGCAACGCCGTTGAGCCGCATCAGGGCCAGCAGCAGGCCCACATACTCGCCGCAGGAGCCGCGCCCCCGCTCTAGCACCACGTCGGGGGTGTCAATGGCGGGGGTAACGGCGTAGGAGAGCTTGTCGTAGACGTAGTTGCGAATGCTGAGCACCTGGCGCAGCAGGTTGGTTTCGGTGCCCACGCTCTCCCGGGCAGCGGCCTGGATCGCCGGGGTATCCATGGCCAGTTCGTCGTCATCAATGAGGTAGCGGGGGCCAAATTCTGGAGGTAGGGCCGGAATAGTTTCAAGCTGGCGCGGAGTGAACTGATATTTGAGGCCGTAGACTTCCACCAGGGCTTTCCAGCCAAACAGATGACGCTCCTGGGGGGCCAGGGTCTCGAACCGGAAGCTGGCCAGCCGCTCGCCGTTTTGCTTGACTTCCGTAAAGGGGCGACCCACCGGCTCCACCGACCGCACCACCTGCCGGTCGGTATCGGTGGGGAAGGCAATCCGCCACTCCAGATCTTGTAGGGGAATGGCATCTTCCAGGGCGTCGATTTCCTCGACGTAGGTCATTTCTACTAGGTAGCCGTTCGTGCGGCAGTAGTTGCCCTGTCGGTGCCAGCGAAAGGCGAGGGGGTGAATCAAGGTGCGATCGCGAAAGGTCAGCTCAAAGGGCAGGTCGCTGTTCGGGTCATCCCGCACGTAGGGCTCTTCGTTGGTGTAGGAAACCCACAGGGTGCCCTGGTCGGGCTGGGTGCCGGGTGGCACGGCCAGCCCGGTAGGGGTCGGAAAGGGGGTCAGCATTTTGACGACCAGGTGCCCCGTGGCCCGATCCAGGCAGTACACAGTTTGCTCGATCTGGTCACAGACCCACAGGTAGTCGCCCCACACCGAGATATTCTCGATGCCAATGCCCGGTGCCGGAAACTGGGTAATGCGCTGGCCCGAGTCGCGGTCGAATACAAAGATGTGGCCGGCCTTTTTGCAGCTCACGTAGAGGGTGTTTTCCCACACGGCAACGCCATCGGCGGTGTAGGGCAGGGTCAGCACGGGGGTAGGCTGAATGGTGGCCAGGGGGGTAACAAAGACGCTGTGGTCGCGGGTAAACCACAGCCGATCTTGCCAGCAGGCAATGCCAGTGGCCTGCTCAAAGGCGGCGGCCTGGCTAGGGTTAAGAATTTCTAGGTTACTGGTTTTGGGGTCTACCCGCAGCAGGTAGCCCCGAAAGGGATCGACCGCCAGCAACTGGTCGTGGTGCAGCGCCAGCCCATACAGCGCCTTAACGCCAATGGGCTGAATGATGGGAGCGGCGACCGTCGAAGCCGAGGCCGAAACCGAGGAAGCAGACGACAAAGATTCAAGCATGGACGGCAGGGCGCAACCTTACTAGGGGAGACGGGTAACGTATTGGTCATATCCTAGGGGACTGCGCCCGCAAAAAGTGTAGTTCTGCTATCCCAGGGGCAAAAACCCACTCAACTATTCGCCCTGGCGCTGCATCTGCTGCTCAACGGTGCTAATGGCAGCGTTGAGCGCGGCTAGCCGAGTTTCCAGGGAATCTCGAAAGGCTTTCATCATATCGAGCTTGAACTGCTGGTGCTGGCGGTGGGATTCGGCAGAATGGGGAAAACAAAAGGGAAAAGACATGGGGGTAGTCGGGTAAGGAACTCTTTAATTATGGCGATAACCGTCTGGAACTACCACTGCCCTTGGGTAGGGGAAACCCATGAAAACCGGCCCCCTACGCTACAATGCAAAGACTAACCTAGGATAAGTATCCGTTGCCCGTTGCGGGAACTTGGGTTTCAGGTACCAAGTTTCGGGTTTCAGATCTAGGAGATTCGATGGCAGGCATTTAGGGCTCGGATTCTAGCGGGGGTTGGGGCTTGAGAGTGTCTTGTCTGGTGCTTTGGAGCGTAGGCTAGAAGTTAGGCGTTGATTGGTTGTTAATGCGTTAGGCATGGCGTCTTTCCTATGGAAAGGATTGTAGTAGGGCTTTCGGGCGGTGTAGATAGTTCAGTGGCGGCGGCGACCCTGCACCAGCAGGGATACGATGTCGTCGGCCTGACCCTGTGGCTGATGAAGGGCAAGGGTCAGTGCTGCTCAGAGGGCATGGTTGATGCGGCCCAGCTTTGCGAAGAACTAGGGGTACCCCACCACATTGTCGATAGTCGCGACGTCTTTCAACGGGAAATTGTTGATTACCTGGTGGCGGGCTATGGCCAGGGGATGACGCCGCTGCCCTGTTCTCAGTGCAATCGGGCGGTGAAGTTTGGCCCCATGCTGCGGTACGCCAGGGAGGAATTGGAATGCGATCGGATCGCCACCGGCCACTACGCTCGCATTACCCAAGATGCCACCACGGGCCGCTACCAGCTGCGGCGGGCGGTGGATGCCAGCAAAGACCAGTCCTACTTTCTCTACGATCTGACCCAGGAACTGCTGGCGGTGTCTCACTTTCCCCTGGGCCACCAAACCAAGGCCGAAACCCGGCGCATCGCCGCTGAGCTGGGCCTGCACACCGCCGCCAAGCCCGACAGCCAGGACCTCTGCCTAATTGAGCATCACGGCTCGATGCAGACCTTCCTCGATAAGTACCTGGCCCCCCAGCCCGGCGACATTGTCCATATAAACGGGCAGATTCTAGGCCAGCACAACGGCATTCACCACTACACCGTGGGCCAGCGCAAGGGGCTGGGCATTGCCGCCCCCCACCCGCTCTACGTGGTGGGCTTTGACGTGGGCCGCAACCAGGTGATCGTCGCCGATCGCGACGACGCCCACTGGCCTGACTGCACCGTGCAGCGGGTCAACTGGGTTTCGGTGACGGCGCCGACCGCACCGGTGCCGGTGTCGGTGCAAATTCGCTACCGCAGTGAGGCGGTGGGGGCGACGCTGTTTCCCCTGCCAGCTACCTTAGACGGTGGAGAGCGGGTGAAGCTGGTGTTTGACGAGCCCCAGTTTGGCGTCACCCCCGGCCAGGCTGCCGTTTGGTACGATGGCGACCTCGTTCTCGGCGGCGGCCTGATTGAAACCTTCGCCCCGGCTGAGCCTATCCCCAGCAACCCTCAGATTCAAGCTCTGGCCCACTGAAGCGTACCCCCATGGCCGATATCTCGAAAGACCAGCAGCACCCCCAGTATAAAATCGACCGCCAGGTGGTCAACCAGCTCCTGTCCGGCGAAGCCACCGAATTCAACCTGGTTGAACTGGCCCGGCTGATGATTCGCTATGAGGGGTTTCCGGGGGCGCGCGATATCCAGACCGACCTTAGGAAGGCGCTAGCCCGCTGGCAGCTCACCGAAACCGCCCTGTTTGAAAGAACCCGCGCCATCCATCAGCAGGGGGAGGTCTACAAGGGCCTGGGGCGAGGCCGCGAGGACTGGAGCTAGGGGTCAAGTACCGTAGCGCTGGGCCACCGCGTTGACCTCGGGGGTAAGGATCAAGCCTTGATCGTTGAAGTGCCTGAACTGCCCGGTTGTGCGGCTGATCAGGCATGCCCACCCTTCGCCTAGGCACGATGGTTCTGTAGTCGGAAACGCCGGGCACGTTGCCCAGCGTCATAGCAAAAACGCCTCCAGGGCCACCGCCACCCCATCTGCTTCTACCCCGGGGGCCACCCAGTCGGCCTGCTGCTGCACGTGGGCCGGGGCATCGCCCATGGCCACCCCCAGCCCGGCGTAGCGAATCATTTCTAAATCGTTGTAGTTGTCGCCAATGGCCATCACCTGGTCGGGCTTGAGACCCAGCAGGTCTTCGGCCACAAATTTCACCGCTGCGCCCTTGTTGGCTAAGGGATGGGTGGCCTCGACGAAGTACTCTACCGACTGGGTCAGGTAGAGGGCATCGGTGGGATAGCGTTGGCCCAGCCGGGTCAAAATGTCGGCCAGTAGCCCCACGT
Organism: Nodosilinea sp. CTOTU7336; assembly: GCA_036848635.1. Classification (GTDB taxonomy): domain Bacteria; phylum Cyanobacteriota; class Cyanobacteriia; order Phormidesmidales; family Phormidesmidaceae; genus Nodosilinea. The sequence goes on from DAIUJR010000007.1 coordinate 95,775, forward strand.
CGTCGCTGAGGGTGAGCAGCTTGGTGGTTTCCACGGCGTTATTTTGTCGCAGCAGCGCCGCTAAATCTCCCGCCGCCACCGGCTGAATGCCCGAGCGCTCGGCATAGGCTTTGGTGTCGTCGATAATTGCCCGCACGTGGAGCTGGTCGTCAATATAGAGGTGAATGGAGAGTTCATCCCTGGCCTCCATGGGGGCGAGAAAGGCGAGAATTTCCAGCGCCAGCGGCCGGGGCAGAGGCGTGTGGCGGTACAGGGTCTGGGTTTGGGGGGTTTTAATAAAAGCGCCCTGGTAGGCCATCAGCGGCAGGGTCGAGCCCACCCCCTGGTGAAACCGCAGGGCCGACTGGTACATGCGCCCGGTGGCGATGGCCACCTCAATGCCCCGCCGCTGCACCTGGCCAATGGTATCTAACACCCGGGGGGAAATCTGGTTAGACTCCCCCGCCAGGGTGCCGTCGATATCCAGCACGAGTAAACGAATGTCGGTGGTCATAGCCTTCGCCTAAGATGACAGGACGCGATACCCTGCCCATTATCCCTGCTGTTGGTGCGCCCAGCCCTGATCGGGCGGCTTGGGGTTTGAGGGGCAATCGCTCAGCCAGTTTTTGGGCTAAACCTCAACAACCCCCCGCCTGACGGGCCGATGCGTGTATAAAAGGAGTATCCAACCACTGCCCCCGCTGCCCCTAACCCATGGCCGACCCGCCACGCATTTTCATCTGCTACGCCCATGCCGATAATGACAGCCCCGACCTCAGCAAGCGCTGGCTCGATCGGCTGCTTAAGTTTCTAAGCCCATTAGAGCGGCGAGGCTTACTCAAAGCCTGGTCAGATCAAGATATTGACTTAGGCTCTGACTGGAATCAAAGCATTCAGACTGCTCTGGAGCAAGCTCAGGCCGCCGTGCTGCTGGTCAGCCAGGATTTTATGGGGTCGAAATACATCTACGAAAGTGAGGTGCCTGGCTTACTCAAGCGGGCAAAAGACCGGGGCGTGGTGATTCTGCCGATTATTTTGCGCCCCTGCGCCTTTGACGAGCCGTTTTACTATCGGGATGAGACAGATCAAACGCAGGCGTTTTCTCTAAAAAGCTTGCAGGCCCCCAACTCTGTAACCAAGCCCCTCAATGAGATGAGTGAGGCCGAGCAAGACCGGGTACTGTTGAAGGTCTACGAACGGCTGAAGGAAATTGTTACAAATCCACCATCTGCTAAATCGGCTGATCGAGAACAAACTTACCCAGTGGAAGCAGTTACCTTACTAAGTCATCCATCTAAGAAGAAAATGCTATCCGATGATCCGCAGAGCAGGCTACAACTTTCTCAACGCCTGGCAGCACTGCCAAGCCCCCAGTTTGAGCAAATGCTCTTCGCCCTGGATTTGCCTAAGGGCCTCGTAGCCGGGGCATCTGCCCCCCAGGGGCAGCGAGTCGCCAGCCTGCTGGAATGGGCAGAAGGCCCTGGCGGATGCGGCCTTACCCACCTGCAAGCGCTGCTAGACGAACTCATCAACCCTCGCTAGCCCCTCCAGACCCGCCGCCCAGCCTGGAGGGGCAACTCAGGGACTATGGCCTACCGGCGGTAAAGCCGCCCACCCACCGCACCGACCGTAACGAAAAAACCTTAATTGAGGCGGTGTGGACAGAGGTAGCAGACCGCTTGCAGCAATCCCTCCACAACGCCATTTTGATTCGGCTGGATATGACCGGGCAGCGCCGCCAGGTCAAACGACCCTGGGATGTTGATCTGCGCACCGCCGACCAAACCCCCAAACCCATTCCCCCTGGCACCCCCATTGCCCAGGTCTTTGATAGCCCTGAGGTGAGCGGCAAATTGCTGGTGCTGGGCAACCCCGGCGCGGGCAAAACCACCACCATGCTTGACCTGGCCGCCACCCTCATCCAGCGGGCTAACGCCGACCCAGAAGCGCCTATCCCCGTGATGGTGAACCTGTCGTCGTGGCAGAACCCCCGACAAAGCTGCACCGACTGGCTGCTGAACGAACTCAAGTCTAAGTACGGCATATCGCCCAAGCTGGGCCAAACCTGGCTCACCGAGAAAAAACTGCTGCCCCTGCTGGATGGCCTGGACGAGCTGCCCCCCAGCCGCCAGGAGCCGGTAGTGCAGGCCCTTAACACCTGGCTAATATCAGCAGACGGCCCACCGCGCCTGCTGGTATGCAGCCGCCTGGAAGAGTACGAACTCTACACCAGCAACCTGGCCCTAAACGGGGCCATTTGCCTCAACCCCCTCACCGATCAGCAACTTCAGGCTTACCTGGCCTCTTTGGGTATGGGCCACCTGTGGCATACCCTCCAGCACGATGCCGACCTGCTAGAGCTAGTGCGCACCCCCCTGCTGCTGAGCGTGTCAATTTTGGCGAATGATGCCATTGACCTGGCCCAGTGGCAGCGGCTGGGCACCACCCAAGCCCGGCTGGACTACCTGCTGGATGCCTACCTGGTGCGACAATTACATGCACCAATAGCCAGTAAAGAGTACCCCCCCAAGAAACAACCCACTGCCCAACAAACCCGCCGCTGGCTGGCGTGGCTGGCAAAGCAACTACAAGACCAATCTGAAGATGAATTTTTAATTGAAAAAATGCAGCCCACGATGCTGGCCAATCGTCGGCAGAAAATTATCTATGGGCTGATTTTAGGACTGATTTTCTGGATGATTTTAGGGTTGATTGGCATGCTGATTTTAGGGCCGACTGGCGGGCTGATTTTCTGGATGATTTTAGGGTTGACCAGCGGGCTGACCGGCAGGAATTCCTCTATTAATCCGTTCGGAAGTTTTGATCTGTCTTTTTCGTGCGAAGTTCGAAAAAGTTTTTTTATAACATTACGAAGTTGGTTGTTCTTCGGGTTGATTTCAGGGCTGCTTGTCGGGCTGGATCAAGGGCTGAGTAAAGGGCTGAATGTCGGGCTGATTATCGGACTGGGTGTTGGGCTGGTTGTTGGACTGAGTGTCGGGCTAAAAACTGATATTTCTAGTCGAGTGAAACCTAACCAAGGGATTCGAGCCTCTTTTAAGAATACTTTTGTTCTTTTAATGATTGCTCTTCTACTGTTAATACCCCTTAAAGTAGGGCTGCCTTACCTACTTGGAAGTTTTCTCGACACCGAGGAGATAAATTCATTTTTTGCATGGGTATCCTTTTTGGTAATCTATTCAGCTATATTTAATAGCAGTCAAGCTTGTGCTCAGCACTTTTCTCTTCGCCTAGTGCTCTATCACATCAATGACATCCCCTGGAACTATGCCCGCTTTCTCAACCACTGCACTGAGCGGTTGCTGTTGCAGCGGGTGGGCGGGCGCTATCGGTTTATTCACCGCCTGGTGCAAGAGCGGTTTGCGGCTATGCCGTTGGAGAGGGGTGGGGAGTGATGGGGTGGTGGGGTGGTCGATATACAGGTCGTGGTGAAAGTTGCCTGATTTTATGATATTCCAGCGATTTACCTATCCATGTTGTTTGCGGCTGGCGGGGTGATCGAGTGGCCATTATCACGGTTTACATTCCTGGGCCGCCCAAATTTATTAATCCAAAAACGAGGGCTTAACTGATGCGCGAGATTAAATGCAACACCTGCGGCAGTACGGAATACAAAGAACGCCGCATCACCTACTTGTATAGCCACAAGGGGCAGTACCTCATTGCTCCCAATACCCCCGTAGAAATTTGTAGCCACTGTGGCACTGTGTACTACAGCGCTGATGTTCTCAAAGCCATTGAGCGCCAGTTCTTCGCGATCCACAACAACACGGCTAGCCCAGACCAGTTTCTTCAGGTGCCGGTTAAGTCGATGTAGGCGGTGCCTGAGGGAAGTCAAGGAGAATAGTTATGCCCATTAAGTACGAACTGATTATTTACTGGAGTGAAGACGATCAGGCTTTTGTGGTGGAGGTGCCTGAGTTGCCGGGGTGTGCAGCCGATGGCGAAACCTACCAAGAGGCGGTAGCTAATGTAGAAGTGGTGATTCAAGAATGGATTGAAACAGCCCAGGCGGTGGGTCGCCCAATTCCTACCCCCAAAGGTCGTTTACTATTTGCCTAGTTCTTGGCGGTGCGTGGAAGAGGTGAAGGGGGGTAGAGGGTGGTGGTGAAGGGTGTAGACGTGGAACAGCTTCTCAGGGAGTAGGGGTGAAGGGTGGATAGGTATGACCTGTACGTGTAGAAAATGAACAAGAGATTTTCCTCAAGACAATCATTCCTAGCCGCAAAATGAAGAAGAGATACTTGGGAGAGTAGGCCATGAAATCTCTGGATGCTGAAGAAGCCACGATTTTAGCATCGGTTGAGTTGGGCGAGTGGCAGTCTGTGCCCAATGTAGCCGAGGCGATTAAGCGCTATCAATCCTATGCCGCTCAGACTCAAACCAATGGGTTGGCCTCAGTCAACATTGAACTATTAACCAGCGACTTAGCGAGTCTAGAAGCCCTGGCCCAGCAATCTGGTGTATCGGTTTCGTTGCTGATGTCAACGGTGCTGCATCAATTCATCAACGATCGTATAGCCACAAGGGGCAGTACCTGATTGCCCCCAGTACCCCCAGGATGCGATACCCGGCCATTATCTCTGCTGCTGGGTCACCCGACCCTGGTAGCGCCGCTGGGGTTGGGGAGGCGGATCGCCGCTGGGGTTGATAAAGCAGTGTTAGTGGCGCAAAAGTGGTCTAAAACCAACCAGGTCAGGTATAAATTGAAGCAGATGACTCTGCGGCGGTGTCCCTTTAATTCCCATGACTAACCCGTCTGATGCTGTTAATTACCCCCAGGGGCCACCCCCAGCGGGGGCTGGCGCGCCGGCCAGGGCAACCCCTCAGCCCTCGGTCTCGTTTAGCATTGCCAACCCTGCCGGGTCTCAGCCCGCTGGGGCTGAGACCCGGGTTGATCCGTTTCCCATTCAGGCCCAGGCCTCGCAGTTGCCCCTGCTGCCCCGCCGCAAGCGGCCTACCTTTAGCCGCCATCGCCACGACGCTAACCCGGCCCTAGCGGTTAAGGTGCTGCAGGATATTCAGATGGCAGTAGATGCCTGGCACCTGGATCTTAGGCAAACGGTGCAGCGCATCCAGGCGCTTTATATGGAAGGCCCCATCGTCGATGGCTGGCTAGAGGCTGTTGAGAACCAGCCCGCCCCCGGCCAGTCACCGGCTTCAGAGGCCGCCCTGCTGCGCCACGGCGACCCCCAGACCCTGTCGGGCTATGTCGATCGCCTCTGCGAATCGCTAGATGCCGAGGGTAGGCCCAGGCCGGTGGGGCCGGAGGATAAAAAAGCCACCGGCTATCGCCTTTGCAGCCTGGACTCAGACGGGCGGCTGCGGTGCCTGCTTTGCCCGCCCGAGCAGCTATCGACCATTAGCCTGGCGATCGCCCGCCACCAAAAGCTGCGCCAGTTGATCGACCATAAGCAGTACTTAGAGGCCAAGCTGAAGCGGGCCGTGGAGGTGCTGACCGGCAGTCGCGACGCCCTGGGCATTGCCCCGACCTGTAGCTCTGAGCCTGAGCTAGAGCCCTAGCCTGGATCTTTGGAATTACCACCCCAGCCCTAGCCTGGATCTTTGGAATTACCACCCCCAGGTGCCCAGCCCGCCCTTAAAGGGGCCAATGATATCTGAGGTAATCCAGCCGCCATAAAAGTCACCGGCCTGGGCCTGTACGCGCTCATCATCCACGTAGCAGGCCTCCATGCGGCTGGGGTAGACCGCGATGTAGTTGGCCAGGGGCAGGAAGCGCTCTGCCGTGGGCTGGGGGTAGCACCAGGCAGCGTTCTCGGCCTGGCGATCGCCTACGGTAACGGTGAAATAGGCGGCTACTCCCTTCCATTCGCAGACGGTGGCACGGGCGGTGGGCTGAAAATACGCCATCTGCACATCCTCTGGAGGGATGTAGTACACCGGCGGGTGGCTGGTTTCAAGCACCCGCTTCGGGCGGCGGGACTCGGCAATCACAACACCGTTAAACACCACGCGAACGTGCCGCGATGAGTCTTCTAGCCGGGGGGGGCGGGGATAGTCCCACACGGATTCCTGACCGGGGCCGGGGTCGATACGGTTTGGGTGCATAGGGCGAACTGGGATTAGGGGGCTCTCTATAACTTACTGCGGTTGCTGCCAGCGCTGGATCTCGGCCTGGGCCTGGGCGTAAGCCTCGGTATCGGCAGGCACCAGGTTGGCCGCTGAAATCGCCCCCGGTAGCTGACCGTCGGCGGCGCGGGCGCGGGCAATGGCCAGAATGTCTCGACTCCACTGCTCAATCCGCTCCTGGGCCACGGCGGACTCGGGGTAGTCGGGGGCGATTTGCTGGGCCAGCGCGATCGCCTCCTGAAACGACGTCGCCTGATCGGGCTGCAAAAGCCCCTGGGCCTGCTGCAATAGCTGCTGATTGATCTGGCGCTGCTGCCAGCGCTGAATTTGGGCCTGGGCTTGCCCATAGATCTCCCCCTGGTCGTCAGGCACCAGCTGGGCAGCGGCGATGGCCGCCTCCAGGTTACCGGAGACGGCTCGGCCCTCGGCCAGGTCTAAAATGACCCGGCTCCAGCGGGCGATATCGGCCTGGGCCTGCTCATACTCAGGGTCGCCCACCGCCACCTGCCGGGCCTGCTTGATGGCATCGTTAAACAACGACGCCGACAGGGGGTCGATCATCCGGCGGGCCTCGCTGAGCGCCTCTGCCCCGGTTAAGTTGGCGTTGTCATACCCGGCCTGGGCCTGACCTAGCAGGGCTGTATAGTCTTCGGGGCGCTGGTCTTCGGGCAGCTGGGTGAGCCAGGTTAGGGCTTCCCCAAACTGCTGCTCGGCCAGGGCGGTTCTGGCCCGCTCCAAGGTCGAGGCCGCATCGGCCCCCGCTACCGGAAACAGGGGTTCGCCCCCGGGTTCGTCCTCGGGTTCGTCCTCGGGGGCCGGAGCCGCCTCGGGGGGCGACGGTTCAGAAGCCGCCGGGGCGGGGGGCGAGACGGCAGGAGCAACGACTTGATCGGCGCTACCATCCTCAGATTCCGGAGATTCCGGCGAGCTAAACCCTAAGAACATTTCCTGATTGCGCAGCAGCACCCCCAACAGCAGCAGTCCGGCGGCTAAAATACCCCACCGCTGCCAGCCCGGAGCACCGGAGCCAGGGGCCTCATCGGTGGGCGGGGGTAATGTCGCCACGGTCGTGATGGAATCGTCAGCGGCGGTGGCGATGGCGGGAGAGGGGAGCCGGGGTGGGGCCAGGGTGGCTACCGGAGGTTCTACGCCGATTAAATCGCTAGGCCAGGGCCGAACGCCAGGGATGGTAGTCTCTGGGGCCAACTCCTCCTCCTCCTCCTCCTCCAGGCTCTGGGGCCAGGGGGGGATAAATCCGTCCGGCGGGGAGGGCTGAATACCCGATATCTGCCCCGCCGCGCTGGGGGGCACCAGCAGCAAAAACTGCTGCTCAGGGGGAATCACCACCACCGGGTTTTGCTCGGGTCGCCAGTGGTGCTGGCACAGCTCTGGCACGCGGTCGGTCAGGTAGGCGGCCAGCTGCGACAGGGTCAGACAGCCGTGGAACCGGAGGCCTTCAATCATGGCTTCGCTGAATAGGCCGTGGCGCACCGCCAGGGTCTCCTGGGAGAACTGGTCGGGCTGGCAGGAGAGGATCAGGGGTACTCCCAGGCTCTTGGCCAGCTCCACAGACTGAATCCCCAGTTGCCCGTGGCTTAAGGCCGACTGGGGCCGGTTGATATCCAGCATGACCAGGCACGGTCGATGCGCGCCCCCGGTCAGAAGCTTAAACAGGGTTTCGACTAAAATGCCGGTTTGGGGAATCTGGCTGGGGTCGGCGTCGATGGGCAAAATATAGTCCTGCCCGTCCCAGTGCACGCCATAGCCGCTGAAGAAAAACCAGACGGTGTCATCCGCGGCTGTCCGCTCGCCGGTTTGGGCCAGCCGCTGCAGGATCACCTCCCGGGTCGGAAAGGCTGCCCCCTGGTACACCATCGGTGAAATATCTGTTAATAGGGCGCAGTACTGAGGAGAAAGCCCGGCCTCGTTGACCAGGAAATCCTTCAGCTCAATGGCGTCAAACTGGGCATACATCAACGGCTGTAGCGATTGATATTGGTTGATGCCAACGACGATGGGCCAGTGGTTTGCCATAGTGCTCCGGTGCTCCGTGAATCTGCTTTTGCCAGGTGGGGCAAAAGTCATCTGCCATAGTAGCGCCTGGGTTGAGGTTTGCCATGGCGGATGAGCAGAATGCGGTGGGAGCGATGGATCTCAAAACGGATATTCCGCTCAGCCGATTACCATGGCCAAAGCCGCAATCCGCTGCGGGGTCTTGCGACAGACACTGGCGGTAAAGAACAAGACCAAAGCTTCGTGCTGGGGCGTACTGCCCCTGGTCATCCCTCAACACTTGCTCAGCAATCATGTCGGGTCGTGGATTTCATGGGTAGCGAAGATAAAATGAATGTATCGGCTTACAAATCAGTACTGATTAAATTACCTCACTGCCTCGTCCAACCTGTGGAATGTGCATTCAAGGGCAGGGTAGGGAATTGGGGCCGGGGCAACCCAACTTCCAGGTTTAGACGCAGTGGTTTTAATCTTTTCATCATATTTATCACACCCCTGGGCCGTCAAATCAGGGAAAAACCACAACCCTATAATAGGTCACGATCCAGGCCTGGGGATAGTTTGGCGCTTCATAGATGACCCCAGGACACAGAATCTGAGCCCAATTAGAAAAAGTTTCAGGAATCAAACCACCTTGAACTGTAGAAAACCCCAGAGACGGATTTCCTGTCGCCAGTCAGGAATCCTTCTTCGGCAACAAGAGACTGGCAACATTAACAAACTAACAACATAGAGGTGTAATACCATGCCTACCACAAAGATTCGCGTTACGACCTGTGACAATGAGCTCTATATTCTCGCGGTGCAGCATCCCTCTGGTACGTCTGAAATCGGTCACATTGTGTCTGGATTTCGCCAGCCGGTGGACTATAGCGTGTTCCCCCAATCGGTTTTAAAGCCAGGCAAATATACCCTGGTGCTAGTTGGCATTAACTGGGGCGCCCAACAGGCCTTCAAGGTTACCCTAACTACCGATGGTGTTGACCAAGTGCACGAGATATCTTCGGGCAATACAGAGGTTCCTGCTGGGGCAAATTGGACTAAAGCCATCCCTATTACCGTTTGACCAGCCGTGGGATAGGTCGCTAAACCTAAAGCCCTGGCAATAGGTCAAATGTAAATCTGTAGGTTGAGCATACCGCAGTGTAAATTAGCACAACAATCTTGACTAAATTACGCTTCGCTTCGCCCAACCTACAGATGTATTTAGTCTCTGGGTGACTTCATGGAGGAAGGACGAGCATTTTGCTCATACGACTGGGAATGACGCTGATGTTATTGCCGGCTGCCTTTCAATGCTCTATAGAAATTTGAGTCATTCATGCAGGTAGGGTAGGGTAGGCATCTTGCCTGTGCAGGCGAGATGCCTACTCTACGAACTGTCACGATTTATGCAGGATGGATATACTGACTGACTGCACGATCAGGCGCCTAGCCCAAAAATTTCTTCTTGGAGCTGAACAAAGGTTTTCTCTAAGTCAGTGGAGGTCATACAAGCCTGAAGCCTATCCATGTGGCTTTGAGCCATATCCTGTAGCTCCTGATTCCCAAAAACTCGAAATTTTTGGTTGCGAAACTTCTTCGGCATCAGCTTAGAAACAAGAGAAATTGCCCTAAAGTAGCGCCGATGAGCTGCTCGACTAGCTTCCTCAGAAAAAAGTTTCTCAATCACGTAGGCTGAATTTAACCAGGAGGTTAGAAAATACTTGACATCACTTGGTCGAGTTGTTTCACCCAGGGAGTGATCATGCTCTAGTTCAGCGTCTAGGCAGCAAACCAGCTTATGGGTTTTACCCACCCGCACCGACATGTCTACATCTTCGTACAGACCATAGCGACTAAAGCTTTCGTCAAATCTAAGATCACGCACCAGGTCAGTGCGAAAGTTCATGTTAGCGCCCCACAGTCGATCAATGTAGATCAGCCGCAGATGCTTAAACTCGGTGGGCAGGGGAGTAAAGACCTGAGTTTCTTGTTTGGGCACATGGATGCGCTGAATAAGACTGCCGAAGTGATGACGAATATAGTTACGAAAGGCTCGATAATTCCGCTGGGGCCAGCGGTCAAATTGACCAACAGCAACGCCATTGACCCCACCGATGAGGCCATTGGTGTCTCGCTCAAAGACGGTAAGAATTTTTTCGATGTAGTTAGGCCGCACGAAGGTATCATCATCCGCGAAGCAGACAATATCGGTTTTAATAGCGGCTAGGCCTAAGTTGCGCTGGCGCGTTAGGCCTGGCTGCTTCGTCACAATGTATTGGCTTTCAGGCTGAGCAAACAGTTTTGGAAATTTGCTCAGCAAAGTATTTTTGTAGCTTTCAGCACCGGCCGTGGCATCCACAACGATAAACTGATCGGGCCGCTGGTTGGCCTGACTCCAGGCCTCAAGGCACTGTTCTAGAATGTCTCGACGGTTGTAGGTGCAAACGATTACCCCGAAGCTCAACATAGGCTTTATCTAAGGATATGAGCGATAGAATATCTTAGGGATTTGTTCAGTCGGTATGCTCATCCAGACAACTGTGTATACTGCCATAGCTGTACCAATATAGCAACACCCTTTGTGCCGATTCTAAGGACAAAGTTGTACGTAATATAAAGGTGCGTAATTTTATACGCTTTGATACTCAGCAATGGTTGACCCCATTAAGGCATTAGCCTCGTTTGCAGCCCAGCTTATTTAGCAGGGCTATTTCATTCTAAAAATGGTCTTGAGGGTATCGAGCTTTCTTGACTTGGCGCCCACGCTCTACGCGAATCAGAGACTTCAGCCCTGGCCAGGGTTTGATGTCATCGAGAGTCGTGCATGATTTCATGGGTTTTGCCGTCTACCGGATAGGGCTCCAGAATCAGACCTCGCTCCACCAGATAGGCCCTGACCAGCCTAATCGCCGGGTAAGGCGGCGAGTCAGGATTGTCGGTCTCGAATTGATACGCCCCCCGCAAGACCTGGCCATCCACCGCTAAGGGCTCGCCGGGTAAGGGCTGAATGCCAAAGAATCGGGCTAAGGCCGCTGAAGAGTCCGCATAATCCAGCTTGAGGAGCACACGGCGAAGGGTGCTGTAGGAGGGGAGCCGTTGCTGGGGCGGCTTAAAAAGGGCCATCAGCTCGCTACGGTAGCTGTTAAGCCAGTCGCCAATGGCCAGAAATCCTTGGTTACCGGCGGTCACCGCCAGGGTCAAGAGCGCTAGGCATAGGGCCATACATGCCGTTTGCCAGCGGCCCGGCGGACATCGGGCAGGTCAACGAAGGCTTCCAGGATCTCGATCCGCTCTACAGTAGGCTCAGACCGTGAGTTGATAACAGCAGGGGTAGGGGGTAGATGCATCATCGCTAGACCCATGTAGGGTGCATTCGCGAAGTAATGCACCGATAGAAAAGCAATGCACCAGACTTTATCGGAAATAGGAGAAAAATTGCTGTGGGTCAGCATCTCCCCCGGTT
>DAIUJR010000008.1:0-101827 GCA_036848635.1 Nodosilinea sp. CTOTU7336
GTATCGAGTGACCTGTGACTACGAGAGTCTGGGGGGATTAGATCGTCGCAGCAATGCACCCCAATCAAATGAGAACCGCTATAAAAACAATCTCCTAAGAGCCGAGCACTGCTCAGCCCCCACAATTAGCGAGATTTGACTCAGCCCTAGGTACTAGTACATGACGGCGGAAGTCTCTCTATTCCCTACCGTTAACCTTATACCCTACACCTCAGTCATCGCTAATGGTGTACATAGTTACGCCGGGCTCCACTAGTCCCTAGGGGCGTTGCTGAACATAGGTATGAATCAAGCCTTCAAAGTCCCTCGTAGGGGCAAACGGCCGTTTGCCCCTACCCAAATTCAGGCCTCAATTCAGCAACACCTCCCAAGGTACTTTATTTAAGCGTATGTCCCTTATTCTTGAAACTCGATACCTGAAACCCGCCCCCTTAATTCTGAAGCCTGATGCTCAAGGTGCAGAATGGAAATAGGTGCCATACTGCAAGCCAGGGAAGAAATGATTGAGCTCAATCATCACTACCGATAAAATGACTAGGGCCAGGGTAGCCATGATCGGAGCGCTGGTTAAATACTTCATCAAAGCCGTCATGGTAATTCTCCAAAACTATTGGGGGCATTATCGGGGAGATACGGAAAGTTCAGACTCTTTAGTCGTTAGTTCGCCAGTGGTGAGTTCCTTAAAGGCCAACAGTGGCCACAATAACCCCTGGGTAAACGAACGAATCGCCAGGGATATGTTGATGAAAATTTCCGCTTCTTCGGGCTTAGTTGCCCGTTTGCTGCCAATTAAGTAGGATCGCCCCGACCAACCCACAAACCCGGCAAAGTAAAAGAAGATCGCGAAGGGAATCGCCACATCCACCGCCCGATCGAGACGTAGCTGGAGGTGGGGGAGGCCATCGTCGCCGCAGAGCAAATTAGCGGAATAGGCTTTGTAGGGCTGGTCAAAATAATAATTTTGGGGAGCCTTTTGCATGCGGTCTAAAAAAACCGCCGAATCTTGACAGGGTACCAGGTGGGTATTTCCCGCCGCCGATGCGGGTGGCACCAGGCTGAGCCAAACAGCAATCATCAGCAACATGCCAAACAGGATTTTCATGGGCGTAGGTTCTCCTTGAATAGTGCCTTGAACTGACATCCATTAAACTGATATCCATTAACTCGACTCAGCAGAAGCCGAGGCTGGATAATCAGAACCGGGATAGTCAGAACTGGGATAATCGGAGACAGGATTCATGGGCTCTTGTCCCAGGTTGCTATCCCCGTTAGTTTCTCGCTCGATCCACAAGAAGATGATGGCAAAAATGGGAAACGGCAGAATATAGAAAATCATCGGAATCATAATCCAGGGCAGCCAGGCAGCGGCGTAGGCTCCGGTAAGTTGGGTCATGTCGGCCATGGGAGGGCTCCTTGTTTTGGGTATTGGCTTTCGGGATTGGGGTCTTGGATTTCGGGTATCAAGTTTCGGGTTTGAGGGCGTGAACTATCAACTACGTCTTTACCCCACTCCTCCACTTAACAGTGACTGACTCACATTCACAGCACCGCGCAGAATAGCATCGAGGTCGTCAAAGTTTTCGAGCAGCACGTAGGCAAAAATCGCCCCGCCCATGGAGCCCAAAAGAATGCCGCTGCTGAGCTGAAACCAGTCCTCTTTATTGCGCAGAGGGCGGAGGCGATCCTGGGAATGGGAGTTGTAGGCCCCCCGAGGATCGTTCTGGAAGGTGGAGAGAGCAAAGATCGAGATGCCCAGGCAGGCCGATACGGTGATGTAGATGGCGGTGATCAGGCCGCTGAGGTTGGCACCGTGGGCGGTTTCCCGCAGGGGGCCGACCACGACCTCTGGCCCAACCAAAAAATAGCCGTGGGCCATGCCAATTTCCAGCCCGCGCAGAAAAGGGCTGAGACCGGGGCGGTAGGCGGGCAGATTGTTGATGTAGGTTTTAACCAGGCTAGAACTGTTGATGGGGGTGGCTAGGTTACCGAGCCAGGGCTGGCCGAGGTAAGGCTGAACGGGATCGTTGGCGGCATCGGCATAGGCATCGGCCCAGGCGGGGGTGGAGGTGGTAGTCATGGGTTGGCCTCACAGGGTAAATAGGGAAAAAGTCCTGGTCGCTGAACCTCGACCAGGACTGATCTGGGACGAGGAGAGTCCGCAGCTTGGGGGCCGGAGGAGCAGGGGAGAATGCCCCGGTCATGCCTCCCCCGGCCTAAGGTCAGGGAAATCGGCTGGCGGTGGAGGCGATTAAAAACGCCCCGTAGGTGGCAATATAGCCGACGGTAAAATGGGTCAGCCCCACCAGGCGGGCCTGCACAATAGACAGGGCCACGGGCTTATCTTTGGGATAGCCGAAGGACAGGGGGGTGTTTTCGTGGGCCCACAGCAGGGTCTCGATCAACTCTTGCCAGTAGCCCCGCCAGGTGATCAAGAACATAAAGCTCACCGCCCAGGCCAGGTGTCCGAACAGGAACATCCAGGCCCACACGGCCAGGCTATTGGTGCCGGTGGGGTTGTAGCCGTTGATCAACTGCGCCGAGTTGAGCCACAGGTAGTCGCGGAACCAGCCCATCAGATAAGTCGAGCTTTCGTTGAACTGGGCCACGTTGCCCGACCAGATCGACAGGTGCTTCCAGTGCCAGTAGAAGGTCACCCATCCCAGGGTATTGAGCATCCAGAAGGTGGCCAGGTAGAACGAATCCCAGGCCGAGATGTCGCAGGTGCCGCCCCGCCCGGGGCCGTCGCAGGGAAAGCTGTAGCCGAAGTCTTTTTTGTCGGGCATCAGCTTCGAGCCCCGGGCATCCAGCGCCCCCTTGACCAAAATTAGGGTCGTAACGTGGAGGCCCAGGGCGATGGCGTGGTGCACCAGAAAATCCCCCGGCCCAATGGTGAGAAATAGGGAATTAGCGCCGCTGTTAATCGCCTCTAGCCAGCCTGGCAGCCAGACGTTGCCATGGTTGGGCCAGGCGGTGGAGGCAATGCTGTCGGGGTTCGACAGTAGCGAACTGACCCCGTACAGGGTCTTGCCGTGCACCGCCTGAATCCACTGGGCGAAGACGGGCTCGACCAGGATCTGCTTTTCGGGGCTGCCCAGGGCCATTTCGCAGTCGTTGTGTACATAGATGCCCAGGGTGTGAAAGCCCAAAAACAGCGATACCCAGCTCAAGTGTGAAATAATCGCCTCTTTGTGGTCGAGCACCCGAGCCAGCACATTATCTTTATTGGCCTCCGGGTCGTAGTCGCGAATCAGGAAGATCGCCCCGTGGGCGAAGGCCCCCAGCATCAAAAACCCGGCGATGTACTGGTGGTGGGTATAGAGGGCCGACATGGTGGTGTAGTCCTTCGCCATGAAGGCGTAGGGGGGCATGGCGTACATGTGCTGGGCCACCAGCGACGTTACCACCCCCAGGCAGGCCAGGTGCCAGCCCAACTGAAAGTGCAGGGAGTTGTTGTAGGTGTCGTAGATGCCCTGGTGGCCGCGGCCCGTGCGAGGGGCAATAAAGAACCCCTTCCAGCCCGGCCCCTGGAGGGCTTCGGTCATTTCTTTGATGCTGTGGCCGATGCCAAAGTTGGTGCGGTACATGTGCCCGGCGATGATAAAAATCACCGCGATCGCCAGGTGGTGATGGGCCATATCCGTCAGCCAGAGCGACTCGGTTTGGGGATGAAAGCCCCCCAAAAACGTCAGCATCGCCGTGCCCGCCCCCTCGGCGGTGCCAAACAGGTGCCCCGCCGTGTCGGGGGCTTGGGCATAGACCCCCCAGTTTCCCGAAAACAGCGGCGCTAGCCCGGCGGGGTGGGGGCGAATTTGCAGAAAATTATCCCAGCCCACGTGCTGCCCCCGCGATTCGGGAATTGCCACATGCACCAGGTGCCCCGTCCAGGCCAGGGCGCTGACTCCAAACAGCCCGGCCAGGTGGTGGTTAAGCCGCGATTCAGCATTCTTAAACCAGGCCAGGCTGGGGCGAAACCGGGGCTGCAGGTGCAGCCACCCGGCATAAAGCATGACGGCGGCCAGCAGCAGCAAAAACATTGACCCCGTAAACAAGTCGTTATTGGTGCGCAGGCCGATGGTGTACCACCAGTGATACACCCCGGAGTAGCAGATATCCACCGGGTTGAGTGCCCCGGCCTGGGTATAGGCCTCGATCGCCGGAGGGCCAAACTGGGCATCCCAAATGGCGTGGGCAATGGGGGAGGTGTTCAGCGGGTCTTTAATCCACTGCTCGAAGTTGCCCTGCCAGGCCACATGAAACAAAATGCCAGAAATCCATAGAAAGATAATGGCTAGGTGGCCAAAATGGGAGGCGAAGATCCGCTGATACAGATTCTCTTCGGTCATCCCATCATGGCTTTCAAAATCATGGGCCGTGGCGATGGCATAGAAGAGCCGACGGGTGGTCGGATCTTGCTGTAAATCCTGACTGAATTTAGGAAATTTTGTCGCCATGGTTCGAAGGTTAGAACGTCAGAAAGTTTGAACGCTAAAACGTTGAAGATTGGGAATCGTCTCATCCCCTTTCCGGAGGGAGGCCCGGACGGGCGGGGAGGTGGCGGAGCCTGGGCTGACTCCGCCCCTCACCCCTCCCAGGCGACCCCTATCCCACCGCCACCATCCGGGCCAGGAAAAAGGCCCAGGTGGTGACAATGCCCCCCAGCAGGTAGTGAGCCACCCCCACGGCGCGGCCGTGGGTAATGCTGAGGGCGCGGGGCTGAATAGCGGTGGTGATCTTGAGCTTGTTGTGGGCCCAAACGATGGACTCAATCAGCTCTTGCCAGTAGCCCCGACCGCTGAACAAAAACATCAGGCTAAAGCCGAAGACAAAGTGCCCTGCCAAAAACAGCAGCCCATAGGCCGACAGGGCCGACCCGTAGGAGCCGATCACCTGGCTGGCCTGGGCCCAGAGAAAGTCGCGCAGCCAGCCATTGTTGGTAATCGACGACTGGGCAAAGTTGCCATTGGTAATGTGGGAAATCGTGCCGTCGGCGTTGACCGTGCCCCACACATCCGACTGCATCTTCCAGAAGAAGTGAAAGACGACGATAGATAGGGAGTTGTACATCCAGAACAGGCCCAAAAAGACGTGATCCCAGGCCGACACCTGGCAGGTGCCGCCGCGACCGGGGCCGTCGCAGGGGAAGCGGAAGCCCAACTCTCCCTTGTCGGGAATCAGCCGGGAGCTACGGGCAAACAGCACTCCCTTCAGCAGCACCAGCACCGTCACGTGGATGGTGAAGGCATGGATGTGGTGAATCATGAAATCGGCGGTGCCCAGCTGAATCGGCATCATCGCCACTTTGCCCCCCACCGCGACAATGCCGCCGCCAAAGGCATGGCTAACCGGGCCGCTCAGCCCTGGGGCGGTCACCCCAATGCCCGCCAGATCGATATTGCGCAGCCCGCCAAACATATTGCCCAGCGGTTCCGCCGCCTGTAGGGTCGTCCCCACCGCCAGGGTTTGAATATGCTGGATCCACTGGGCAAAAATCGGCTGCAGCTGAATGCCCGTGTCGGAGAACATATCCTGGGGGCGACCAAAGGCTCGCATGGTGTCGTTGTGACAGTACATGGCAAAGCTGTGGAAGCCCAGGAACTGGCAGACCCAGGCCAGGTGAGAAATGATCGTGTCGCGATGGCGCAGGGTGCGATCGAGAACGTTGTTAACGTGGTCAGAGGGGTTGTAGTCGCGCACCAGGAAGATGGCCGCATGGGCCGCACCGCCCACGATACAGAAGCCCGCAATCCACACGTGGTGGGTAAAGAGCGAGGTGACCGTGGCATAGTCGGTCGCCAGGTAGGGGTAGGGCGGCATGGCGTACATGTGGTGGGCCACCAGCAGGCTGGCGGTGCCAAACTGCACCAGGTGAATGGCCAAATTGGCGTGCCAGGAGGTCTCAAAAATTTTGTCGAGGCCCCGGTGCCCCACCGGCCCAATGAAGTTGAAGATCGGCAGCATCTTGGGGGTGCGGGCATCATCCAGCAGCTCTCTAAAGCTGTGGCCAATGCCCCAGTTGGTGCGGTAGAAATGCCCGGCAATAATAAACAGCACGGCGATGGCCACATGGTGATGGGCAATATCCGTCATCCACAGACCGCCCGTCACCGGGTTTAAGCCTCCCTTAAAGGTCAAAAAATCAGCGTAGGCCGACCAGTTAAAGGTAAAAAACGGCTTCACTCCCTGGGCAAAGCTGGGGTAAAGATCCACCATCAGGCTTTTATTGAGAATGAATTCATGGGGGAGGGGCACATCCTCCAGGGCGGCCCCGGCATCCAGCCAGTGGTTGGTGGGCAGCGCCACGTGAATTAAATGCCCGGCCCAGCCCAGGCTCCCCAGGCCCAGCAGCCCCGCCAGGTGGTGGTTCATCATCGATTCCCAATTGCGAAACCACTCTAGCTTGGGGGCCCGCACGTGGTAGTGAAACCAGCCCGCAAACAGCATCACCGCGGCCATCACCAGGGCCCCAATGGCGGTGCAGTAGAGCTGAAACTCGTGGGTAAACCCCTGGCCCCGCCACATTTGGAACAGCCCTGAGGTAATCTGAATGCCGTGGAAGCCGCCCCCCACATCGGCGTTGAGAATCTCCTGGCCGAAGATCGGCCAGACCACCTGGGCACTGGGTTTGACGTGAATGGGGTCGCTCATCCAGGCGGAAAAGTTGGAAAAGCGGGCACCGTGGAAATACATGCCGCTGAGCCAGATAAAGATGACGGCCAGATGGCCAAAATGCGCGGCGAAGATTTTGCGAGAAATATCTTCTAGGTCGCTGGTGTGGCTGTCAAAGTCATGGGCATCGGCGTGGAGATTCCAAATCCAGGTAGTGGTTTTGGGGCCGCGCGACAGGGTGCGGTCGAAATGCCCCGGCTGCGCCCACTTGTCAAAGGACGTGGGCACCGGATTATTGTCGACGACAACCCTCACCCGTTGTCCCTGTTCTGGAGGACTGGTTGTCATGAAAACGCTCCTTACTTACTTTCGCTAAACGCCTGTGGTGATGCGGGGTACTCAACCCGCAGGTCGAGCCTAGGGATAAACCGGAATCGTCTACGATTCTGGATTGATTAGAGAGCCCGGCCACCCGGCCCCTCGGGCGGCTGGGTCGGTTCGAGCTCAGCCCCCGCTTCCAGCCATACCGGAAACCGGGTTTGATCGCGATCTTCAATCGCCTGAAGGCCTAGGTTGGCCTGGGTAATCAGGTTGGCCCAGGTGGGCACCACGGTTTTTTGCAGATAGCTCTCGGGCTCCCACCCGACCGCAAAGCGGTCAAATCCAAAGGCGGCCATATCTATCCCCAGCGCCGCCGACCAAATGCCCGCCACCGGAAAGGCGGCCAGAAAAAAGTGCAGCGATCGCGAGTCTCTAAAGCTGATGCCGCGCCAAAATAATTTTTCCTGGTGGGCCTGAATATGCTCAAAACTGTAGGTCTGGCCAGACTTTTTGGCCCAGGATCGCCGGGGCCAGGGGGCGGCGCCATCGGGCTGACGAATCAGCGCCGAGGTCACCAGAGAGCCATGGGCAGCGCAGAGTAGCGAGCCCCCAAAGACACCGATCACCCCGAGCTGGTGAAAGGGGTTAGCCAGAATATTGTGATCGGCCTGGAACTGCAGCATAAAGGTGAAGGTGCCGGAGATGCCCAGGGGTAGGCCCGACGAAAAGCTGCCCTGGCCCACGGGGTAAATCAGCAGCACCGACACCGCCGCCGCCACCGGGGCCGTAAACGCCAAAGAAATCCAGGGGCGCATGCCGAGGCGGTAGCTCAACTCCCACTCTCGATCTTGATAGCTAATAATGCCGATAATGAAATGCAGCACAATTAGCTGATAGGGGCCGCCATTGGTAAGCCATTCCTTCAGGGAGGCGGCCTCCCAGATCGGGTAAAAATGCAGGCCAATGGCCGCCGACGTGGGCACTACGGCCCCGGTAATGATGTTATTGCCGTCGAATAAAGACCCTGAAACGGCCTGTCCAGTGCCGTACATATCGACCGCTGGGGCGGCGATAAACGCCAGCACAAACACAATGGCGGCGGTGGCCATGGTGGGAATCATCAGAATTCCAAACCAGCCCACGTAAATACGATTTTCAGTACTGGTTACCCATTGACAAAAGCGCTCCCAGGGGTGAATTTTTCCCCGCTTTGCTAAGGTATCGGCGGGAGGACTGTGGACTGAAGCGTTAAGTTGGCTAGGGCGGTTGATGGCAACCGCTCTACCAATCTGTGTGATCATATAGAGTTCCTCTTCTGCTGTAGCTTGTTGTGGCAAGAGGTGTGAGGCCTAACGAGTTGTGGGCCGCATTCGATTACTGTTCAACCCAACATAGGAAAGAAAAGTGAAGAACCTGGGAAGACGCAAACCGACTTTAAGGAAAGTTACATGCCCGGCTAGGTCTGTCCGTCGCCAGGCCTGAACTGGCAATTAGACCAGGCACAAAAGAAAGAATTTCTGGTGAAAAGTGGGTCGAAAAATACTGAATTCAATAAAATGTATTGATTGCAGCGATCACTTAAAGAAATATTTTTCAAATTGAATCAGGTAGATGGAAATTCCTAAAATCATGATAGCTTCAATAGCATTGAAGCGCATTTAAGGATGATCTAAATGATTCATTTCATTGGTAAGTTTGACCCCAGAAAAATCTTGCTGACGGTGAGTCTGGCCGCCTGGATAGCCCTCCAAATACCCGCCCCCGCCGCCCGCGCCATTGCCATTAGCGAAACCGCCCGCACGGTGCCGCTGAATGCGGTCGGGGATGTGATTACCCTCAGCGAGGAGCAAATTTATAACGGGCAAAGAAAATTCAATGGAACCTGTTCTGCCTGTCATTTAGACGGCATTACCAAGCCAAACCCCGACGTTAATTTAGCTCCCCAAATTCTGGCCCTGGCCACTCCTAATCGCAATAACTTAGCAGGCCTAGTCGATTACCTACACAACCCCACCACCTACGACGGCCTCGACTCTCTGGAGGAACTGCATCCCTCCAAAGCCCGGGTCGATTTATTCCCCCGAATGAAGAACCTCACCGAAGATGATTTAGTCGATATTTCGGGCTATGTGCTAGCGCAGCCCAACATTGTTGGCCGCCTCTGGGCCAGCGGTAAGCCAGGGCGGTAGGTGTCCAGCGGTTGGGTAGCTGACCAGCAGACCCCAGGGTTTTTCAAAAACCCTGGGGTCTATCCAACCGCTAGGCCGTTTCGGCCTCCAGTCGGGCATAAAAAACGCCCTGAATCTTGACATCCATGGGCTCTTTAACGCCAAATTCCGTATCCGAAGGCTGAATACTTTCAAACAGCCCAGCGATCTCCCCGGTGCTCTGATCGACCCGGTTGACCTGGAGGGTCAGCGCCCCCTGGTGGATCTCAAAAACCTTGTGGTTAGGCCGCTGAAATTCCTCACTGTCGGCCTGAATCGGTAGCCCCACCGCCGCATCGTAGCCTACGGACACCCCTCGCCCCTTGGGGTCTAAAAAGCCCGCAGTGCGGTAGGCAGGCACCTGAAACGTGCCCTTAAACTGAGTGGAAGTGTTAAGACTAGGGGTATTTGCCGGCGTCTGCGCCACCAGGCCCTTGACCGAAAACAGCAGGGGCACCCGCTCCCCGTCGGGCAACTGCACGGTAATGGGCTGAAAATCGAAGCCGCTCTGCTCCACAAAGGTGAGGTGACCCTCGGGGTCGGCCTTGAGCAAGCCGCTGACCTGGTCAATGGAAAAGCTGGCGCGGGTTAAGGGCTTGGTGGGGATAAATTTTGCCGTAGCCTGGCGCTTGACCAGGGGTTCCTGCTTGACTAAAAAGGCTTGGGGCTGCAGGCACAGCTCTTTTAAGGCATAGGCCTGGTTGGGGGCAATGGCAATAGCATCCCGCCGGGTTTCAGGGATCTGCGGGCAGAGATTGGCCAGTCCACTACCTTTAATTTGGTCATAGCTAAGGGATTGATCGCCCCCTGGAGACGCTCCACTACAGGCGGTGATTAAACCGAGACAGAGGGCGAGAACCAGGGCGATTATAGGGCGATAGCGCATTAAATTGACCTCGCTGGCATAGGGTTTACGATGGCTTCCCTGACGCTGGTACAAGCCGCTCCGGGCAGCTTAATTCGCGTTAAGGACAGTCATTGATTGAAGCACCAAACCCTGAAATTCCTGGGAAGAGGCGACAGAAATGCCGTCAATGGGTGGCCTGTATCATGCCGAGTTAGCGATCATGTCAGCCATCAAGCTGGGCAAACGATGCGTCATTATGTAGTTTTTTGAAGACCACATTCATACTTTCACAGGTTCTTCATTTTTATTGTTTATTCTCCTAGCAATCGATGATTAGACATGGCCACAACGCTTGACAGCCCCCGTCTTAAGTATCTGATCAATTTCTGGAAGGTAACCCTATGAGCTTAGTGACAGAACTGATTTTAAATGCCGACAGCGAAGCCCGCTATCCGGCTCCGAAGGAGATCCGCATCTACCAAGACTTCGTAAAAACGGGCGATCAACGCATTCGCATCGCCAAAGTTCTGGCTGAAAATGAGCAACGTATTGTGCAAAACGGCAGTGCTAGATTTTGGGAACGCTGCCCCAATACGCCGAGTAACAGCGGCAACGAACGCAAAACAGCCTCCTGCCAGCGCGACCAGGGCTGGTACGTGCGCCTGATTGCCTACTCAATTCTGGCGGGGAGTGAAAGACCCCTGGAAGAAATTGGCACCGTGGGCATTAAAGAAATGTACAACAACCTAGAAATTCCCATTCGCAACATTGCCGAATGTATGCGCTGTCTCAAAGCCGAGGCGATGTCCTTAATGAGTGAAGAGGATGGCGCCGAGGTAGCCCCTTACTTTGATTTAATCATTCACTCCTTGTCCTAAATTCATCCTCAATTCGTTGTCACTATCACACCTTAGGAAATCAACTATGCAAGACGCCATCACAACGCTGATTAATACCTCCGATACCCAGGGTAAATACCTGGATGAGTCATCCCTCAATAACCTGCAGGCTTACTTTCGCAGTGGCGAATTGCGGGCCAGGGCAGCCATGGCGATTAGCGCCAATGCCTCCACCATCGTCACCCGCACCACGGCTAAATCGCTGCTGTACACCGACATCACCGCCCCCGGGGGCAACATGTACACCTGTCGTCGGTACGCCGCCTGCGTGCGAGATATGGACTACTTCCTGCGCTACGCCACCTACGCCATGCTGGCCGGCGACCCGTCGATTTTAGACGAGCGGGTGCTCAACGGCCTACGGGAAACCTACAACTCTCTGGGAGTACCAGTGGGAGCCACCGTGCGGGCGGTGCAGGCGATGAAAGAGGTAACCGCTGAAATCGTCGGAGCCGAGGCAGGCAAAGAAATGGGGGTCTACTTTGACCACATTTGCACCGGGTTGAGTTAGGGGAAAGGGTTTTAGGTGTAGGGTTGCGGGTTTCAGGTGTAGGGTTTCAGGTTCAACCGCCACCTGAGGGAGTTGCGCTGAAATAAAGTGCCGACTCAAGCAACAGACTCGTCATGGATTCCCGCCTCCGCGGGAATGACGGTAGGACTTTATTTGTTTGCCAGCCCCCCCCTGCACCCTCCCTCACCCCCCACCTTGCACCTTCCCCCTCACCCCTCACCTTGCACCTTCCCCCACCCCCCCACCCCTCCCATGAGCATCATCACCCAGTCCATTGCCAATGCCGACCGCGAGGCGCGCTACCTCAGCCGGGGCGAACTCAACGCCCTGCGCGGATTCTTTGAGGATGGCGACCAGCGGCTGCGGATCGCCTCGATTTTAACGGCCAACGTTGACACCATCGTGGCTAGGGGTAGCGAAGCCTTCTGGCAGCGTCGCCCGATTACCCCCAGCAACAGCGGCAATCCCACCTTTCGGGCCTCCTGCCTGCGCGACCAGGGCTGGTATCTGCGGTTGATTACCTATGCCGTTGTGGTCGGCGACATTGACCCGATCCAGGCTAGCGGGCTCAAAGGCGCTAAGGAGATGTACACCTCGTTGGAAATTCCTCTCCGCAACGTTGTGCACTGCATGGGCTGCCTGAAGGAAGCGGCCCTGGAGCTGCTCAGCCTTGAGGATGGGGCCGAGGTCGAACCGTATTTTGACTACCTGATTCAGGGGATGACACCGTAGCCCCGTTTCCGCCCAGCTAACCTAGGGAGCCTAGACCCGCCATGATTGATCGCACCAACGGGGGAAGCCCAGTCACCCATCCCCAAGCGTTTCATACCTTGCCCATCACCGTTATTGCCGAGGCCGCCCAGCGCGATCGCTACCCCCGGCAAAGCGAGCTCAAGGAGCTATCGGCTTTTTTCGACACCGGTCTCAAGCGCCTAGAAATAGCCGCCGTGCTGACCCAAAACGCCGGGCGCATTGTGGCCGCCGGGGCCAACCGAATTTTTAGCGGTGGCGCGGCGATGAGCTATCTCGACCTGCCCACCGACCCCGTCGGCCTGCCGGGGTCAGGGTACTACGTGGGCGAAGACTTCTTATCTGCCGACGCCCGTCACCAGCGCGGCCAGCCCCAGGCCAGCGTGCGGCTCTTGGTTGACCCCACCAGCGGTTTGGTGGATTGGGTGAAGTCGCTCCTGGCCCAGGGCAGACCCAGTCTGCCCAGCCGGTTTCGCACCATTGATGTCTCCCGGTATGGCCCGGTGCGCATGCGGCGGTCGATGCGAGATCTGGCCTGGTTTTTGCGCTACATCACCTATGCGGTGGTGGCGGGCGACACCAGCATTCTCAGCGTCAACACTAGAGGGCTGCGGGGTGTGATTCCCGAAGATGTCACCCTGGCCACCGTCGTCGCCCTGCGGGAAATGCAGTGGCAGGCGACCCAGTGCCTGACCCGAGATGCCGGGGCCGCCGCCTTAGTCAAGGGCTACTTTGAGGTGCTGATCACCGACTACCTGGCAGAAAAACCGGCGGATCGCCTGCGGATTGGGGCATCAAACCTGCACCCTGGGCAACCTCTGCCCCAGAGCTACTACCACAGCGCCCTGCCCCAGCCCCAGCTGGTGATGAAGCCCGGCCGGTCAGAGACCGAAACCCAGGAGGCGATTCGCGCCGCCTACCGCCAGGTGTTCGAGCGCGATATTACCCAGGCCTACGGTCTGGCCTTGGCCGATCTAGAATCGCTGCTGCGGAGCGGCCAGTTGACGATGAAGGAGTTCATTCGGCACCTGGGTAAATCTCGACTGTATCGGCGGGAGTTCTACGAGCCATTTACCATCAGCCGGGTAATTGAGCTGGCCAGTCGGCACTTTTTGGGGCGCGGGCTGAGCTGCCTGGAGGAATTTCAAACCTACTTCGAGGTGATTTCCCAGGGGGGGCTACCGGCCCTGGTGGATGCCCTGGTAGATTCCCAGGAATACGCCGATTACTTTGGCGAAGAAACCGTTCCCTACCTGCGGGGGCTGGGGCTAGAGGCCCAGGAATGCCGCAGCTGGGGGCCCCAGATCGACCTGTTCAAATACAGCGCCCCGGCCCGCAAGGTGCCCCAGTTTGTCACCACCTTTGCCCAGGCCCAGCGACCCCTGCCCAATCAGCACCCCTACGGCGTCGGGAACGACCCCCTGGAAATTCAGTTTGGGGCGATCTTTCCCCACGAAACGCGCCAGCCCAGCGCCCAGCCCGCCCACTTTAGCCCCACCAGCCGCCGCATTTTAATCGGCAGCGGGCTGCACAATGGTCATCATGGCTCCGTCGCCGGGGCCAATGGCGCTACCGACTGGGGTCGCATTCCCGGCACCTTTGGCCAGGCCATCCTCAAGCTAGAGCCCTCTCACCAGCCCCAGCCGGGGCACCACCCCCAAGGCCCTAACCTGAACGTTAACCACCACTCGATTGAGGCGGTGATTCTCGGGGCCTATCGCCAGGTGTTTGGTCGAGAGGTACTGGATAGCCAGCGGCAGCGGGTGGCCGAAACCAAGCTCAAGGGCGGGGAGCTGACCCTGCGAGAGTTTATCCGCCTGCTGGCTCAATCGCGCCCCTGCCGCCAGTTGTACTGGGAGAGCTTGTACATAACTAAGTCAATTGAAATCATCCACCGCCGCCTGCTGGGTCGCCCCACCTATGGCCGCGAAGAGCTGAATCGCTATTACGACCTGGCCGGTAAACAGGGCTTTTATGCCCTGGTGGATGCCCTGATCGACAGCGCCGAATATGCCCAGGTGTTTGGGGATGACACGGTGCCCTACGAGCGCTACCTGACCCCGCGCGGCTATGCCCTGCGATCGCCCCACGGCCCCACCGCCTGGTGGAAACCCCGCGAAACCCCCGCCATCGCCGGGGAGTGGATGGCCACCCAGGGCCTCGCCGCCGTAGAGAGCCTGAAGCGCCCCCCCAGTCATACCCTGGTTGCCGAGAGTGCCGCCCCGGCTCCAGCCATGGCTGGAGCCCAGCAGACCATCGTCAATGGCTACCCAGGTCAGAGCTCTTCTGCCTCCCCTGAGGATGACCTGGCCGCTCCGGCGGTGGTCACCGTCGCCCCTCCCTCGGAGGCTAACTAGCCATGAATCTAACCCCTCTAGCCCCCCTCAAAAGGCCGTTGGTTTGGTTTAAAGCATGGCTAAAAACGGCTTACCAGTCCCATCCTTGGTTTGGCTATCGCATCTCCATTGGCTGGTTTGGCGGCATTCAGGTTCACCCCAAGTAAACCCCATTTTCTGCAAACCCATGAGCATTGTAAAGCAGGTTATTCTCAACGCCGATGAAGAATTGCGCTACCCCACTCCGGGGGAGCTGCGGATGATTCAGAATTTTTGCAAGTCGGGGGCCGAGCGCATTCAAATCGCTAAAAACCTGGAAAAACAGGCCCCCACCATCGTGGAAAAAGGCACCCGGCAGTTCTGGAAAATTTGCCCCCGCACCCCCAGCAACTCCGGGAGTCGGCTCAAGACCGAGGCCGCCAAGCGCGATGTGGGATGGTACCTGCGGCTAATTAGCTACTGCCTGCTGGCAGGCAACGATCGCCCCCTGCGGGAGATTGGCCTCACCGGCCTGAAAGACCTCTACGGCAATGTCGGCATTCCCCTGGCCAATATCGTGCAGTACATGCGGTGCCTGAAAGCCGAGGCCATCAAGCAGCTCAATGAGGCCGACGCCGCCGAGGTCGTTCCCTACCTCGATCAAATTATTCAGGAAATTGCCCTCCCCGGCCCGCCGTACTTTATGAACGACGGCCCCGGCGAGAGCATCCCGGTATAAAACATCCATCGGTTTGAATGTAGAGGACAATACTATGACGATTACCATGGGAGCCCTAAAACCCTCCCGCAACTGGCTTAGCACCCTCGACGACTGGCTCAAGCGCGATCGCTTTGTCTTCATTGGCTGGTCGGGGCTGCTGCTGTTTCCCTGCTCCTACCTGGCTCTGGGGGCCTGGTTTACGGGCACCACCTTTGTCACCTCCTGGTATACCCACGGGCTGGTCAGTTCCTACCTGGAGGGCTGTAACTTTTTAACCGTGGCGGTGTCAACCCCCGCTGAGAGCATGGGACATTCCCTGCTGTTTCTGTGGGGGCCAGAGGCCAACGGCGACTTTACCCGCTGGTGCCAAATTGGCGGCCTGTGGAATTTCACCGCCTTCCACGGCGTGCTGGCGCTAATGGGCTTTATGCTGCGGCAAATTGAAATTGCTCGCCTAGTGGGAATTCGACCCTACAATGCGATCGCCTTTTCAGCCCCGATTGCGGTTTTTGTGGCGACCTTTTTAATCTATCCCCTGGGGCAGTCGAGCTGGTTTTTTGCCCCCGGTTTTGGAGTGGCCGCCATCTTTCGATTCCTTTTATTTTTCCAGGGGTTTCATAACTACACCCTCAACCCCTTTCACATGATGGGGGTCACCGGAGTGCTAGGGGCCGCCCTGCTCTGCGCTATCCACGGGGCCACGGTGCAGAATACGCTGTTTCGGGATTCCACCGGCAAAAACACCTTTAAAGGCTTTTCCACCGCCCAGGCGGAGGAAACCTACTCCATGGTGACCGCCAATCGGTTCTGGTCGCAAATCTTTGGCATTGCCTTTTCTAACAAGCGGTGGCTGCATTTCTTCATGCTGTTTGTGCCGGTCACAGGGCTGTGGATGAGCGCCATTGGCATGATTGGCCTGGCCTTTAACCTGCGGGCCTATGACTTTGTGAGTCAAGAAATTCGAGCCGCCCAGGACCCCGAATTTGAAACCTTCTACACCAAAAATGTCTTACTCAACGAAGGGGTAAGAGCCTGGATGTCTGAGATTGATCAGCCCGCCAAAAAGTTTGTCTTCCCCGAAGAAGTCCTGCCCCGTGGGTTTGGGGAATAGGGGATGAGGGTTATCGGTGTTTGGTGTTCGGCTAATACCCGAAACCGAACACCCGAAACCTAGAACCTAGAACCGAACACCTTGAACCGAAAACCTAATTCCTAATTCACCGTTTTCAAGGAGCATTATCCCCGTGGAAACCCCGATCGAACCCATTGCCTCCTCCCTCGAAAATATTTCCCTGAATACCCTGACTCCCTTTGTGAACCCCGGCGATCGCACCGCTCCCCCGAAGGCGGGCTATGACGAAGAATCGAGCGGCTATGCCTGGTGGGCCGGTAACGCCCGGCTGATTACCACCGAACTGTCGGGCCGGTTTTTAGGGGCACACATTGCCCATGCCGCCCTGCTAGCCTTTTGGGCTGGGGGAATGCTGCTGTTTGAAGTCTCCCACTACAACCTGGCCCAGCCCATGTACGAGCAGGGCTGCATTCTCATGCCCCACATTGCCACCCTGGGCTTTGGGGTCGGCCACGGGGGGGAGGTGATCGATATTTTCCCCTTCTTTGCCATTGGCGTCGCCCACCTGATTGGCTCGGCGGTGTTGGGCTTTGGCGGGGTATACCATGCCCTGCGCGGCCCCGAAAAGCTGTCGGGCTTCTTTGAGTTCGACTGGGATGATCGCGGTAAAGTCGCTCAAATTTTGGGCTTTCATATCTTAGTCTTGGGCCTGTTTGCCCTGTTGTTTGTGTGCAAAGCCGTGTTCTGGGGCGGGTTGTACGACCCCTGGGCACCGGGGGGCGGCGACGTGCGGCTGATTACCAACCCCACCCTCGACCCCCGAATTATTTTTGGCTACCTGTTCAAAAACCCCTTCGGCGGCAGCGGCTGGCTGGTCAGTGTCGATAACCTGGAAGACGTAATCGGCGGCCACATCTGGGTCGGCTCCCTGCTGGTGATCGGCGGCATCTGGCACATTCTGGTGCCGCCCCTGCGCTGGACCCACAACCTCTACCCCTGGAGCGGTGAAACCTACCTGGCCCAGAGCCTGGGCAACATTGCCGGGCAGGCGTTTATCGCCACGGCGTTTATCTGGTTTAACAACACCGTGTATCCCAGCGAGTTTTATGGGCCGTCTATTCCCGAAGCCTCCCAGGCCCAGTCGCTGGTGTTTTTGGTGCGCGATCAAAACCTGGGGGCCGATGTGGCCTCGGCCCAGGGGCCGACGGGGCTGGGTAAATACCTGCAGCGCTCTCCCAGTGGCGAAATTATCTTTGGTGGCGAAACCATGCGCTTTTGGGATGCCAAAGCGCCCTGGCTCGAGCCCCTGCGCGGCACCAACGGCCTCGATCTAGAAAAGCTCAGGCACGACATTCAGCCCTGGCAGGTGCGCCGCGCCGCTGAATATATGACCCACGCCCCCCTGGGCTCGATCAACTCGGTGGCGGGGCTGGCGACGGAAACCAACGCCTTTAACTACGTTTCTCCCCGCACCTGGCTGGCGTCGGCGCACTTTATCTTTGCCTTCTTTTTTTTGGTGGGGCACCTCTGGCATGCGGGGCTGGCCAGGGCCACCGCAGCGGGGTTCATTACCGGCCTCGACCGCGACAACGAGCCGGTGCTGTCGATGGCTCCCATCGACCCCAGCGAACGATCGGCGTGACTGCGATCGCGGGTGAATCGCATCTTGCACCTGATTCACCCGCTTTTTTCTTAGCCCATTCACGCTGTTAAGACCTTCTGTTAACCCTCTAAGGAGAACACCGCCATGGGACTTCCCTGGTACCGCGTTCACACCTCGGTGATCAACGATCCAGGTCGGCTGCTAGCCGTACACCTGATGCACAACGCCCTCTGCGCAGGGTTTGCCGGGTCAATGCTGCTGTTTGAGCTGGCCCGCTACGACCCCACCGACCCGGTGCTCAACCCCATGTGGCGGCAGGGCTGTTTTCTCATGCCCTTCGTGGCTCGCCTGGGGGTAACCAACTCCTGGCAGGGCTGGAGCATTACCGGCGATACCTTTGCCGACCCCGGCTTTTGGACCTTTGAAACCGTAGCCATTGCCCACATTCTGTTCTCAGGGCTGGAGTTCTTGGCTGCCTGCTGGCACTGGGTGTATTGGGATGTCGCTACCTTCTTTGACCCCAAAACCGACAAACCCGTACTTGATTTACCCAAAATCTTCGGCATTCATCTGCTACTGGCCGGGTTGCTGTGCTTTGGCTTTGGGGCCTTTCACCTGACCGGCATCTTTGGGCCAGGTATGTGGGTCTCCGACCCCTTTGGGCTCACCGGCCATGTGCAGGGGGTCGCCCCCGACTGGGGGCCAGCGGGCTTTAATCCCCAAAATCCAGGGGGCGTGGTGGCCCACCACATTGCTGTGGGGCTAGTGGCGATTATTGGTGGGCTATTTCACATTGTGGTGCGCCCCCCTGAGTACCTGTACCGAGGGCTGCGCATGGGCAACATTGAATCGGTGCTGGCCAGTAGCCTGGCGGTCTTCTTCTGCGCTGGGTTCATTGCCACGGGCACCATGTGGTACGGCACCGCCACCACCCCAATTGAGCTTTGGGGGCCGACCCGCTACCAGTGGGACCAGGCCTACTTTCAAAAAGAAATTAACCGTCGGGTGCAGTCGGCGGTAGCGGAAGGCCAGAGTTTAACCGCAGCCTGGGCCGCGATTCCTGAAAAGCTGGCCTTTTACGACTACGTGGGCAATAGCCCCGCCAAAGGGGGGCTATTTCGGGTCGGCCGGATGGTCGATGGCGATGGCCTGCCCACCGGCTGGCTGGGCCACCCCGTCTTTAAAGACAAGGAGGGCCGCGAGCTATCGGTGCGGCGTATGCCCAACTTCTTCGAGAATTTCCCCGTACTGCTGACCGACCAGGAGGGCCTGGTGCGGGCCGACATACCCTTCCGCCAGGCCGACGCCAAGTACAGCTTCGAGCAAACCGGCGTCACCGTCAGCTTTTTGGGCGGCCAGCTCAATGGTCAAACCTTCACCGACCCCCCCCAGGTCAAGCAGTACGCCCGCAAAGCCCAGCTGGGGCAACCCTTCGAGTTTGACCGCACGGTTTACGACTCCGACGGGGCGTTTAGAACCAGCAACCGAGGCTTCTTCGCCTTTTTCCACGCCTGCTTTGCCCTGGTTTGGTTCTTTGGCCACATCTGGCACGGCCTGCGCGCCCTCTTCCAGGACGTATTCTCAGGCATTGACCCTGACCTCGCCGTCGAGCAGGTGGAGTGGGGCTACTTCCAAAAAGTAGGCGACACCACCAGCCGCCAAACCACGATTTGATCGTGGCAAGGCCTTCGCTCGGGGGTGAGGAGTTCTGTCATTCGAATTGACTCACCCACGATCGATTTCCTCATCTGATCTCAACCCGACTCGAACCATGCAGCAAAAATACGTCTCTAAAAAAGTTGCCCCGATTCAGTATTTTCTTCGGCAGTTTAACTCCGAAGCCGGCCGGGTTACCCCCGGCTGGGGTACGGCCCCGTTCATGGTGTTTTTAATCATCATGCTGTTTTTATTTCTGCTGATTATCTTGCAGCTTTACAACGGCACCATCCTGCTCGACGGGGTCAACATCAACAGCCCCTGGACAAACTTTTAAACCCATAGGGGGCATTGCCCACCAACATTTAGGGCATCAATTCCCCCTCTCACAGCCCCTCCCTAACCGTTGAATCTGATGGAGATAACCATGGCGCTCCCGTTCTACCTCGCCTACGGTGAAGGACAAATTGCCTCCACCGCCAGCACGATATTTTTGAGCCTGCTGCTATTCGCGATCGGCTGTCTGGCCTTTATTATCTACGGCTATAAAACCTACCCCGCCGATCGCAATTAGTTGGCTTTGGTGCGTCACGCCGGGCGATGACGCACCAAAGCTACGATAATTAGGTTTATCTAACTATTCTATCTCGATGTAAATCCTTAAAGCTGATTGACTGACAAAACTCTTGAAACTCTCATTCTGCCGTAGGTTGGGTTAGCGATAGCGTAACCCAACGAAACCGTTGCTGGGGTTGGGTTACCCTGCGGGAAGCCAGCTACGTCGCCTCAACCCAACCTACGCGAGAAACTTATGTCAGTCAACCAGTCCCTAAAGTCTTTTCCTTAGATCTTCATGTTGTTTTGCTCTAATGCTTGTATTACTTCGTCGAGTTTTATGGATAACCCATGACAACAACCATTCAACGCCAGCAGACTAATTTGTGGGAGCAATTCTGCGAATGGGTCACCAGTACCGAAAACCGCCTCTACGTGGGCTGGTTCGGGGTATTAATGATTCCTCTCCTAGGAGTCTCTACGGTGGTCTTTGTCACTGCCTTCATCGCCGCGCCGCCGGTGGATATCGACGGCATTCGTGAACCTCTAGCCGGGTCTTTGCTCTACGGCAACAACATCATTACCGCCGCCGTAGTGCCGTCATCTAACGCTATTGGGCTGCACTTTTACCCGATTTGGGAAGCCGCCACCCTCGATGAGTGGCTGTATAACGGTGGCCCCTATCAAATGATTGCCTTCCACTACATTCCGGCCCTGCTCTGCTACATGGGCCGCGAGTGGGAATTGAGCTATCGCTTAGGGATGCGCCCCTGGATTTGCGTGGCCTACAGCGCGCCGGTCGCCGCCACTACCTCGGTATTTTTAATTTACCCCATCGGCCAGGGCAGCTTTTCCGATGGCTTGCCCATGGGCATTAGCGGCACGTTTAACTTTATGTTTGTCTTTCAGGCCGAGCATAATATTTTGATGCACCCATTCCACATGCTGGGGGTCGCCGGGGTGTTAGGAGGGTCGCTATTCTGCGCCATGCACGGGTCTTTGGTGACCTCAAGCCTGATTCGAGAAACCAGCGATAGCCAGTCTCAAAACGCGGGCTATCGATTTGGCCAAGAGAGCGAAACCTACAATATTCTGGCCGCCCACGGCTACTTTGGTCGGCTGATTTTTCAATACGCCAGCTTTAATAACTCTCGCTGGCTGCATTTCTTTCTGGCGGCCTGGCCAGTGGTTTGTATCTGGTTTGTGGCCCTGGGCATTAGTACCATGGCGTTTAACCTGAACGGCTTCAACTTTAACCATTCGATCTTAGATTCCCAGGGTCGAGTGCTGCCTAGCTGGGCCGATGTCATTAACCGGGCCAATCTAGGCTTTGAGGTCATGCACGAGCGCAACGCCCATAACTTCCCGCTGGATCTGGCCAGCAGCAGCCCGGCCATTCCGGTGGCCTATGCGGCTTCCGCTGTTCAAGTTTGATCAACGGCCGACGTTAATCGCTGCCGCCCAAGTTGCTTCGGCCCAGGCCAGAGGCAGCGCGGCAGCGCTTTTGGTGGAATGCCGCCAGCCTGATTCACGTTCTCTTCAAGCCCTGTCCATCGCTTGCTTATCTCTGCACCAGCCGACGGTTACGCCATGTCATCCCTCAACCGGCAAAGGTAACTCATGGCCCGCCGGGTCTTCTAGCACAAACCCGGCGTCGCGAATCATCTCGTAGTCGGCCTGGGCGGCTTGGCCGGGGGTGGTGAGGTAGTCGCCGATAAAAATGGAGTTGGCGGCGTACAGCCCCAGGGGCTGCAGCTGCCGCAGCTGCACTTCGCGGCCCCCGGCAATGCGAATTTCTTGGGCGGGCAGCAGCAGCCGAAACAGGCAAAGAATGCGCAGGCACTGGCGGGGGCTGAGGGCCTGGCGATCGCCAAAGGGCGTACCCGGAATGGGAATCAGAAAATTCAGCGGCACGCTGGTAACGTTCAGTTCCCGCAGGCTGAGGGCCATGTCGATGATGTCGTCATCGCTCTCGCCCATGCCAAAGATGCCGCCCGAACAGGTACTCAGCCCCGCCCCCTGCACTGCCCTCAGGGTAGACATCCGGTCTTGGAAGGTGTGGGTGGTGCAAATATCAGCGTGATACTTCTCAGAGGTGTTGAGGTTGTGATTCACCCGATCGACCCCGGCGGCGGCCAGCTGCTGGGTTTGATGCGAATCAAGCAGCCCCAGGCAGGCGCACACCTTCATCGGGTAGCGGGCCTTGACCTCGCGTACCGCCGCCAGCACCTCCCCAAACACTCGCTCTGAGGGCGATCGCCCCGAGATCACCATGCAGAAGGTGCCCGCCTTAAGGGCATGGGCCCGTTCGGCGGCGGCCAGAATTTTATCCTGGGCCATGAACGGGTATTTCTCGATTTCGGCGGTAGAAATTTTGGATTGTGAGCAGTAATGACAGTCCTCAGGACACAGGCCACTTTGGGCATTGAGCAGAAAGTGCAGCCGCACCCGGTTGCCCCAGTAGTGCCGCCGCACTCGGTATACCGCCGCGAGCTGGTCGAGCAGATCGGCATCGGGGGCATTGAGCACCCCGTGGGCGCTATCGCGGCTGAGGCAGTCTCCCGCCAGGGCCTGGTCGGCTAGGGCCTGCCAATGAAGGGACGGGGTAACTAGTTGGGCGGTGCTCATTGGGGTGAAGGGGGATGGGGGTGTGAGGGGATGGCAGGATGAAGGGCTGGCTAGGGTCGCCGTGGCTGACCCGGTATTAAACCAAGACAGGCTACTTACTTTCCAATACCCGCACGTCTACCACGCTGGTGTTGAAGTTGTAGAGATCGCCGTCTAGCTCAATGGGGGTGCCCACCTTGACCTTGCTGTTGCCAAACACCGGGCCGTTCTCGGTAATCTGGGCGTCTCCCACCAGGGTAACCACCATATCAATGGTGTAGTTGAGTTCAGGCCGCGGGTCGGGCAGGGCTTTAACGGTGCCATCGGGCTGGGGCACGGCGGTGCTGCGAGGCAGTTTACGGGCACCCTTAACCGTAACCTCGCCATAGGGCTGGTTACGAATAATAATATTAGTGGTGCCAGAGGTTTGAATCGTTGTAAATAACCCCTCTGGATCCGTCGAGGTCAGCCCCCGCACCATGACATCGACTTCGACAGGCTTGGTGGTAGCGCCCACCTGGGCCACCGACCCAGACGTACCGGGATACAGAAAAATGCCGAACAGCACCATGAGAATAATCAGCGCTGCGCCGATATCTAAAATGCTGACCTTGCCGAACAGTCGGCCTTTCGAGTCGAGTAGCGTCATTTAGATCCCACAATGCAGGTGTTTGGTCGATACCATTGAAGCATAGGGCGGCACATCTGGGGAAATTTGCTCGTCGCTTAAAGTAATAACTTTTGGGTTAGCCGCTGACCCTAAACCCTTGTATCAACCCCGCCTGGCATCGGCCTAAGAGCAGGTTTAAAAAGTGGCACGGGGTTACCGAAGAATTTTACGCTCAGCGGTAATCCTGAAGTTAAGGGCTGCTGCAATCCTCCGCACACGTTTGGACACCGCTATGTTCTCTTCTCTCACCACTCGATCAAAATCCTTATATCGCCGGGGGCTCTACGCCCTGGTGGCCTTAACCATGGCCGTTGGCATTGGCCTGGCTACCCCAACGGCCTCCCAGGCGGGCATCTTTGACCTGATTTTCCAGGGCATTCAGTATGTGCAGCTGGCCAACCTGTCGGATGGCGATGAAGTCAATCTAGGCCGCCAAATTGATCAGCAGATTAAGGCTCAGGGAACGAAGGTATACAACGGCAACTCCGCCATCAACAGCTACGTCAACGAAATTGGTCAGCGCCTGGCGGCCAGCAGCGATCGCCCCAACATTCCCTACACGTTCCAGGTAGTGGATGATGACGGCATTAATGCCTTTGCCACCGTAGGCGGTTTTGTCTACATTCAAACCGGGCTGATTAAAGCCGCCTCTAACGAAGCTGAATTAGCTGGGGTAATGGCCCACGAAATTGGCCACATTACCGGTCGGCACGCCATTAACCAAATGCGTCAGGCCGCCATTACTAACGGCATTGCCGGAGCGCTAGAAGTCGATCAAGATACCCTGGTTAACCTGGGGGTGCAACTCGCCCTCCAGCTGCCCCACAGCCGCGAGGCTGAGTACGACGCCGACCGTCGCGGCTTCCATACCATGGGCCGCTCGGGATATGACCCGGCTGGGTTTATCACCTTCATGCAAAAGCTCCAGGGCATGGGCGGGGCACAGCCAGAATTTTTAAGCACCCACCCCAACCCCGGCAACCGGGTCGGTAATTTACAAAGCCTGAATGCCGAATCGACCTATAGCAATGCCGGTAACGGCACCGACGCCGCTGCCTACAAAAACCGGATTAGGGGACTATAGGGAGCGCTGCCGACAGGCTCTTAGACCCCAGAACATCAGGTTAGGGTCAACTTTAATCTGGTCATCCACCCTGGCCGCTACCTGAGCTAAGGTAGCGGCCAGGGTTTCGCCATCGCCGCCGGTAAAAATAACCTGCCCCAGGGGAAACCGCTGCCACCAGTCGGCGATGAAGTCGCGGATGCCAGCTAATTGGCTATAAATAATGCCGCTAGCCATGGCCTCGGCGGTATTGGTGGCCCAGCGGTAGGGCAATGCCAACCCATTGGGCTGAAGGTCAGGCAGCTGGTCGGTGTGGCGGTGGAGGGCTTTAAATTGCAGCCCCAGGCCCGGTAAAATTGCCCCCCCGATAAAGCCGTGCTCAGCCCCAGCGGTAAAACTTAGGGCCGTGCCGCCGTCGATGACCAGCACTGGCCAACCGTAGGTCAGCCCCGCCCCCAGCAGGGCGAGCGCCCGGTCAACCCCCAAGGTAGGATACATTCCCCTGAGCGGCACCCTTGAGGTCTCAATAGCGTACAGCGCTGGATAGTCGATTAACTTATCCAGCTCCGGCCGAACCACTGAGGCCACCCAAAGCTCGGGCGTTAAGCCAGAGTCCTCAAATTGAGGTAGGGGGATAGAGAAGCCTAGGTGCTGCCAAGCGATCGCAGAGAACCTCTCGGCCTTAAGAATCTGCGTTTGGCCATCGTCGAGGTGGGGAGTATGCCAGCCGCCGAGCCAGCGGTCATGGCTGAATAGGCCCCAGTGGAGGCGACTGTTGCCAATCACCAGCCCCAGCCAAATCTTGTTTGGGTCAGACGCCACGGGCCGTTTTCCCTTTACTCGGCAGATTCGTTGAGCAGCGTTTGAGCCGCTTTAATTCTAGAGGTTTCGCCGACTAGAATGCACTCTGATAGTACCGCTAGGTCAATTACGGCCAAGGCTGGAATGAGGCTGCGATTGGCCTTTTCGATATGACCCGCTTGGAGATGATAAACCGCCAGTAGACCATCTTCCCAAATCCAAACCTCATCAAGGCCAAGGGCTTGATACCGCTCTAGTTTCGAGCTATCTAGGTGAGTAAAATTCACCTCAATCGCCAGTTTCAGGCCCTCAATTTCGTAGGATTCATCCGCTTCGGCGGCGGCTACCCCCTCTTTCTCCTGCGTCATTGACCCGGTCGGCTTGAATTCAATCGCCCGATCAAACAAAAAGGTTTCAATCAAAAAGCCAATCACACTTTTAAATAGCGCATGGGCTTCACTGGGCATAAGGATTTCAACGGTGCCGTTGTAGTAAAACAGACGAATTCCACGGGTATTTTCGAAGCCTTTTTGCAGGTGCTTAAACTGTTCCCAGGTGCGGCCCTGCTGGATGGCGCGAATATCGCCCTGGCCAGTTTCGATGCGAATAGGCAATGGACTGGGGGCAAGGGGCATGGCTCGGGAATATAGAATATGGATTATGGTCTATTTTAGTAAAAATTTTAGGCTGATGAACCGGCCTATGCCCACCTTGCACTGATTGGCGGATCCCTTTGCAGAGACGAGCGGCCCGGCCACGTCTTCTTTTTGGCGGGAGAGGAAATATCATGAAGAGATATCCAAACCTCCCCTGGGGTGGAAATGCTGCTGCCGTCCATCGCAGACCTGGAAACCATCCTGAGTGACCTGAACGCAAGGGCTTTAGGCCAGAGCCATAAGACACTATGACCGATCTTGACTCCGACCGGGCCACCAGCCCTGCCCCCGTCAGCGTGGCCGGGCTGGTGGACTACATCAAAGCCGTATTCGAAGACGACCCCGCCCTGCGGCAGATCTGGGTAATGGGGGAAGTCTCCAGCGCCAATAACCATGCCAAGGGGCTGTTTTTTACCCTCACCGATCCCGATGACAATACGGCTATCAACTGCGTCATCTGGCGCAGCCAGTTTGGTCGGCTGCAGGCCCAACCCGTCCCAGGAGAGCTAATTACCGTGCTGGGTACGGTGAAGGTTTACCCCCAGCGCAGCAGCTACCAGCTCACCGTGTGGCAGGTGCTGCCCACGGGGGATGGCCTTAAAGCCTTGCGCTATAAGCAGCTCAGGCAGCGCCTTGCTGCCGAGGGGCTGTTTGATCCCGAATTTAAGCGTCCTCTGCCGCCCTTACCCCAAACCATTGCGGTGGTGTCTTCTCCCCAGGCCGCCGCCTGGGGGGATATTCAGCGCTCGTTGGGGCAGCATCACCCCGGGCTGCATGTACTATTTTCCCCCGCTACGGTGCAGGGCGAAACCGCCCCAGACTCAATTGTGGCGGCCATGGCGCGGGTGGCCCAGGATGGCCGCGCCGAGGTGTTGATTTTGGCCCGCGGCGGCGGGGCTAGCGAAGATCTAGAATGTTTCGACGATGAGCGGGTGGTGCGGGCGGTGGCTACCTGCCCGATTCCAGTGATCACCGGCATCGGCCACCAGCGGGATGAGTCCCTGGCGGATTTGGCCGCCGACTGCTGTGCCCATACCCCCACGGCGGCGGCCCTGGCGGCGATTCCGGCCCTGGCGGATTTAGTGGAGGCCCATCGGCAGCGGGCCGCGCTCCTCAGCGCCCTGGTCAATGACTCTCTCAGCGACGCCACCGAGGCGGCCCAGCGGCTCAGGCAGCGGCTCCTGCGGATTCGCCTTGACCAGCGCCTAGCCCAGCAGCGGGAGGCTGTAACTCAGCTCAAGCGCCGCCTGGTTCAAGACATTCAGGTAGAGTTGCGCCAGGCCACCGCACGCCACCGCACTCTGCGCGACCACCTGCTTACCCTCGATCCCGAAGTGGTGATCAGGCGCGGCTACGCCCTGGTACGCGACCCGACCGGCCAGGTGGTGATCGATGCCGCCACGGTGAGCGTCGGCCAGCCTCTGACGGTACAGCTCGCCCAGGGCAACCTGACCGTGCAGGTTACCGAAATTAAGCCAGAAACCTCGGCTTCAGCTTGATCCCATCCGCCTACTTAATTGCTAAGGACGTTCCCTATGCCAGCCAAATCCTCCGGCCCTAAGGCCCAGCCCGAGTCCTGGAGCTACGAAGCGGCGGTCGCCGCCGTGGAAACGATCATCGCCGACTTAGAGTCGGGCCAGTTGCCCCTGGCGACGGTGCTAACCCAGTTTGAGCAGGCGGTGCAGGCGCTCCAGCAGTGCGAAACCTACTTGAGTGAAAAACAAAACCAGGTAAATGTGCTGATCGAAACGCTGTCTGATCCGTGAGCCGGTACGTGAGCCGGGCGCCGGGTGCCGCCGTTGGCCTAGCGCCACCAGCTTGTACTAAATCCTGCTGGGCTCCCCCCAATTTAATCGGGCGAATGCCATAAAGCCTCTGGCTAGGCTGCGCCAACGCCCCTACGGTCTGGCCTGTTAGGAATCGAGGCTATGCGACTCGGATTAAGCCTGACCGGTCAGGTTGATGCGATCGCTGAGCTGGCGCACTGTCTGGGCCAAGTCTAGGTCGCGCTTGAGCAGCTTTTCGACCTTGGTGCAGCTATACATCACCGTGGTGTGGTCTTTGCCGCCAAACTCATCACCAATTTTGGGCAGGCTGAGGTCGGTGCGCTGGCGCATTAGATACATGCCCACCTGACGAGCCTGGCTAATTTCCCGCCGTCGCGAAGCCCCCTTCAAGTCGTCTACAGATACCTTAAAATGTTCGGCCACCGCCGCCAAAACCGCCCCAGGGGAGGCTTCGATCTGGTCGGTGGGCGGGTTAAGCACCGTCTTGAGATGCTCCACCGTCATCGGTAGTCCCGAAATTGAGGTGTAGGCAATGGCTCGAATCAGCGCCCCCTCTAGTTCACGAATGTTCGAGGTGTAGCTAGAGGCGATGTACTCAATGGCTTCGCGGGGCAGATGCACCTGCTCGTATTCGGCCTTTTTTTGCAAAATGGCCATGCGGGTCTCAAAGTCAGGGGGTTGAATATCGGCAATCAGCCCCATGGAAAACCGAGAAATCAGTCGCTCTTGCAGGCGCAGAATTTGGTTGGGGGGTCGGTCAGAGGCCAGCACAATTTGCTTGCCTGCCTCGTGCAGGGTATTAAAGGTGTGGAAAAACTCCTCCTGGGTGTATTCTTTGCCCTCAATAAACTGAATGTCGTCCAC
Source organism: Nodosilinea sp. CTOTU7336 (assembly GCA_036848635.1). GTDB lineage: Bacteria > Cyanobacteriota > Cyanobacteriia > Phormidesmidales > Phormidesmidaceae > Nodosilinea. Next base: position 28,512 of record DAIUJR010000008.1, read on the forward strand.
CAGTAGAATGTCCACATCCCGGTAGTGGGCGCGGAAATACTGCATGCTGTCCTTGCGAATGGCGGTGATCAGGTCGTTAGTGAACTGCTCGGTCGAGACATAGGCGACCCGAGCCTGGGGGAAGTTCTCCTGGCGGTAGTGGCCGATGGCTTGCATCAGGTGGGTTTTGCCCAGGCCAACCCCGCCGCAGAGAAACAGCGGGTTAAACTCCCGCCCTGGCGACTCGGCCACCGCCAGGGCGGCGGCGTGGGCCATGCGGTTATTCGACCCCACCACAAACCGAGCAAACACCGCCTTAGGGTTTAAGTGGTTGTAGTCAGCTCGTTCAGGGCGGATTGCCTCGGTTTCCGCTGGGCGGGGCAGCGCCGAGGGGCTGGGCCAGTTCACGTTAGCCAGCGGGGGGGCCAGGGCAGCGGTCTCCCCCTCTGGTACTACGGTAACCTGCACCACTATGGGCTTCCCCACGATATTGGTAACCACCTGGGTAATGGTGCCCACGTAGTGCTTTTGCAGCCAGTTACGGGCAAAGGGGTTAGGGGTTGAAATAATGAGGACATCCTCACTCAGGGCCTGGGCCTGGGCTGGTTTGATCCAGGTCTCAAAGGTAGGACGACTGAGCTGGGCCTGTAGCTGACTCAGCACCTCTTCCCACAGCCGATTTAACGCCTGATCCACGGCATACCTCTAAGTGATGTTCTAGGGGACGTATCGAAGGTTTTCAACGGGTCGGTTTTTAGGGCATTTCTAGAAGGTAGTGCAGCGGCTGGATCCATTCGCTCAAACAAGTTTTAGCTTTTCTACGCCAGCCCATAGCGGATCTCTACAGTACTAGATATGAGGCCATAAAGGGTTTCTAAATCTGCATCTAGCGTTGGGCGAATTAATTCAAGCTACCCAGCGGCGCGGCGAAGGCCCAGGCCTAGGTCTAAAATAAAAGTTAAGACTTGAACTTGGCCAGTCTTTGCCAGTGTTTTAGGGCTACGGCAAATTAAAGAACTCGCTATTTGGGTCGCAGGGCCACTGAGAACCAGGGGGGTGAGCCTGAGGCACAGGCATAACCATTATGGGCTGAGCCGCTATGCTTGATCTATATGGAGGCCAAAGCCCATGGCGAAAGCAACCCTCCATAACCGCGACTTCTATCAGTGGACGGCGCACCAAATCGCTTGTTTACAGAGGGGGCAGTGGGCTGATCTGGACGTGGATAACCTGGTTGAGGAATTAGGCGACCTGGGTCGTAGGGAACAGAAAGAACTGGGTAGCTACCTGAAGGTGCTACTGCTGCACCTACTCAGATGGCAGTATCAGCCGAACCGCAAAACTGCAAGCTGGGAGGTGACCCTGGCCAACTGTCGAGATAGCCTTCGAGATAGTCTCGACGATAGCCCCAGCCTTCAGCGGTTTCTCAACGATAGTGAGTGGGTGGCTAAACACTATCGACGGGCTCGTAGGGATGCGGCTTAAGAGACCCATAGCGCCACCCCAAGCAGCCTTAATCATCCCAATCAGTAAATCTTTCCCACCAGCGTCCCTGAGATATGGGATAACAATAACTGAGCCATGGAAATCTTTCCCTGTCCCGTCCCCCTTCGTCCGACCCCAAAGCTATGAAAAAGATCCTGCGCGGCCTGCGCGAATTTCAGGAACAATACATCCCCAGCCATCAGGATCTGATTCAGCAGTTGGTCAAGGGGCAGCATCCTAGGGTCTTGTTCATCGGCTGCTCTGACTCCAGGGTTGACCCCACCATCATTACCCAATCCGACATTGGGGATTTGTTTATCATCCGCAACGCGGGTAACATCATCCCCCCCTACGAGGCCACCAACGGCGGCGAAGGGGCCACCATTGAATACGCCATGGAAGCGTTGGATATTCAGCAGATTATTATCTGTGGCCACACCCACTGCGGAGCTATGAAGGGGCTGCTGCAATTGGGAGAGCTAGAAGAAAAGATGCCCCTGGTCTACAACTGGCTGCGCCACACCGAAGCCACCCGCAAGCTGGTCACCGACCACTACAGCCATCTAGATAAAGAAGAAAAGCTGGATATTCTAGTGGCCGAAAACGTGCTTACCCAAATCGACAACCTGCGCACCTACCCCTCGATTCGCTCGCGGCTGCACACCGGCGAGTTGTCTATCCACGCCTGGGTTTACGACATCGAAACCGCCCAAATTCTAGCCTACGACGAAGAGACCGACACCTACGTCGCCCCCCACAGCAAAATCTACGTTGAGCCCGAAGAGGTTAAACCGATTAAACCCGGTGGGTTATCGATGACGCCGTCGACCCAGGGTAGGGCTACTCAAACGACGCCAAACGGGGCCTCAGCGACTTCGCCCCAAGCCGAGCCCTTGGCCCACTGGTCGGGCACCAGCCGCCTCAGCCCCGAACAAGCCGCCCGCATTTATCGGGGAACGGCGGTTTAGGCCGATGGGGCGGATCAGCTAGAGGCCGGGTGGAATTTAAACCCGTTCCACTCAACCCGTCCCACCCAACTCTTCCACCACCATGTCCGCCAGCTTAGCCGCCGCGCCGGGTGCTCCCCGCGCCGCTCGCAGGTCTTGTCGAATAGCCGCTAGCCGGGCCGGGTGCTCCAGAAAATCCACCATCTGGTTAGCCACCGCCTGGGGTTCTAGCCGCCCAATTAGCTCCGGCACGATTTCTTTTTTGGCCCAGATATTGGGCCAGGCAAACCGGCGACTCTCTTTATAAATTTGCTTTAGCACCAGGGCATTTACCAGTTTGGCGAAGGCATCACCCACCAGGGGCAGGTTAGCCAGTAAACCGGGGATGCCGTCCCAGGCCTTCATCACCTCTAGCTTTTGGGTGGGCAGCAGCACCACCATGGGCACCCCCAAAGCGCCCAGCTCGGCGGTATTGGCCCCCACGGTGGTCAGACACAGCTGAAACTGGCTCATCACGTCGTAGGCGGGATGGTTTTGCCATAGGGTGACCTCCAGACCCTGGGGGGTTCTGAGCACGGGCAAGGCTCCCTCCCGCTCCACCAGTTCAGCCGTAGCGGCACCGTTAAATAGCTGAATGTCGGGGTTGTGGTCGGCATCGGCAAACCGCGCCAGCTGCCCTAGGGAAAGCGTGGGCGCTACGGGAATGACAAATTTAGTCTGGGGCCGCTGGGCCTGAATGGCGGCGGCGGTGCCGAGCCCAAACGGTAGCCCCAGGCTGAGCTTGTCTTTCTTAGAGCCGGGCATCAGGCCAATCAGCTCGGTGTCTGGCCCCAGACTCAGCTGCTCGCCCACGGTTTGGGCAGTGGCCGCATCTACTCCCACGTCGGCCATCAGGTCGCCAATCACCGCGCACTTGTGGCGAAACCGGGCCGGGGCGGCGTCCACAATGGTGGACTTCATGCAGCCGAAGCGGTCAACCCAGCGGTGCCAGCGGGCCTCCCACTCGGCGTAGATCACCGTGCGATAGCCCAGGCGCTTACCAATTACCAGGGGATAGACCTGGTCGCCCCCCAAAAACAGCACCACACCGTTGGCGTGCCAGTCCCAGTTCTCGACGGTTTTGCCCCCCAGCAAAAATGGAAAAAAGTGTTTTGCCGCCTGCACCCGATCCACCTCTACAAAGCGGCGGGCTATGTCGGCCTCGCGCCCTGAGGCATTGGCACAGGGGGACAGCACCACGGAAATACGAATTTGCTGGGGGTCGGGCAACCGCTGCCGCAGGGCCTTAACCACCGGACGCACCCAGGTTGAAATTTCGCCGGGGCCGTTGGAGAGAATCAAAATATCGCTGGGGGGCATAGCTGGCACGGGGGTAGCACACCGCAATTGTGTCACCCCTAGGGGGCAATTGTGCCATTCAGGGCTAGGGCGCTTGGCTGGGCGTCGAGTGCAGAGGAGAATGCGGCTAAATCACCCGGCCGATTGCCAATTTGCAACACAGCGAAATGTAACTTAAACCACAAAGGTGTTTTCTCAGATTAGTCTCTGCTATCAGCGCCCCCCTCATGGGGCGGTTCTAAGCCCTGAGTCCCTTGTATTGGCTGAATTCTCTGCTGGCCATAAAAACTTGCCCCAAGAAATCAGGTGTTCCCCAAATGGCTTTTCTGAGAATTTAGATAAGGACTGTTACAGTTTGACGACTTCATTCAGGATCATTGCCGCCCGCTGATCCCGGTGCTAACGTCGGTAGTCAATGGTTCGCATAGCCCTTTGAGAAGGAGACCTGAATCCATGACAGAGCCAAACTATTCAGTTCTATAGCCCTTTATACGAGCTGATATAGGATTCCGTCCAATAGTCCATGGGCCTAGCTACGACAAGAAAATGCCCTTTATCCAGAATAGGACTGACGAAATGAGCCCTATGCAATCCAAATTCAGCTCTCAGCCCGGTATTGAGTTTTTTTGAGCCGATTTAAATCGGCACCGACTGTGGCTGCGTCGTGGTTCAAGCTCCCTGGTTTTGAGAACGCAGACTCCATAGCCGCGATCGCGCCTGCCTCAACTTGGGCGATGAGCAAACTGAACAACAGCAAACCAAACAATAGCGAACTGAACAGCCCTAGGCTTTATCAGGAGGTATCTCCATGACGATTAACTTTGACGGGAAAACGGCTCTGGTGACCGGAGCCTCGCGGGGCATTGGTCGAGCCATTGCCCTTGCCCTTGCCCTCCAGGGCGTTCGGCGGGTTCTACTGGTGGCTCGCAACGCCCAGCGGCTGGCCGTGGTCGCAGACGAAGTGCGGCGGCTGGGGGCCGAAGCGATCGTTCTGCCGGTTGATTTAACCGACCCCATTCAGGTCAACGTGGCCGTGGCCCAGGCCTGGCAGCAGTATGGCCCGGTGCATTTACTGGTGAACTGTGCCGGGGTCGCCCACCAAACGCCCTTTCTTCAGGCCCAGCTGCCCCATGTGCAGGCCGAAATTTCCACCAACTTAATTGGCCTGTACACCATCACCCGGCTGGTGGCTCGTCGCATGGCCGTTCGCCAAGACGGCTGCATCGTCAACGTTTCTAGTCTGATGGGGAAAGTCGCCGCCCCCACCATGGCCACCTATTCAGCCACCAAGTTTGCCATTCTCGGCTTTACCCAGGCGCTGCGCAGCGAACTGGCCCCTCACAATATTAGAGTGGTGGCCCTGCTGCCTTCTCTGACCGACACCGACATGGTGAAGCACTTTGACTGGTTCCGCTGGGTGCAGCCCTCAACCCCCGAGCAGGTCGCCCAGGCCATGGTGCAGGGGTTACAGCGAGGCCGCACCGAAATTCTAGTCGGCTGGCAAAGTCGTGCTACCGTGCTAACCCAGCAGCTCGCCCCGTGGCTAGTCGAGCATCTCGTCCAGCTCGCCACCCCATCGCGGAGCCGCAAGCGGCAGCGGCGACCAGCAAGCTCAATGTCCTAGGCCGATTTTTGAACGAGTAACCCAATGCATCAACCCGTGCAAAGCAGAGGGCCAAACGGATAATTTTTTCATAGACGACTCAAATACCTTCCCAACCCACAAAAAAGCGCCAGGGCTATTGAGCGCTGGCGCCTAGGGTGTTGAGGAGTGAACAATAGTCATTACTATAGGCACCCCATGTGTCGCCACCATGAATCCTATATGTCAACCCTATGACGGTCTCACCCATCCACCCTCTACCCATCCACCTTCTACCCATTCCCTCTCTACCCATCCACCCCTTTCTCCCCACCCCCCTCTCCCCCAATCACGCTAGCGTAGAGAGGTTCTCCCAACGCAACTTCCGTGACCCAGCCCGACGCTCTGCGCACTCTGCTTGACGCTGTGGCCCAGGGGCAGCTTAGCCCTGACACAGCCTTTGACCAATTGAAGTACCTAGACTTTGAACCAATCGACGACTTTGCCAAGGTCGATCACCACCGCACCCTGCGCACGGGGTTTCCCGAGGTCATCTGGGGGCCAGGGAAGACGGTTGATCAAATCGTGCAGATTATGCGCAGCCTGCGCCAGCGTAATCCAGTAGTAATGGCTACCCGCATCGAACCCCAGGTCTACGAGCAGGTGCGGCAGCAAATTCCGGAGGCGCTGTACTACGAGATGGCTCGTATTTGTGCGCTGGTGCCCCTGCACCTAGAGCCTCAGCATCGTGGCCTGATTGGCGTTCTCACGGCGGGCACCGCCGATCTGCCCGTGGCCGAAGAGGCGGCTATCACCGCCGAACTGTCTGGCTTTCAGGTCAAGCGCCTGTGGGATGTGGGGGTGGCTGGGCTGCATCGCCTACTGACGCACCGCCAGCTGATCCGCAACGTAGACGTGCTGATTGTGGTGGCGGGCATGGAGGGGGCCCTGCCTAGCGTGGTGGCGGGCCTGGCCGACTGCCCAATTGTGGCGGTGCCCACCAGCATTGGCTATGGGGCCAGCTTTAATGGGCTATCGGCGTTACTTACCATGCTGAATTCCTGCGCCACCGGCATTGGGGTGGTTAACATCGACAACGGCTTTGGGGCGGCGATGCTGGCGGGGCAGATTCTGCGCACAGCGGCCCGGCTGGGGAAAGCGCCCTAGGGAACCTCAACCACTACAGTGGCTGCAATGGCCTCGCCATTGTGGGTTAGGGCCTCGTGCCCATTGGTATTGAGTCCAACCGTGATTTCATTGCGCCCGCTGGGTAGATGAGGAATATGGAGCCAGGGGCCGTAGATCCGTGAGATCTTCTCGCCATTGATATACAGATGGGCGTGGCCTTCGCCGAGCTGGCTAGCTTGGTTGACATGTTCGGGGGCAAAGCGAAAGTTAGTAGTTTGGATCTCCAAGTTCCAGCCCATGGCTGGGTCAGGGTAGGCCACTAAGTTGATCGTCGGCACCGGTTGCCCCGGAGAAATTTCTGCACTGCCGTGGCCATGCTCTTCAGTCCCGGAGCCGCCGCCATGGGGTATGGTATGGTCGCCGTGGCCTTCATTTCCCCAGCCTGGTTTGGCCAGACCGTAGCCAATGCCTAGGGTCATGGCCAGGGCTAGACCTGCCATAGTGATCATCGCCTTGGATGAGATATTAAACCGTTTCATAGCCTTGATAGTCCTCAATTATTTCAATCGGGGCATTGGCGTAGATCAGGGAATCGGCGTTGCCCCAAATGGCGATATTCCGGCCTGCCGCCCTCAACCCGCCGCTCTCAACCCATGGAAGAGCTGGGGGTTTGCCAGGTATTGAGCACCGTCAGAATGTGGTGATGCAGGTGCGACTGCTCCTGGGCCTGGGCACAGTCTGCGGCCTGGTGCAGATCCGCGATCGCCCCCGCCTCATCCCCCAACGCCTGACGCAGCAGCCCCCGCTTCAGGTAGGTGCGGGCATGGTCGGGGGCGATGGCGAGCACCTGGTTGAGGTCGGCCAGGGCATCGCCCCAACGGCCCATTTGGTGACAGGCACAGCCACGATTAAACAGCGCTCGAATATCCTCGTTATTCAGCGCCAGAGCTTGGGTAAAGTCGCTAATGGCCGCTTCGGGCTGGGCTGCCATCAGCTTCGCGAGACCGCGATCGTCGTAGATGTCTGCTAGGGGATTCGGGTCAGTTCCAATCGCCAGGGTTACGGCCCAATCAAAATCATCAATAGCCGCCGCGAAGTCGTGCAGGGCGATATTAACCAACCCCCGATTGTAGTAGCCACGATAGTCCTGGGGGTGGTTAGCCAAAACCCAGTCATCGTCTTGCAGAGCGGCTTGATAATCGCCGCTGCGGTACAGAGCCACTCCACGGGTGAGGCGATAGTCGGGATTATGGCGATCCAACTCAATGGCCCGGTTGCAGTCGGCGATGGCGGGGCCATAGTCTCCCAGTTCCACCTCGATCAGCCCCCGGTGGCCAAAGGCTGCGGCTGAATCAGGATGGTCGACAACCTGGTGATTGAAATAGTCTAAGGCGGTCTGGATATCTCCCCCAGCCCAGCTCGTCCCCTCGGCGAAGTGTTCGACCCTAGCCGGGGCAACCGGCTCGGCCACCGCTGAGGATGGCCATCCTAGCCACAGAAAAATTCCGACCCCAAACCCGAGTAGTAGCCCTAGCTGTAGCCTAAAAAATCCCATTTGGTACGCTAGCCCTAAAAATAAGAAACCCCCAGGCCTGCTCAAGCAAATTGGGGGTGATGAACTGGAAAAAACGTAACGCTAGCCCTACCAGCCGCTCTCGGCCTGACTTAACACATAGGTCGCCACATCTTCAATGTCGGCTTCGCTGAGACGACCCTTAAAGGCGGGCATCGCCGCCTTACCGTTGGTGACCTGGGTGGTAATCGCGGCTAGGGATGCCATCTCGTACTTATCCAGGTCAGCCTGCTTAAGGGTTTTAGCCCCGTTCACCACGTTGCCGCCGCCAACATGGCAGGCCGCACAGTTATTGGCGAAGATCTGCGCGCCATGGCCCAAATCTGACGCCTGGGCCGGGCCAGCCAGCCAAAAAACCAGAGCCGTAATCACCACGGCCAAAGCCACCGAAATTTTTTTCATCTATCCTCACCCAACCATGAGATTGTTACAGCAACCGCCCCAAGCCTGGGACGACTGAATTGCAAACCATCCTCAACCCGGCTTCAACCCTGTTGAGAAGCCCAAAATCATTAGGACAACTATTTTGCCATTCGGTATCCTATTTTCCTCAGCGGCCCTACCAAGGTCAAAAGACAGCCTGTCAAATATTGCACGATGTAAACCCCTCCCCTGGTTACCCTCCCTCCCCTCCCCTCCCCTACTACGTACACATAAGTCATCTGGGGACAAAAAATTCCTTGACTGGCCCCCTAGATCCCCCAATTCTGGGGGACTTTGAACTCCGGTTCCCCCGGAATCGGGGGGCTAGGGGGGCAAAATACAGCGTTCGAGCTTTATTCAAAAGATGTGTGTACTTAGCAGCTCCCCTCCCCTACACTAAGGACAAAGCCAGCCTCTCTCCGCTGGCGACACTGCATCCCTCCTCCCCCTTTCCCCCATGTCTCCCCTCCCCATCAACCGTCCCCACCAGCTTTCCCTGGGGCCGCTGGAAACCGAAATTCTCGCCATTCTCTGGGCCAGGGGCTCGGCTACGGTTAAAGAAATCCACGACCACATCCTGGCCGACCCCGACCGTGATTTAACCCAGGCGTCTATTACTACCGTGTTGCAGCGGCTAGCTAAAAAAGGCTGGCTGAAACGGGAGGCCGTTGTCCCGTCGGGTTCGAGTAAGCCCCGTCGGGTTTATGTATGGCAGCCCGTGGTGTCGCAGCAGGAGGCTAAGGTGCTGGTCACCCATCAGCAGCTTCAGGATTTTTTAGCCACTGGTAGCCCTGACATTGTGGCCGCCTTTGCCGATAGCTTGGACCGCACGGCGCTCGACAAGCTAGACGCGATCGCCCGCCGCCTGCGTGCCCTGCGGGACGCCCAAGCCCAGGAGGAAGACTAAATGCACAGCAGTTTGCTTCTATTTGTAGGGTTAGTCGCCGCTGGCTGGCGCTGGCGGTGGCGGCCCAGTCGCCAGAGCTGGAGTGATCGCTGGCAAAACGCTTTGATCGCCTTCTGTCTACCGCCGCTGATGCTTCTCTCTACCGCAGTAGCGGTGCTGGCTATGGGCCACCACGGCACTATGATGGGGCAATCCGTCAGTCCTTTAGGCTGTCGAGTCAGCACCCTAATGCTGGCTTTAACGGCCAGCGCCAGCCTTGATTCCCTGGCTAAAGCCGCCTGGTTTTGGCTTAAACTGCGACAATATCCCCTGATCACGCTGCCTTCTGGGGAGCAAGCTCGACAGCTCGATATCGATAGCCCCTTTGCCGCCCAGGTTGGCATCTGGCGGTCGGCGCTGGTGGTGAGCCGGGGCTGGCTCGAGCAGCTTACCGTCGCCGAGCAGCGGGCGATGCTCAGACATGAGCAGGCCCATGCCAATTACCGCGACCCACTCTGGTTTTTAGGGCTGGGGGTAGTGCGCCGATTTACCCTGTGGCTGCCCCAAACCAACGCCATTTGGGAGGAACTGCTACTGCTGCGAGAAATGCGCGCCGATTGCTGGGCGGCCCGTGACACCGAGCCGCTGCTGCTGGCGGAACTATTGGTCAAACTATCCCGCTCTATGGCGGCGATGACCGCGGCCCCAAATCCTGGTTATGTGGGGTTTAGCACCGTCACGTCCCTCGATCGACTAGAGCAGCGGATAGCGGCACTCTTGCAGCCTGATCTTGCCGTTGACCGGCCTGCCACCAACGGGCAATTGATTTGGTTAATAGCGGCAGCAGTGCCCTTTTTGGCGATCGGGCTGCACCGCTAAGTTGGTGGAAGGAATTTAATCATGGCGGGCTCAAGCTAGCCCCCGACCCGACTACAAACTCGGTTTCTTGATCACGCTTCACTCACTGCTTTGTGAACGTTGTATCTTTGGGGTTAGTTTTGCGTTTAACGCCACATAGACTGGCGGTTTATGGAACCAACAAAGATATCAAGAACCCTAAGGGAAGTAATTGATTTTTCTGGCTTCTGGTTCCTAGGGTGAGTCGTCACTTTCTAGCTCAAGCTAGAAAGTAGTTGGGTGGAATCAACTGTAGCCTGGGTTACGCGGCGCTAGCCCAGGCTGTCAAAGGATTTGATGCTTTGTGAAGAGCGCTCCTGATCTTATCAATAATCCTGCCTCCCTACTTATCCCCGGTGCGCAGTAATGGGTTGAAATACAGGTAACTTGTGCTAGTTTTGCAGTCGGCTAGGGGTACTAAGCTTAAATGGAATTATCAAGCCTTACCCCTAGCCGAACATCTTTGAGATAATCTCGAAGAACTTCCTAAAAACCGATTTTGAGTTTACCCATAGCATCAATGTTAAAAAATAAACCTCAGGTTGCTCTATCCCTTGCTGTTAGCCTGATTGGCATGTCAGCGGCATTAACTTGGCCCGCTAGCGCCCAGCAGGCCATCGACGTGCGGGTTAACCGCTGGATTACCGTCAAGCAAGTTTCGGGCGATGTTGACCTCCTCAGCGCCGATGGGGCACGTCAGGCCAAGGTCGGTGATCGCCTTACCATGGTGGGCGACGGCATCCGCACCGGGGCAATGGCCACCAGCACCCTGGAAGTGGATACGGGGATTGGCACCATCCAGGTGCGTCCCAACACCGTGATTGAGGTTAGGAATCTATCCTTGTCCCCTAACGATGGCCGTATCACTCACTTGTACGTGCCCCAGGGGGGGGTAAATCTTAGCCTGCGGCGGTTCACCAATCGCGAGTCAGAACTCCAAATTGAGACACCGTCGGGGGTTAGCGGGGTGCGGGGCACCGAGTTTGGGGTTACCGTCCAGCCGGATGGGGCCACCGGGGTAGCCACCCGCACAGGAGCTGTCTCCGCCCAGGCTGAGGCGGTGGAAGTGACGGTGCAGGATGGCTATCAAACCTTGATTCGACCCGGCAACGCCCCCTTAGAGCCGACGCTAATTCCCCCGTTGCCCCTGTTTGAGTACCAAATTGACTACGTTATTCGGGCCGGTGTGCGCCGTTATGGGCTAGTGGGCACCATCAACCCCATTAACCAAGCGTTTATTGAAGGAGAACTGCAAACCCTGAGCCCTGAAGGACAGTTTAGCTATGAGGTTCCGGCGATTCGAGGCGCTCAGGTCAAGGTTACCGTCCTCACCCCCCTGGGAGACGAAACCGAGTACGACGTCGCGCTTCAGTAAAGTGCATTTCAATAAACCGCTGTGGCGGCTGCTGCCGGGAGGCTTAGCCGCCCTGGCTACCCTGGGCCTGCTTAAGGTAGGAGTAATGGCCCCCCTAGAGATGAGTAGCTATCGCTGGCGGTTTACCCTGCGCGGCCCCGTGCCGTGGGATGAGCGAATTGTTCTCATTACCATCGACGATGCTACCCTAGCCGAGCTCGGGCAGTATCCCCTATCGCGTCAGGTCTATACCCAACTCCTAGCCCAGCTCTTCCCATCGCGGCCCGTGGCGATCGCCTTTGATCTGCTCTTCATCGAGCCTGGCTCAGCCGATGGAGAGTTAGCTAGGGCCATGGCGCGATCGGGAAACGTCATCTTAGCGGCGGCGGTAGACGATCGAGGCCGGCCCCTGCAGCCTACCCCCCAGCTCGACCAGGCAGCTATCACCACCGGCCACATCCTCAAACAGGTCGAACCCGACGGGCTGGTCCACACCGTTAAGCCGTTAGCGGCAGGCCAACCGGCGCTGGGGATAGCCCTAGCCGAGGTGTATGCCCTTACCGCCGATACGGTTGCCTTGCCGCCCCTTGATCAGCCCCTGTGGCTCAACTGGCCCGGCCCCATTGCCGATATCACCCAATACTCCCTGATCGACGTTTTAACCGACCCACCGCCCCCAGTCGCCTTTGACGACAAACTGATTTTGGTGGGCATGAAGGCCACCGGCACGGATGCCCTGCCCACCCCCTTTAACGCCAATCCTCCGGCTAGCGGGGTGCTGCTCCAGGCGGCGGTGCTCGATAACCTGCTGCAACAGCGCTACCTGCGCGTGATCGATGCCCCCTGGCTTTGGGCCTTGGGGCTAATGGCTATGCCGGGGTTAAGCTATGCCCTGGTCGGGCGGCGCTGGCGCTGGCAAATCCTCATCATTGGGGGCAGCATGGCGGGTTGGGTAGGCACCAGTTTGGTTCTGTTCCACAGTGCGTATCTATTGCCCACGGTTGCGCCGCTAGTAGCACTGGGGTTAACGGGTGCCGTCGCCATGCTCGGCCAACACCTGCGAGAAAATTGGGCCCTAGGGCATCTGCTCGATAGCCTGTGGCAATACTACCAGGAGGATACGGTGGTTCTATCCGGTCTGCCCGCCGCCTCCCCAGCCCTAACCGATGATCTAGGCCATGAGGTGCATCGACTGGCCCGGTTAGCCGATTTTCTGGGCCGCGCCCAGTCTACCCAGACCGCCATTGCCCAAACGGTGCCGATGGGGCTGCTGGCGGTAGACGACCATGACCACATTTGTTTTTGCAATGCTCTGGCGGCCCAGTGGCTAGAGGTTGCTCTGGGAGATCGGCTGACCCCGGTGTTAGTGCCCCACTGGCTGGAGGCCACCACCTGGGAGCAGACCCGTGAAGCTATCCTTGTCGCGCCGATTGTGGTCTCTCTGGAGCGGCAGCGAAGAGCTACCTGGTTTGAACTCAAGCTTAAATCCCTCAACGACTCTAACCCGCCCAGTTCAAACCTGCCCCCGCCGCGGCGGGGCTTGTTAATCGTGATTGAAGATATTACTCCCCGTAAAGCCCTTGAGCTACAGCTGCGGGCCCAAAACCAGGGCTTATCTACCGAAGTGCAGGCCCAGTCTCGACAGCTTGAGCTGACCCATGTTGATCTGCAGCAGGAGATCTCAGAACGGCGACAGGTGCAGGAGAAGCTGACCTATCAAGCCCTGTACGACGGCTTGACTAAGTTGCCCAACCGCTACTACTTTATGACCCGGCTCAATGCTTTGCTAGATCTGGCCCAGGGCGGCTCAGCTACTAGCTTTGCGGTGTTCTTTTTAGACTTCGATCGTTTCAAGCTGGTCAACGATTCCTTTGGTCATTGGGTAGGCGATCAGCTGCTGCAGGCCGTCGCCCGTCGCTTAGATAGCGGTATTACAGAAGCCGCTCTGCTGGCCCGCTTTGGCGGCGACGAATTTACTCTCTTGGTCAAGCTATCCACCCCTGAGGCGGCGGTACAGTTTGCCCAGCACCTGCGGGAGCAGCTCCAGGCTCCTTTTTCAATTCAAAATCATCAACTCTATACCAATTGCAGCATTGGCATTGTGCTCAACGCCCCCCGCTACACCCAGGCCGAAGAGATGCTGCGCGATGCCGACATTGCGATGTATCACGCCAAACGGCAGGGGCTGGGCTGTAGTCTATTTGAGCCGGCCATGCACCTGGCGGTGCGTCATTCTTTGCAGCTTGAGACCGACCTGCGCCAGGCCATAGAGGCTAATCAGCTGGTGGTGTACTACCAGCCCATTGTCAGCCTCAGTACCGAGAACATTATCGGCTTTGAAGCCCTGCTGCGCTGGCACCACCCTACCGAAGGGGAAATTTCCCCGGCGCAGTTCATTCCCATTGCCGAAGAAACCGGCCTTATTGTGCCTATCGGGCAATGGGTACTGTGGCAGGCCTGTGGTCAGCTGCGCACCTGGCAAGATCGCTATCGGTGCCTAACCCACGCGTTTATGAGCGTTAACTTATCGATGCAGGAATTTAGCGAAGCACGGTTGCTAGACCACATCGACGACACTTTGCAGACCACCGGCCTGACCGGGCAATATCTCAAGCTAGAAATTACCGAGACCGCTATTATGGCCGATTCCAGCGCGGTGATTCAAATGTTCAAGCAGCTCAAAGAGCGCAAAATTGGCTTAAGCATTGACGATTTTGGCACGGGTTATTCATCCCTCAGCTATTTGTACCGATTTCCTGTGGACGTGCTCAAGGTCGATCAGTCCTTTACTCAACGCATCGCAGACGGCAAAAAGCACCTGAGCCTGGTGCAGGGTATCAATACCCTGGCCCATACCCTGGATATGGCAATGGTGGCCGAAGGGATAGAAAACTCGGCTCAGCTTCAGCTCCTTAGGGCTATGGGCTGCCCCATGGGTCAGGGGTACTTCTTTTGCCCTCCGGCGGCCCCGGCTACCCTAGAGGCCAACTATTTGATCCCTAAAGATTAACCTCAGGTCGAAATCAGCGTCAGGCTTAGGGAAACAGGCCAGGCGCCCCCGCCTGGGAGGGCTCCTGCGTATCCATAATCTTGGCTCTTACCCCCTCCATCCTATATGTACACATTAGGTGGGCAGGGAAAGGGGGCTCTCAAATTTAATATTCCGGCACCGAAGGATCCACTTCTCGACTCCAGGCGGCGATGCCGCCCTTAACGTTGGTGCCCTCAATGCCGTGCTGCTTCAGCAGACCCAGGGCCTTAGCCGAGCGCCCGCCCAGCTTGCAGTGCACAATCAGCCGATGGCCGTTGAGCAGAGTCTTCACCTGCTCGACCCCGTCCCCATTCTCGATATCCGGCAGGGGCACCAGCACCGACCCCGGAATGCGGGCAATTTCATACTCGTTGGGGTTGCGCACGTCGAGCAGCAGCACATCGTCTTTGCCGCTGTCGAGCACCTGCTTCAGGTCTTGTACCGTCATCTCCGCCAGGTTGGCCTGTTCTTTTTCAGCTTCCATACGGGCTTGGGGAATTCCACAGAACTCTTCGTAGTCGATCAGCTTTTCGATCACCGGGCGCACAGGGTTGGGCCGCAGCTTCAGCTCTCGGAAAGTCATGTCGAGGGCATTGTACAGCAGCAACCGACCGCTCAGGGTGTTGCCAGTCCCTAAGATAACCTTAACTGTCTCCGTCGCCTGAATCGTGCCAATAATACCGCACAGCACCCCCAGCACCCCCCCTTCTGCACAGGAGGGCACCAGCCCCGGCGGCGGCGGTTCGGGGTAGAGGTCGCGGTAGTTGGGGCCATCCTGGTAGTTAAAGACCGTGGCCTGGCCCTCAAAGCGAAAGATCGAGCCGTAGACGTTGGGCTTGTTGAGCAGCACGCAGGCGTCGTTCACCAGGTAGCGGGTGGGGAAGTTGTCGGTACCGTCTACCACCACGTCGTAGTTTTTGACGATATCGAGCGCGTTTTCGGCGCTCAGGCGGGTTTCGTACAGGTCTACCTGGCAGTTCGGGTTGATTTCTAAAATCCGGTGCTTGGCCGACTCAATCTTAGGCTTGCCCACCCAAGACTGGCTGTGAATAATCTGGCGATGCAGATTCGAGTGGTCAACAATGTCAAAGTCAACAATGCCGATGCGACCGATGCCAGCGGCGGCCAGATAAAGCAGCAGCGGAGAACCCAAACCGCCGGTGCCAATGCAGAGCACGCTGGCGGCCTTGAGCTTTTTCTGCCCGTCGAGGCCCACTTCCGGCAAAATAATGTGGCGAGAGTAGCGCTCGTACTCGTCTTTATCGAGCTGAATGTCGTCTAGGTTAGGGTTGAGCATGGTCTCCAGGGCGGCGATGTGATGGTTGCAAACGGAAACGGTACGGGGCAATACCGAAATCACATCTCTTCAGCTTAGGGCAAGAATGGGGCTTTGTTGACAGATGTGTCGAGGATTTTTATCGGCTCCGACTGAAACTGCTGCCCCTGATCCAGCCGCCAGCTTTGCACATCAACGGCAACCCCTGCCCTAACGGAAACAATCAGGTAAGAATACACCGGCCAGGCCAGGCGACGATCGCACTCCGACGGCACCGCCGGATAATCGGGGTGGGAATGGTAGACCCCGACAATGGCCAAATTCCGCTGCCGCGCCGACCGCTGTACCGCCAGCATCGCCACCGGGTCAATCCAGTAGCGATCCCACTGGCCCAGGGATCGAGTCTCGCTGCCGTCTGGATCGGTGTATTCCGTCACGGCGGGTATCCAGGCATTGGCGAGGGAGATCACGTCGCTGACGTGGCGCTGGTCGTCATCATTTTGACCCGCACCAGGGGGAGTGATTTGCCCCAGCACCAGGCCGCAGCACTCCTTTGGATAAGCGGCGACGGCGGCCTCGGTAATCGTGTCTTGATGGGTTTGGGATAGGTGAATGGCCATGGATCGTTCCGGACGATGCAACCCTGAAATCTGTAGCGGTGTTCTAGCCTGGGATGGCTTGATCTAACCTACGACGGCGATGGGGCCAGCCTCGCCAGCACCTGATTGACCACTCGATCCAGCGCCACCGACCGCGAGGCCTTCAGCAGGACCCGATCCCCCGGTTGCACCATCGCCAGCAGATGGTCGGTCAACGCCTGGGGGTCGGTAAAGGCCTTCGTCGGAACCCCTGTGGCCCCCTCCGCTAGCGCCAGTGCCTCATTGAGATCAGCCAAAATTAGCAGGGCGTCCAAGTTAAGCTGGCCCACCACCTGCCCCACCCGCCGGTGCAGGTCTACCGACTGCGCCCCCAGCTCTTTCATCGTGCCCAGCACGGCAATGCGGCGCTGGCCTGGGGTTTCAGCCAGCAGGTTGAGCGCCGCCGTCATCGACTCGAACCCGGCGTTGTAGGTTTCGTCTAAAAGCACGATGTCCTGACCTAGGACGACCCGGTGAGCCCGACCCGTGGGCAGGTCTACTGCAATTCCCGCCGCCAGCCTCCGCCAGTCGAGATCTAGGGCCTGCATGACCGCGATCGCCGCCAAAAAATTCTGGGCCTGGTGGCGACCGGGCAGTGGCAAAGGTAGCGCTACCCCCTCCACCTCAAGGGTTTGAGCGTTCAGCAGTTGGCCCTGCAGGTCGCCGCCGGTGAGCCCAAAGGTGAGGGTGCGCCCGGCCCAAACGGAGCTAGCCGTGGCCATCAGGCGAGGATTGTCATAGTTGAGTACCGCTATCCCATGGGAGGGCAACTCGGCCAGCAGCTCACATTTAGCGTCGGCAATCGCCTGCTCTGACCCCAGCCGCCCAATGTGAGCCGTGCCCACGTTGGTAATCACCGCCACGTCGGGGGCTGCAATCTGGGTGAGCAGGGCAATTTCCCCCGGCCCCCGCATGCCCATTTCGACCACACCAAACTCATGCTCAGGTTGAAGCTGAAGCAGAGTCTTGGGTACGCCGATTTCGTTGTTATAGTTGGCCTGGGTTTTCAAGACGGTCCCCTGGGTAGCCAGGGCGGCAGCAATCAGTTCTTTGGTGGTGGTTTTGCCCACAGAGCCGGTCACTGCCACAATCTTAGCCCGCTGCTGGGTGCGCCACCAGTGGCCCAGGCGCTGGTAGGCCACCAGGGTATCGGCCACGGGCAGGCAGGGCAGGTGAGGGGGCATTTGGTCAGCCTGAACCACCGCCGCTAGGGCACCGTTGGCGATCGCCGCCGCCACAAAGTCATGGCCATCAAACCGTTCCCCCCTCAGGGCCACAAAGAGAGCATTTTTACGGATATCACGGGTATCGGTAGTAATATTTGATACTAGTCGACTGTGCAGCGGCAGCGGCACTCCATCTAGGGGAGCCTCCATGGCCTTGGCCAGGCTGGTTAATGAAGCCAGATCCATTCCCATACATCAAATCCCAACCATAGACTCAGGGGCAGCCGTCTTTAGGGCTGATTTTTTCAAAAAGGTAAACTCATTGTAAAGTAGCTTCACCTCAGTTACGATATAGGGCAATCGTTCACATCCTAGGCCAGGGGAGGTTAGCCCCCCGAGTTCCGGGCTGGCTCAGGGTGGATTGGAGTTCCAGACTATCGGTTTATACCAACCTCATAGTCGTGTATCGAGTTTTACCAGATCTTTGCCCAGCGCACGCCTAAGGGCCTGACACCCAGCAAATCTACGCACTAAGGTAAAGGTGGTTACTGAGTAGCCTGGTGTAAAAACTGACGCAGAAGGCGGCTTGGGTCACTTTAATGGAGCTAGGGTTCGCCGCCATCACATCCGTGCATCGTGTCAGTTTGTATTTAGGTTCAGCTAATTTGTTTCAGAGTCTGGCTCAAACCATTGTTCATCTTCGCTGATCTCAGCCCAATTGGGGCTGAGAACTCAGACGTTGCCGGGCCAGTGCACCGTTCTCAGCCTGCAATTGGGGTCCAAGCATCTACCGATGGAGCCAAGGCGGTAAAGCCGTGAAGACCAAGACCACCTATAACAATCGAGTCACCACCGCCAACGAGCAGCGCCTTTACAATCATCTGCTGGCCTGCGCGGCGGTAGAATCGCCCGACGTGCTGATTGACCAGTTTCAAGCGCTGTTTGTGGATGGTTTTGGCTACCCCGATCGTGAGGTAATCATCGCCCTCGATAATATTCTGGCGTCTTCAGACATCGAAGACTACTTTCGGTTTATCCTCAACCGCTGCTGCCACATTTTAATTAACCGCTGGCAAACCAATACCAAGCTTCAGCCTGCCATTCCCATTCTGGTCAATCTCCTGGAGAGCCGCCCCACTAACCGTATTCCAGAACTGTCGCGGTCGCGGTCGATCCGGCGGCTGCGCCAGGTAACCGCCGAATTTCGCGATACCGAACAGTATCTGGCCCTGCGACGCCTAGCCTGCATTATCGAAGCCCGCCAATCGGCACGGCCCCGGTACAACGATAGCCTGCCCCTAGGCTCCCTGATTAACCGCTATCCCTACCTCTACGAACACTGCCTGGTTACCGAAGATAGCGACCTCCAGCACCAGCAGTACGTTAAAGACATGCAGGCGGAGGCCCAGCATCAGTTTGAGGTTGATCTGTCGCACTATGTCACCTATCGGGTGCGGCAGGTGCGCCTGCATCGACAGGGCCAGGGGCCGTCGGCCAATCACTTACGCATTATTCAAAACCCCACTCTGCTGGATGATCAGGCGCTGGTGTTGTCGCTCAGGCAGTTTGGCCGTCAGCGCGACCAGGGCCAAAGCTACCGGGATGTGGCCCAGCGGTTTTTGCTCACCCATCGCCAGGGAACCTCGTTTAAGGACTTTAAGGAAAACCTGTTTGACTACATCATCTCCGATGTCGATGCGGGTTACAGCCAGCGGCAGTTTAGGGCCCTGCTGCAAGAGCAGCTACTGGGTAGCTTTGCCGAGAGCGATCACAAACCCGTGGATGACTTTCTGCGGGTGCGTACCTGTAGTAACCTGTTTAACCTGCTGGTGGTTGACCCCACCGCCGGGCGGCAGCACTACGTGTTTTTAGACTTAATCAACAATCTAGGCCCCATCAACACCATTGGCCTACTGCTGAGGATTTTGCTGATTTGCCAAAAGGTCAGACCCTTTTTAGAGCGGCGGCTGTCGATTCTGTTTAACCACTACGAAACCACCTCCAGCGAAACCGTGGCCTGGTTGGTACAGGTGCTCGAAAACATCAACATTGCCCTCAGCCTCAACTTTGGCACCCTAGACCTATCCCACGTCAACGCTTAAATAAGGGTGCGTCATACCAAAAGTTAAGACTTGCTGATCGGTCAGCTCGGATTTTGGTGTTGCTGAATTCAGGCCTGAATTTGGGTAGGAGCAAACGGCCGTTTGCCCCTGCGAGGGACGTTGAATGCTTGATTCATACCTATGTCCAGCAACGCCCAGATTTTTATAGCGGTTCCTGAACGCATGAGGTACACCCCAACTGAGAGAAGCCTTGCAGTTTATGGACTTGAGCAACTGACCTGTACCTCATCCGAATGAGAACCGCTATAACCCTAGTCATGATGACCAGCTCGTGGTGATCCATGCAGACTACGAAGCTGCCCAGGAATGGTGGCTTGAGGATGACTCTGAATGGGTTAGGGGATAACGTTGAGCCGCAGAAATCCTGACATGAGAGAATGACAAGGTCTTTTCACCCCGATCATTCCATGAGTGGCGACACCATCTTTGGCAAAATCGTTCGCAAAGAGATTCCGGCCAACATTGTCTACGAAGATGACCTCTGTCTGGCGTTTACCGACATTGCCCCCCAGGCCCCTACCCATATTCTGGTCATCCCCAAACAACCGATTGTCAATTTGGCGGCGGCAACCCCTGACGATGCTGAACTTCTGGGACATTTGTTGCTAACGGTTAAGACCGTCGCGGCCCAGGCCGGGGTGGCCGAGACTGGCTATCGCGTCGTCATTAATATTGGCGATGATGGCGGGCAAACGGTTTCCCACCTGCATTTACATATGCTGGGGGGCCGGTCGATGCAGTGGCCGCCGGGGTGAATATTTACTTTTGTTCAACGAAATAAAGTTTTTTGGCAGCTAATTGGCCTGGCCCCTGGGAAAGTTTACACTTCCAAATGAATGGGCCATTTATTATCATTTCCCATTCGTGTTTGTTGTTATTCATTGGCATTCTTACTATGACTACATCCCTTCGTACCCGCGACAGCGCGGGCCCCTGGGAGCAGTTTTGTCAGTGGATTACCAGCACCGAGAACCGCCTGTACATTGGCTGGTTCGGCGTGTTGATGATTCCCACTCTGCTGGCTGCCACCGCCTGTTTCGTAATTGCCTTCATTGCGGCCCCTCCGGTGGACATCGACGGCATCCGTGAGCCCGTAGCGGGTTCTTTGATGTACGGCAACAACATCATCTCTGGTGCAGTTGTGCCTTCTTCCAACGCCATTGGTCTGCACTTTTATCCCATCTGGGAAGCCGCTTCCCTGGATGAGTGGCTGTACAACGGTGGCCCTTACCAGCTGGTGATTTTCCACTTCCTGATTGGCGTCTTCGCCTACATGGGACGCGAGTGGGAACTGAGCTACCGCCTCGGCATGCGCCCCTGGATTTGTGTCGCCTACTCTGCCCCCGTGGCCGCTGCTTCCGCTGTGTTCCTGATTTACCCCCTGGGCCAGGGTTCCTTTTCGGACGGGATGCCCCTGGGTATCTCGGGTACCTTCAACTTCATGCTGGTGTTCCAGGCTGAGCACAACATTCTGATGCACCCCTTCCACATGCTGGGTGTGGC
Source organism: Nodosilinea sp. CTOTU7336 (assembly GCA_036848635.1). Classification (GTDB taxonomy): domain Bacteria; phylum Cyanobacteriota; class Cyanobacteriia; order Phormidesmidales; family Phormidesmidaceae; genus Nodosilinea. The sequence goes on from DAIUJR010000008.1 coordinate 49,841, forward strand.
GGCGGTGTTCGGTGGCTCCCTGTTCTCGGCGATGCACGGTTCGCTGGTGACCTCGTCCTTGGTGCGTGAAACCACCGAGACCGAGTCTCAGAACTACGGCTACAAGTTTGGCCAAGAAGAAGAGACCTACAACATCGTTGCGGCCCACGGCTACTTCGGTCGGTTGATCTTCCAATATGCCAGCTTCAACAACAGCCGCAGCCTGCACTTCTTCTTGGGTGCCTGGCCTGTAATCGGCATTTGGTTCACCGCCCTGGGCATCAGCACCATGGCGTTCAACCTGAACGGGTTCAACTTCAACCAGTCGATTCTTGACTCTCAGGGTCGAGTGATTGGCACCTGGGCTGACGTGATCAACCGGGCCAACCTGGGTATGGAAGTGATGCACGAGCGCAATGCTCACAACTTCCCCCTCGACCTGGCTGCGACTCAGGCCCCTGAAATCATTGGCTAGGCTCTAGCTGTTGATGGATGAAAAAGCGCCTCCACCGGGGGGCGCTTTTTTTAAGCTTTATATAAGCGGCGGTTTAACTCGTCTTTAACAACTGCCTATGGGTTAAGACACTCGGCTAAACGAAACGTAGTCCCAGGACAATTTGTGCCAGGTCGTTTCCCCGGTCTTAGCCGTTGACCGATCACAATTGTTTTAAGCAAACTGGCCAAGGCTATATGTTTAGGGCATCATTTTCCGGTTAAGCAGCATGATGTCCTGGTTGACTGACAAAACACTTGAAATCCTCATGCTGCCGTAGGTTAGGTTAGCGCTAGCGTAACCCAACAAAACCGTTGCTGGGGCTTCCCAAACCCTTGAGGTCTCAAGGGTTTGGGAAGCCGTAGGGTGCATTCGCGTAGCAATGCACCACAAAGAAGCTGGTGAATTGACAAATTCGGGATGGACTTTCCCGGTTCTGCCTTCTTACGTATGTCTTGCTGTACTAGTTAACCCAGAGCAAAGCTGATAGCTATTTCGCCCATCTTCTTTTGCTAGATATAGAGCTTTGTCAGCATGGAGCAACAATGTATTGGGATCCAAGCCGTCGTCAGGATATATCGCGATGCCAATACTAGCAGTAATTTGTACAGAATATTCTTGTAAATAAAATACGGGCTGTAGGGCTTTAATCAGTCTGCGAGCAATTTTACCCGCATCTTCCGCACACTGAATTTGGGGTAGTAGTAATACAAACTCATCCCCACCCCATCGTGCAATCGTATCGATATCTTGAAGAACCCTAAGCAACCGCTGAACTACATGCTGCAATAGCAAATCACCCACAGCATGACCAAAGGTATCATTGATCTCCTTAAAATGATCTAGGTCTAGAAACATAACTGCGAGGTTTGCCAAGCTATCAGCGGTTTCCTGTATTCTTTCAGCTAGTTTTTCGTTAAATAAGACACGGTTAGGGAGATCAGTTAGAACATCATGAAAAGCTTGATGCCGCATCATGGCCGCAGTTTTATGGGCCTGGGTAACGTCACGAAAATTTAGAACATTACCTATTTGTTGACCGCCCACTTCGTAGGGATGCAAATAGTACTCTAAGACTAAATCATTTTTTAACTTTAAGCAGTCCTGTCCTTGATTCTCTGCTGATGACAAGATGGTCTTAAGCTTAATGGAGTCTGGTGCTTCTAAGCAGCTTAAAATCTTTTTAAGCAAAATCCTCTGGTCTTCAAAGAAAGCTGACCTGTCCAGGCCAAAAAGGCTGAAAAATCTTTGATTGGAATTCAAGATTTTGCCATTATTATCCACCACCAGGATGCCGTCAGCAGTTGCTTCTAATGTCGCTGATAATATCGATAGAGATTTTTCTAGTTGAACATTCGCTGATTGCAACAGCTCATTTTTTTCGAGCAAACATTGCTCCTGCTGAAAGCGCCTCAGGGCTTCAGTTACGGTTAATACTAGATCTGTTTCATTCCAGGGTTTGGAAATGTAGCGATAAAGCGCCCCTTGGTTAACTACGTTGCCTATGGCTGCCGCCTCTGCTTGCCCCGTAAGCATAATCTTTAAAGCTTTGGGATACAGAGTGTGGAGCTGGATAAGAAGAGTATCTCCATCCATATCTGGCATGTTTTGATCGGAAATGATTAAAGCAATGTTTTCATTATGAGTGGTTAAGTCTTTGCATAGCAACAATGCTTCGTTGCCACTACTAGCAAGCAGAATGTCGTGGTCTTTGCCAAAATTTCGTTTTAGCTGGCTTCCCAGACATTGCAGAATATTGCAGTCGTCATCTACACAAACGATTGTCAATTCCATCGCTTAACTCATTCCTCAAGTCTAGGTAAAATTGATAGTAATGGAGCTACGAATAGATCAACAAATTAACTCATAATCAAAACGATGTGAACGATTGATTACTCTAGACGGGATGAACATTTCTGGGTCTTTTCGACTCAGTTTGATGCGACAACAAGCCTGAAAATTCCTCGCAACTCCAGTAAAATTAAGCGGTCATGATGATGACTATTGCAAGGCCGTACTGATGACTTGTTTTAGTTCCTCCTCAGTCCATGGCTTATGAATGCAACTATAAAGATTAGCCGTCAATCTAGCCCGTTCAATGGCGACTTCATCTGCTTGCCCGGTCAGCATTACGGTAATTATTTCAGGAAACCGCTGGTGTACAGCGGCTAGGAACTCATCGCCTCTTATGTGGGGCATCAACCAATCGGATACAATGATTAAAATTTTGATCCCTTCCTCTTCAAACTCATCGATTACCTCCCAAGCCTCATGGGCACTTAGGGCAACTTCATAAACATACTGACCGCCAAAACATCTTTTGAGCTGTTCTTTCAAGGCTTTCAAAATTGAGGCTTCATCATCTACACAAAGGATAGCAGCATTGGACATAGTTTGATACCTGCTTAAATTATTGACCTGAATCCACCGGCAACCAAACATCGAACTGAGTATGTCCGGGTTGGCTGTCTAAAGTCACGCGTCCATTATGTTTAGCAATAATTTTTTTGCTGATATACAAACCCAAACCACTACCTTCCCCAGATGATTTTGTCGTAAAGAATGCGTCAAAAATTTTCTGCGCATTCTCCGATGGAATCCCTGAGCCCGTATCAATAATGCTAACTTTAACGTCATGACCTACTTGACTCGTTGAGAGGGTCAAAGCCCCACCCGTTGGCATGGCTTGGATAGCATTATGGATGATGTTAGTCCAAACCTGAATCAGTTCATCAGGATATCCCCAAATATCAGGAACCTCCTGATAGTCTCGAGTGATATGAATATTTTTCTTGAGGTGATTGCGATATAACTCAAGGACAGTTTCTAAACTCTTGACAATCGACACTAAGTATTGTTTTTCACTATGATCAAATCGGGCATAGTTTTTGAGGGCAAAGACAATTTTTGAAGAGCGCTCTACGGCATCTAGAATTATCTCGTTATTTTGAAATGAAAGGGTCAGATTATAAGCTAACTGGATAGCCCACTCATTATAAGCACTTTTTATCAAAGCTTGAAAAGATTCAAGCCCCTCAGTAATCCCCATTTCTACTAATAGATCTGAATTATACCGGGCATCTTGAAAGTCATATTCCTGCAATTCCTGGGTGAGTTTCCGTTTCAGGGCACGCGTTTCTTTGGAATTGTTTAGAGGTTGGTACTCCAGGGCCTGATTCACGAGCTTAAAAAAGCTTGCTTGCTCCTCAGCACTCAACTTTATATACAAGGAGGATAGGTCATTTAAGGCCGCTTCTAAAGCTTTATGCGTATTCTCTGCCGAAGTTTTAATCGCCCCTAACGGATTGTTAATTTCATGGGCAATTCCTGCAATGAGTTGCCCTAGGGAGGCCATTTTATCTTGCTGAATTAACTGTGCTTGGGTTTGCCTAAGTGTAGTCAGGGTATCCTCTAAGTCTCGATTTTTCCCCCAGAGCTTCTGACTAAAGTAGATAAATAATAAACTGATGGTGGCGGCAGACAGTAGTAAAGTAAGATTAGTTCCTAGGCTGACAAGTTCCCTCGTCTGATTTCTTCTCTTAGTGTAAAAATCTTCCAACACCGTTATTTCTTCGTACAGTTCATCGAAGCTTTCATCAATTTCATCAACGCTCTCTTTAAAGATATCTAGACTATGGCCCTGCTCTAATACATTAAATAAGTCGCCAACCTTAGACTGATAATCATTATAAAGAGAGAAGAAAACATTCAGATCCTTGGTTTTATCTTGCCTGTTCAGGGCGTTTAGGGCGGCGAAGGAAGCCTTTGATATTTCATCATTTTCAGCCAGTTCTTCAGCTAGGTTTTCGTCAATTTCTCCCTTAGAAAGACTCTCCCATTCCAGGGAGTTCAAGCGACTGATTTGTTCTTTTGTCTGAGTCAGAAGTAATCTTGTGCTGTTGCTACGCTCTTCTAATCTGTCAATATAGTTAATAGTGGCAGCACAGATGATCACAATTGTAGATGTGCCCAAAATTAAGGGGCCGGTTGGCCACCTTAGATGCCAGACAACCGGTCGTTGCAACCATTGGAGTTTGGGTAGAAAAGTTAGTACACGATGCATTTTCTGGAATAATCCTATCGCAGATATGTAGTGGGATGGCCTACTCTAGTGGAATGTGTAAAAATGTAAAAAATATCTTAAAATATATTTTTTTGGGTTTTGAGGGCAGAGTTGTGATCTGTCTCGGTTTTGCAATTACCCCCAGGGTGCCCAAAAAAAGAAGGCTTTTACCATGAGTTAGTACTAAGCCTGGAGGACTAAAATTCCCCTGGGTTTTGCCGCGATGTTTGGTAGCCTCCTGTTCCCTGAGTAGCTGGGCTGCTGGCCCGCTTTCTTTTTCAAGCTGAGGCGGTTTTGGCAAAGGTGTGACGCAGATCTAGGTTAGGTTAGGTAACGCCTGTGACCCATAGCATTAAATTTTCGCCGTTGCTGGACATCGGTATGAATCAAGCCTTCAACGTCCCTCGTAGGGGCAAACGGCCGTTTGCCCCTACCCAAGTTCATGCCTGAATTCAGCAACACAAATTTTCTTTAACCTTGCTTTAGGCGGTAGTGCTTTTGTGACTGGGTATCGCGAGAGGTCACCACCCAGCGGTTATTGCCATTCAGGTAATCATAGATAGCTACCACCGCAATCGAGTTTTTGAGGGTCACATAGAAGGGCAAGAAGAGAATGTGCTGAAGGTAATACGACAGCGGGTAAGCCCTAGACGCAATCTTGGCCGCGGCCAGAATTTGGTAAATTCCGCTGAAGAGGGATAGCCCGCCAGCGATTAAAAAGTAGGGATGTATCTGCCCTAGAACCGCCTTAGGCACCAGTAAAAATGCCAGCAGCACCGGCAACAGCTGTAGGGAAATGATGGCGAAGGATTCGCAATAGTACAGCAGGTAAGTCCAGTAAAACTTTTGCCAGTGGTTGAAATGGGGAGATCGCCATATACGCCGCTGGTAGAGCAGCGAAACTTCTAGCCAACCGTGGCCCCAACGCTTACGCTGAAACCAGAAGGTTTTCAGGGAAGTGGGGGCTAGCTCACTGGTGACGATACTGCGGTCGTGCAGAATTCGATAGCCGTTGAGTAAGGTGCGCAACGAGGCATCAATATCCTCCGTCAGTCGATTGGGATTAAACCGAATCTGTTTCAGTACCTCGGTGCGCCAGTAGCCGTTTGATCCCCCAAAGATGCTGGAGTCGGTTAGGAATGACTTGGCGGCGTGGCTGATGCCGTAGAGTTGCTCAAACTCAATTGCGATATTCTGGGTCAAAAAATTTTCATCGTGGTTGCGAATCACGTTGCGGCCCTGGATCACATCGTATCCCTGGGCAATCCAGTGCCAGGCCCGCCGAAAGCAGTCAGCGCTGGGGTGATGATCGGCATCGAGAACGCAGACGATGTCTCCCGTAGCAATATTGAGGGCAGCGTTGATATTTTCAGCCTTAGACTGACTAGCCTCAACCCGCAACAGAATCAGAGCAGGATGTTGCCGCGCTAGCTGACGCAACTCAGCCTCTACCGGTAGATCGACGGGCGTATTGTAGGCCAAAATAATTTCTAGCCCGCCCGCGGGTGGTTCGATATGAAAGAGTAGATGCCGCAGGGTTTCAACGATAATGTCCTGCTCGTTGGGCAAGTACGCGGCCACTAAAAACGAGCAGCGCGGCACTGGGTCTACCGGATAGGGGGTCTCAGAGCCACGCACACCGATCCAGGCCTTAATTTGATTGCGGGCTTGCTCTGACGACCGTTTGAGAGGATAAGGATAGAACGCGAATCGACGAAACAGCGCGTTGCTAGCCTCGACGATAATCATCACCGCGTTAAACAAAAACAGCGTCAATACGATGGCCTGGGGGCCGACTAACGCCCATCCGTTGAGTAACAGGCACTGATAAAAAATAGTCGGTAGGCCAATCACCAGTACATGGGTAAAGACGACCTTTTGAATTTCGATAGACCAAGGCTTGGCCACTACGGGGGAACTCCTAGCGTGAGATGGCAGTTTCAGAGGTTGACGTTGAATGGGGGCTGGGCCGAGCCGTTGGTGCCGTTTCAACCAGTCGCAGGGCGTTGGCATTCACCCACAGCCGACGCTGGCCGTCTGTAATCTGGCACAGATAGGTTTCGCCATCGTCAAGCAGCGTTTCGACTTGACGCACAATCCAGTCTTGGTTATCCCGATAGCCGACGCGATCGCCCACTACCGGCATGAGTACGGAATCCTCATGGGCCAGGTTTTGCCTCAGCAGGTAATCTAAATCGCGCCACACCTGTAGGGCGCTGCGCTGCACCAACGGGCGAGCCGCATCAGCCACCATGGCCAAAATCAACGTTCCCACGACCATTAGCGGCAGAGAAACCCAGTAGCGAGCCAGACTGTCTTGAACCCATAGGTTAATGGTTCGATCGATGACAAAGGCGTGAATTAAAAAGTAGCTGTAGCTGTGGGAGCCTAGCTTTTGCATGGTCGCTGCCAGCGCGGGTAGGGTGCTGAGTGATCTCAACACCACCCCAGCCACCATGACCAGCCCGACCGGCAGCAGCAGATCACAAACTACCCACCCAGCTCGATAAAACTGCGCCAGGAATCCGACTGCGTAGACCAGTAGCCCGGCTAAAATGAGCGGCTGGGGCCGCCAAAATAAAGGCCTACGGCGATGGCCATAGGCTTCGGCCATCGCCATGCCGACGACAAAGGTGCTCAGTCTGGCTAAAAAGGGGATAAAAGGCAGCCAGCCATTGGGCGTATCTACCATGGTGTAGGTCAAATGCCCGCCAAAGTGATAGACGGCCGCGTAGCGGTAGAGCAGCGTAACCCCCAGGCTAACCAGCAGCAGATTGCGGATGCCCCATCGGGTCAGCAGGTGCCAAAGCAGCGGTGAAATTAGCGCAAAACTAATCACTAAGGGAATAAACCACCAAGGCCCGCTGGTGGCCAATAAAACCCTGCCGTCAAAGTCAAACAGCAGCGGAAACGTTGCCCCCGCAAATATGTCCCACGCGGTTGGGCGGTAGCTATTGGTAGCGACACCGATTAGCCAGAGAATCGGGTAGGCCAGCCAGGCTACGGTCCAAAACGGCCAGAGAATTCGCAGCAGTCGAGTTTGAATAAATTCCGCTGGCCTAACCGGGTTAGCTTTGCTGCGCCGCGATAGCACAAAGACAAAACCCGCCAGCAGCACAAAGACATCAACCGCCTGATAGCCAAACCAGATCGGCAGCGCCACCGCTGAGGCCAAGGCGTTGCCGCTGAAACCATCGCTGGCACTGGCCATTGCCGCCAGGTTGCCGCGCAGCCCCGTAGGCTCAGGGGTATAGGCATAGTCGGTGAACGTCAGCTGAGCATGGTAGAGCAGAATGCCCACTGCCGCCAAAATTCGCATCCCCTCTAACCAGCTCAGCGGCTGCCTTGAAGGATGAGACGGCATCGAAACGGGTTGAGACATAGACTAAGATTGTCAACGAATTGAGCTTAAAGAATTCCACCGTTCGACTTGAGCGATGGTGATTAGACTAGGTGAACCCTGGCGCAATATCAGACATCGGCGATACTCGGAAAGGCTCAGCTCAGGTAAGCACGGCATTTGCCCCTGGGCCGGAATTGAGCGAGATGCCGCCCAACCTTCTGCTCAAGTCCAGCAATTAAACGTTGAGCAAAATTAACCATAAGCCCTATCTTGTCATGCTCAAATCCAACTCGATAATCCCTAGAGGGACACTTTTTGTCCGAAATTAGTTCCCCAATTTGAGTATTAATTTAGTCGGCTTCTTAAGAAGAACGCCCACGGGTATAGTCCACCGTACTGGAGCCTAGGTATCTTGGGAACTGGCGCAGTTTAATCGGCTTTATGGTATAAATGACCACAGCTATTTGTTTGACTCTGCGCTGCTTTCTTCAAAAGTATGAACCTTGCGTTTCACCCGATATGATTTGAAAGGGCGTTTCATCGGATAAAACACTATGGCAAAGACCCCATCAGGCGATTCCCAAGTCGCTGACGGTTTTCCAGTCAGCGAGTCCGACGGTTCATCAGCTTTTGATCTGGATTCAACGGCATGGTCGGCGGCAAAAACTAGAGTAGCCCTACTCGATCGCTCTGACTGTGGCGTGATTGAGCTATCCGGACAGGATCGGCTGCGGTTTCTCCATAACCAAACGACTAATGCCTTTGAGGGTCGTCTGCCGGGGGAGGGGTGCGACACCGTCTTTGTGACCTCTACCGCCCGCACCCTTGATCTAGTTACCGTTTACGTCACCACCGAGGCGCTGCTGATCATCACCTCCCCCGGCCAAGAGCAGCGGCTAATCGACTGGATGGATCGTTATATTTTCCCGGCGGATCAGGTGGCCTTGGCGAACCGCACCGCTGACACCGCCCTATTGTCCCTGGTTGGCCCCCAAAGTCACCAGCTTTTGGCGCAGGTAGGTATTGAGATCGATCCCCAGGCCCCCGATGGCTGGCATCACCTCATGACCTTAGATCAGGGCACCCTCAGGGTGGCCGTAGGCAGCGGGCTGGCCCTACCCGGCTACACTCTGTTAGTGCCCAGAGCTGAGGCCGAGGGCCTGCGGCAGCGGCTCACTACGGCGGGGGCCATACCAGCGGGAAAAAACCTGTGGCAGCAGCTCCGGATTAGCCAGGGTCGCCCCGCCCCAGGAGCCGAGCTAACCGAAGACTACAACCCTTTAGAATCAGGACTTTGGCAGGCTATTTCCTTCGACAAGGGTTGCTACATTGGCCAGGAAACCATCGCCCGCCTCAATACCTATCAGGGGGTCAAGCAGCAGCTTTGGGGCCTGCGGCTCAGTGCGGCGGTAGAGCCGGGAACGCCAATTGAACTCGACAACGTTAAAATCGGGCTGATCACGAGCGTGGCCACAACGCCCCCCGGTATCCTGGCCCTGGGATACATTCGCACCAGGGCCGGGGGGGCCGGGTTAGCGGTAACGGCGGGGGGCGTCGAGGGGAACGTTGTAGACCTTCCCTTTCTGTCGCGGGGGTATTTGAGCCCCTAGGTGGGTACGCTGAAGCCGTACCGGAACGTTCCTGAACTCAGGTTAAGGCCGCTGTATTCTTAAGGATGCCGTAGACTCGGTCTGCTGGGTCTCTACCCGTTGCGTGCCTCCGCTAGCTTAAGTCAGGGTTAAGACTTAGGGCCAGTCGGCTGAAAGTGAGTGGAGGCGGCCTTATTCTGGCAACGGAGACAGAGTTCAGGCTGGATCTGAGTCTATATCCTTCCCGTTTTAGTGGCGTGGCCTATGGGTTCTGGCCGCCGGGCAAAATAGCCCTCGAACGGGATAGTTCAGCCCGCCCGATGCAATATCGCAAAACGAGAGTATTATGAGTCAAGCCAAACGTGCCTTAATCACCGGAATTACTGGCCAGGATGGGTCTTATTTAGCGGAGCTACTGCTGGAGAAGGGCTACGAAGTCCACGGCATTATCCGCCGTACCTCCACCTTTAACACCGACCGCATTGACCACGTCTATGTCGATCCCCACAGCGACGAGGCCCAGTTATTCTTGCACTATGGCGATCTGACCGATGGCACTATGCTGCGGCGCATTCTAGAGCAGGTGCAGCCCCACGAGGTCTATAACCTGGGGGCGCAGTCCCACGTGCGGGTAAGTTTTGACTCGCCGGAATATACCGCCGATGCTGTAGGCATGGGCACCCTGCGGCTACTGGAGGCGATTCGCGATTACCAGCAGCGCACCAGCCTAGAAGTGCGCTTCTACCAGGCGGGGTCATCGGAGATGTTTGGCAAGGTACAGGCCATTCCCCAAACAGAAACCACGCCGTTCTACCCCCGTAGCCCCTACGCCTGTGCCAAGGTGTTTGCCCATTGGCAAACGATCAACTACCGGGAGTCTTACGATCTGTTTGCCTGTAACGGCATTTTGTTTAACCACGAGTCGCCCCGCCGGGGCGAGACCTTTGTGACCCGCAAAATTACCCGTGCCCTGGCCCGCATTGTGGCTGGCAACCAAAAGAAACTCTACCTGGGTAACCTAGACTCTAAACGCGACTGGGGCTACGCCAAAGACTACGTGGTCGCTATGTGGCTGATGCTGCAGCAACCCAGCCCCGATGACTATGTGGTGGCCACCAACGAGACCCACTCCATCCGCGAGTTTTTAGATATTGCCTTTAACCACGTCAACCTCGACTGGCAAGACTATGTGGAGTTTGACCCCCGCTATCTGCGCCCCGCCGAGGTCGACCTGCTGATCGGCGATGCTACCAAGGCTCGGCAGACCCTCGGTTGGCAGCCCAGCGTCTCCTTTGAGGAACTGGTGCACCTGATGGTCGAAGCCGACTTAGACGCCGTGGGCGTGCCCCACAACCACAATGGCCATCATCGGGATGTGGCCACCATTCGCCGAGACATGCTGCACCTGGCACCCCAGGGCTAAGGGACTCGCAAGAAAATAAGGCCCCCATGGCTATCTTTCCTGTTGGTGCATTCGCGCAGCAATGCACCCTACAGGGATCAATGCTGCGGGTACTTTATTTAGACGCATGTCCCTAACCGCAAATTGACCGGGAGCGCTATGACCTAGAGCCTGCCAAACCGTCAGCGATCGGTCTAGGGAGAGGCTTTGGAGGCCGAGATCTAGGCTTTTCCGGGCCTTTCCTCTAGTATGGGAAAGAACCCCACGGGTCAGCCGTTCCGGTACCCCAGGGTTAACCCCCGTCGCTGATGTAGGTGTTAGTGTTATGGCCGACGAAACCACGCCCCAGGCAGATTCTACCCCTAAGCCCTCCACTCCGGATACTTCTGCTCCGGTCGCCGCCCCTAAGGCCGCCGACAAACCGGCAGCAGCTAAGGCCGCTTCTAAAAAAGAAAAGCCTCCAGCCTTAGAAGATAAGACGTTTACGGAGTTCATTCAGCAGGATTTTCTACCCTCGTTAGAAACGGCGCTCAAGGACGAAGGTATTGATGATCTGCAGCTGGCTCTAGATCAACAGCCCCTGGGGGTTTTTGGCGTCAATGACCCAACCCCCTACTGGCAGGTAAAGGGGCGGTGGCGGGGGGGGGCGCGTCAGTTCAATATCGTGTTCAGCAAAGACGATATTTCCAGCCCTAAGTACTTTTATTTTGCCGATAAGGGTGCTCAGCCCAGCACCATAGAGCAGTTTATGGGCGACGAACGGCGAATTAATCTCGGTCTCATGGTGCTGTATACGTTACAGCGTCTTAACGGCCAAAAGTGGCTGACTCGCAACTAATATCAAGTCCGGCTCATTAACCTAGGAGTTGTAGTCCGCTAACCCTAGCCCATCCTGAGTCCATACTGTGATCATTAAGCGGACTCGATACAATGTGCGATCAAACGTTTGCGGCTCAGGGCCACAGCAGCCAACTACACTGGCTCTGGCACTTCGACCGGAGGCTCAGACGGTCGCTTAGCGAGGCTATCTAAAGTCGCCCATACGGCTTGCATCAGAGGGGAAAGCCCCGCCTGGGTAACCGCTGAAATGCGGTATACCGGGGTCGATAGCTGCACCTCAAACTGTGCCACCAGCTGATCGAGAGCATCCGCTGCCAGGGCATCGACCTTATTCAGGGCCAAAATCTGAGGGCGGTTGGCCAGGGAGCGCCCGTAGGCCTGAAGCTCTTGCTGAATGGTGTGGTAATTGTCGAGGGGGGTCTCGGCGGTGGCATCAACCACGTGCAGCAGTAGGCGGGTGCGCTCAATGTGGCGCAGAAACTCGTGGCCTAGCCCCAGCCCGGTGTGGGCACCCTCAATTAGCCCTGGAATGTCGGCAAATACGGTGCCGTCGCCGGTGGGGCGGCGCACAACTCCCAGGTTGGGCACCAGGGTAGTGAAGGGATAGTCGGCGATTTTGGGCCGTGCCGCCGACAGGGCCGCAATCAGAGTCGATTTGCCTGCGTTGGGCAAGCCAATAATGCCAACTTCAGCCAGCAGCTTGAGCTCCAGACGAATCCGGCGCGTCTCCCCCGGTAGCCCGGGTAGGGCATGTTCTGGGGCGCGGTTGCGGTTACTGAGAAAGTGGCGGTTGCCTAACCCTCCCTTGCCCCCCTGGGCCACGCAGAGCACCTGGTCAGGGCTGATTAAATCTCCCAGCAGGTCGTCGGTGTTGGCGTCGTACACGGCGGTGCCGCAGGGCACTTCTAAGTAGAGGTCGGCCCCGGTCGCGCCGGTCATATTTTTGGGGCCGCCCCGCTGGCCATTGTTGGCCTTAAACCGATGGGCATAGCGAAAGTCGAGCAGGGTTTGCAGCCGCTCTACTGGCTTCAGGTAAACCGACCCCCCGGGCCCGCCGTTGCCGCCGGCCGGCCCCCCGGCGGGAACATATTTTTCGCGCCGAAAGGCCACTACTCCATCGCCGCCGTCGCCAGCCATGACATCAACTTCGGCCTGGTCAATAAACTGCATTACGGGGTCGCCTCGCTGGGGGCCGGGGCGGTTCCCTGGGACTGCTGCTGGAGCTGAATTAACGCAGTGCGAATTTGCTCTGACAGGGTTTCATCCTGGGGATGGGCGGCGGTGATGGCGTTGAACTGCCGCGCCGTCAGCCCGTTGGCCTGAACAATGGTGCTGGCCTGGTTGCAGTAGTCCACAATGATGGTGCGAACGCTGCTGCGCAGGTTACGAGGTAGCGTGTTCAGATTGGCCGTTCCGGTACAGGTCAGGGGTACGGCATTGGCATCAATATTCCGCTCCGTCAGCAGCGCCTGGATTTTGTCATAAGCCTCGGTACGGGGGGTATCCATTTCCAGTACCGCGTTGGCATAACCGATGATTTCTTCGGTCGAAAAGGTGGCCTCCTGGGCCTGGGCCATTGCCCCTGCTACCAGGGGGGGCCAACCCTGGAGGTGTGACGGTACGGGCAGACTGTTAAGCGCTAAGGAGCCGCTAGTCAGGGCGATCGCCAGCCCCACCAACCGACCCCAATAGCCCCAGCTACAATAGTTCCAAAAATTAAGTGGTTTAGATAGTGAGAGTGAATAGATCACGATATTTTTCCCTGTGCTGGCAGTGACCAGATTCAATGTGTACTCCGTCCTCTTGCGTGCTCGTGATAGGTAGGTTTTGATGGGTGGGTAATCCATTAAGTTCCCCACCGTCCAGCACCCCTAGCCAGGGGAATTAAACACCCGGCATAGCTCTACGACCTTAGTTTGCAGGGTAGCCCGCTCGTCTCGTCCGTATTTTAGTTCAGACTCTAATTCTAGTAGTAAAGGCAGGCTGCGTTGCAACTGCGGCAGGGTAATTGTCCGCACCTCCTGGCGCAGAAAATAAATTCGCTTAGGGTTCGCGATCTCGGCGGCGGCGGCGATTTCGGCCTCGTTGCGGACTCCGGCGGTTTCCATCACCTTGAGCCACAGCCAGAGGCGAAACTGGTTGACCAGGGTGGCTACAATCCGCAGGGCAGGCTCGTTACGATCGAGCAAATCGCCCACTAACCCTAGGGCCGTGGCGGTATCCCCCTGTTTAAGGGCCGCCGCTAGCTTCAGGCTGTTTTGGGTGGAAACGGTCACCAACTCCGCCGCCACCTGGGGAGGAATGGGGCGTTGGGGCTGGTTCCAATAGAGTTCGAGCTTCTCTAGCTCTAAATGGAGCTGGCGGGTGTCATTGCCCACCGCTTCAGCAATTAAGTCAATAGTCTTAGGCTCCAGGGCCAGTTGGCGAGCCTGGGCCACCGCCTCAACCTGCTGGCGAATCAGGTCGGTCTTCCAGGGGGGAATGGACGAAAACTCACGGATTTCGCCGTGCTTTTTCAGCAGCTTATAAAACTTGGCGCGGCCATCGGGCTTGCTCGGGCTGGTGAACAGCAGCACCGTCGTCGTGGGTAACACCGGCAGAGTGCGCTCTAGCTCCCCCAGTACCTCCTCAGAGCAGCGCTGGCCCAGGCTGGTGTTTGGCAGCCATATCAGCCGCTGGCCCAGGCCAAAGGGCGGCGTCATCGCCTGGTTTAAAGCCTGAATGGGGCCATTAACTAGCTCTGGCGGCATGACGTCGTAGTTAAAGCTGGCCCAGTCGGCCTCTAGGGTCTGCTGCCGCAGGGTCTGCACGGCGGCTTGGAGCTGAAAGTCGTCGTCTCCCCAGAAGAAGTAGGCGGGCATGGTGGGGTGAGGGGTGAGAGGGTAAAGGGTGAGGGGTGAGAGGGTGAAGGGTGAGAGGGTGAAGGGTGAGGGGTGGCTTTTGAATTGGTGCCTGCGGCATTGGTGGTTAAGGAAACCGGCTCAACAGATTGTAAAGTACGTAGTGGATGGGGGCTGGGAAATTCTAAATTTTGAATTCTCAATCTAGAATTTTTAGAATTTACTTAGTGTCTGGGCTTTACCTCGAGGACAAACCACTGCTATGGCTAAGCTAGTGCAAAGCCCGATTTTAGACGAAAGCTTTGCGTTGATCGATCACGAGTTTGGCAACCATGCCTTTAAGCCGGACGAATATGCGGTGGTTAGGCGGGTGATTCACAGTACCGCTGACTTTGAGTTTAAGCAGCTGATAGCCTTTAGCCCAGGGGCAATTGGGGCGGGGCTGAGGGCTCTGGCCCAGGGTAGTCCGATTATTGTGGATGTCTCTATGGTGCGTCAGGGCATTGTGGGGATGGTGCAGCGCACGTTTAATAATCCTATTTTGACGGCGGTGGACAACGGCGACCCGGCAAAGGCAGGGCGCACCCGCACCGAGACAGGGCTGCTGCACTGCCTGGCCCAGGCCCCAGAGGCGGTGGTGGTGATCGGCAATGCCCCCACCGCTCTGATCGCACTGAGTGACGAAATTCAGGCGCAAAAGGCCCATCCTGCCCTGGTGATCGGTGCTCCGGTGGGCTTTGTAGCCGTGGAGGCCGCCAAGCAGCGTTTGGCTCAAACTCCGGTGCCGCAAATTCGCGTGGTGGGGCGCAAGGGTGGGTCGAGCGTGGCGGCGGCTATGGTCAATGCCCTGCTGGTGCTGGCCTGGGAGCGCGAGCCATGACCCCCATTCAGGTGGTAGGGGTGGGTCTAGATGGAAAAGCGGGGCTATCCGAGCGTACCCTGGCCCTGGTGGAAGGGGCCGCTGTGCTGCTGGGTAATGGCCGCCACCTGGGTTATTTTCCCAATGTGCGAGGCGAAATCTGGCCGCTGGAGGATCTTAAGGTCGGGTTGGGCCGGCTACGCCAGTGGTTAGACCGGGGGCAACCCGGTATCGCGGTGGTGCTGGCGTCGGGGGATCCCCTCTTCTTTGGCCTGGGGCGCTTGCTGCTGGCCCAACTGCCGCCGGAAAGCCTGACCTTTCATCCCCATGTCAGCGCCATACAGCTGGCCTTTAGCCGCCTCAAGCTACCCTGGCAAACCGCCACCCTGGTTAGCGCCCATGGCCGCTCTACGGAGGAACTGGCAGCGGCGCTGCGGCGGGGAGATCCGCTCATTGCCGTGCTTACCGACCCCACTCACACCCCGGCCCGGCTGGGCCAGCTCTTGCTCGACCTGGATTTGCCTCAGCCCTATGGTCTTTGGGTCTGCGAAAACCTGGGTGGGGCGGCCGAGGCGATCCACAGTTTGAGCGCAAAAGCGGCGATCACCAGAGCGTTTGCTGATTTGAACGTGGTGGTTTTACAGCGGCAGGCGCTAGCTCCGGAGATGGCTCCTAGCTTACCGATTTTAGGTTTACCCGATGCCGCCTTTGCCACCTTTGCCGACCGCCCCGGCCTGATTACGAAACGAGAGATTCGGCTTCAGGTGCTGGGAGATCTGGCCCTACAGCCTGACAATGTCGTGTGGGATATTGGGGCTGGCACCGGCTCGGTCAGCGTTGAGATCAACCGTCTCTGCCCCCAGGCCCAGATCTACGCCGTCGAAAAAACCCTGGCAGGGGTAACCCTGATTGAGCAAAACCGCCAAAACCTGGGCAATCAGAACCTGTACCCCATCTACGGCACCGCCCCAGAGGTACTGACAGAACTGCCTGCCCCCGATCGGGTGTTTATTGGTGGCAGCGGCGGCGAGCTGGCGGCTATTCTTGAGGCCTGTGCCCAGCGTCTACAGCCCCAGGGTCGCCTGGTGCTGGCCCTGGCCACCCTAGAGCACATCAGCGCCGTGCTGGACTGGATAGATCCTCAGGCTAAACCGGGCCGGGCCTGGCAGGCTCAGCTCCGTCAAATTCAGGTTCAGCAGGCGGTGCGGGTCGGCCCCCTGACCCGCTGGCAACCCCTGACCCCAATTACCATCATTACCCTGACCCCGCCCTAGGCCAGCCACTGGCCATAGCCCCAAATCCCTAACCCCGTCAACAGCAGCAGCCCCAGGGCCAGGACTCCGGTGAGGGGCTGATCGGGCTGACCGGCGAGCCAGGCTGGGGATCTGGGGGTAGAGACGACTAGATGTAGCGTGTCGGTGAGAGCGATCGCAAAAATCCACCCGGCATGAAGCCCCCAGGCCAGACTCAGATCGCCGCCCGTGGTCCACCGGGCTAAAATCAGCACTGCTCCCATGAGGGCCAGCCCCGGCAGCTGAGGTATGCCAGCGGGGCCATCCCAGACGAGATGGGAAAGGGCGAAGATCAGGCTAGCCACGATGATGACCATTGCCCCGGGGGGCAGAGTCGGAGCTAGCCCGTTTACCAGCACCCCCCGAAAGATCAGTTCCTCGATGCCGCCAATGAATAGGGTGAGGGGCAACAGCGTCAGCACTAGCAAACCTAAACTAGGCGCTCTGGCCTCTGCTTCAGGCGCTGACTGGGGCCGGTTCAGCCGTCGCCAGCCCAGCCCCACCTGCACGGCAATCAGCGCCAGAACTCCTAATCCGCCGATCCCAAAGCCCAGGGCTGTCGTGGTAAAAAAGGCAGGATTCCATACCATTCCGAAGGCCGTCCAGGGAGTCTGTGCTCCGTAGCGACGATAGCCCTCCACCGCAACGGGGGCGATGAGATAGAGCGGTAGTAGCAGGGGTAATTTGTGCTCAGGTGCGACGGGGTAGGCGAGAGGAATTTTGAATATCCAAACAGCGATGAGTCCTAAAGGAAACCACAGCAGTAGCCATCCTAAAAAAAAACCGATTAGAGCGGCCATAGTTGCCCTGCGCTAGAGAACCCACTTGAGATCTGATGATTTGAGCATTGGCCAGGTTCAGTTTTCACGCTAATGCGTTTGGCGATCCTGCATTTGGCGATTGCTAGCAAAGAAGATACCCGATATCACCAGACTCTCGGGTGAGATTCCCGCGCAGGCAGGAATGACAGGGTAAGTTCTGGGCTAGAAATCGCCTGAGTTGAACCCCGCTAAGGCTGCCTCAAACCTCGGCCAAATTCCTGCTCGTAGTTGGGGGCCTGGGTGCCCAAAACCCGATCCCAAAAGGTGAAGTAGAGCCCGTAGTGCACCGTGTACTTGAGGTGATGAATGGAATGGTGGGCTGGCCCAATGAACCACCGGCCCAGCCAGTGATGGGGAAACGACAGCGGCAGCCGATCAACCCCCAGGTGGTTCAGCACGGCCCAGACAGTCATGGTGGCCAGCACCGCGAACAGGGTGATGAAGTGCAGCGGCACCACAAAGACCAGGGCGACTAAAAACAGCGATTGCACCACCGCCTCTAGGGGGTCAAAGGCAAAGGATGTCCACGGCGTAGGGTGGCGCGAGCGGTGGTGCCCCCGGTGCAGCCACGGAAACAGCACCGGATGGTGGGCCAGGCGGTGGGTGAAGTAGAAATAGGCATCTTGAAGCACCAGCGCCACCCCGTAGCTTGCCCCCAGGTACCACAGACCATGCTCCTGGGGATGGTTATACAGTTGGGTACCGCCCCTGCCATAGGCTGCCATAATCAGTGCCGCCGCCAGGGCAAACACCCCCGCCGACAGCACCGACAGCCAGATATCTTGCTGAATGGCGGGCCAGCGGGGCCGCTGGCGACGAACCTGGGGGGCCACAAAAGACCGGCTGAAAGGTGAATAAAAAATCAGGTAGGTGCTCCCGGCCACCAGAAAGTACCGCAGCAGAATGATGCTAAAAAAGGCGAGGCCGTTAAATCCAAAGGAGCGTTCGATCAAGGTCATCTCCTAGCCATGGTCGGATTCCGATTTTATAGACGAATTGTGCCTGACAGCGGGGGGGGCAAGCCGTTAGGTACTCTCAAAATACCAGGTCAGACGCCAAAAATCCGCTGTCGGCTGCATCGCAGCTCAATAAAGCGCTGGGGCCGGTGGTCGTTCCTCAATTCTGGCTGGTTACACCCGTCCGTAGGGGCGCAGCCTGCTGCGCCCCTACGGGGTTGTTGTTTTGAATCAGGGAGCTTGAATTCGGATTCGGTCTATCCATCTGCGCCAAACCTCAGCCCTACCGTAGGATGGGCAATGCCTACCGGGCATAGACTACGGCCATTTCACATCAAATTACTGAATTCATGTACTGCCGGAGAAAATCGATCAGCACCTGCACCTTCAACGGCACGTAGGAGCGCGATGGATACACCAGCCAGGCGGCGGTATTAAAGTTCGTCGCCGTTACGGCATAGTCGGGCAGCACCCTGACCAGAGTGCCGCTAGCCAGGGCTGACTCAATCAGCCAGTCGGGCAGCAGGGCTAGCCCCATGGCGGCCACCGCGCACTGCTGAAGCGCCACCGCATTAGAGATCACCGTGCGACCGCTCACAGCTACCTCACTCTCATAACCTCCCCTATCCCTAAATTTCCACGTTGACCGAAAGCCCGGCAGGGCAAACAGCAGGCAGTTGTGGTGCTCTATGTGACTGGGCTGCTGGGGATGCCCATGGTGCTTGAGGTACTGTGGGCTGGCACAGACGGAATAGTGGGTAGGCCAGAGCTGTTGGGCAATCAGGGTCGAGTCAGTCATTGGCCCTAGGCGAATCGCCAGATCAATCCGCTCGGCCACTAAATCAACCACCGCGTCGGTGAGCAGTAAATTGACGGTGAGATCAGGATATCGGGCCTGGAAGGTCGGCAGCAGTGGCACAAGGCAGGTCTGCCCAAAAGACACCGATGTAGTGACCCGCAGGGTACCATGCGGGTGTTCTGACAGATCTGTGGCGCGGCTGATCGCCTGCTGCATTTCTTCGATTAAAGGCTCGATGCGCTCAAAGTAGACCATGCCTGCCTCGGTGGGAGCGAGTTGGCGGGTCGTGCGCTGAAATAGCCTCACCCCTAGCTCCTGCTCTAGGCTGGCAATAATTCGGGATACCGATGAGGGATCAATGTTGCGATCTCGGGCCACCGCGGCAAAGCTGCCCTGCCCCATCACCTCGATAAAAATTTGCAGCGCCGATAGATCCATTGGTGACGTTTAAGCCTGAGTCGGGCTTGGGGTCGATTTTAGCGCTTTTCTTCTGCACCAATATCGACTGATTCATGCAAAACGCGCACGATAGTAATGCTTTCCTGGGTATTTATTGCTTCTTTCACTATAGATATAGTTTGGTCATGACCTAACCCTAGCGATTTAACTTGAGGTACCCCATGGAACGGATTGCGATTTTAGGACTGGGCGAAATGGGCTCCCGCGTAGCCCAAAATTTACTCAAGGCGGGCTACCCCGTGGTAGTCTACAACCGCACGGTAGATAAAGCTAAACCCCTGGTCAGCCAGGGCGCGGTCTACACCGCCACCCCCAAGGCTGCCGCTGAGCAGGCTGATATCGTGATCGCTATGGTCACCGATGACCCCGGCTCCCGCGCCGTTTGGCTCGATTCAGAAACCGGCGCCGTGCTGGGGCTGAAGCCGGGAGCAATCGCCATCGAGTCCAGCACCCTGACAGTGGCGTGGACAAACGCCCTGGCTGCCGCCATCCAGCCCCTTGGAGCGACTTTTTTGGCGGCCCCGGTGGTAGGCTCTCGCCCCCAGGCCGAAGCCGGTAAACTCATCTATCTGGCGGGTGGCTCGGCGGATGTCCTGGCCCAGGTGCAGGACGTTCTCTTGGCCGGGGGCGGAGCCGTCATCCACTCCATCGGTGACCCAGGACAGGCTATGGCCATGAAGCTGGTGGTAAATGGGCTGTTTGGCATTCAGATAGCGGCCCTGGCCGAAGCCCTTGGCCTGCTGACTAAAAATGGATTATCCATCGCCCAGGCCATGGCGTGTCTTGGCGATCTGCCGGTGATTAGCCCCGCCGCTAAGCTAGCCGGGGGGCTAATGGTAGCCCACAACCATGCCCCGCTGTTTCCTGTTGCCCTAGTGGAGAAAGACTTTCGCTACTTGCTGGAGACCGCTACCGCCCTGGCGGCCCCTACCCCGGCTGCCAAGGCCATTCATGCGGTGTATCAGGATGCGATTTCCGAGGGCTACGGCGCTGACAACATCACTGGGGTAGCCCAGTTGTTAATCTAAACCGCATCTGCCTGAGACCCAGTTATATCAAGTCCGGCCAATTAACCTAAGGATTGTAGGCCGCTAACCTGGATTATTCACGACGGTAGGAGTCAGCGACTGTCATTCCCGCGCAGGCGGGAATCCATTCGAGAGTGTGCTGGTTCCTATGGATTCCCGTTTCCACGAGAATGACGGGCTTGTCTGGCTAGTCATGAATAATGAAGGCTAAACCTCGCCCGCTCGGAATCCATAGTGTGGTCGATTGAGCGGACTTGATATTATGGGGAAATCTAGGGATGACTAGCGCGGGCCTCGCCTCATACCAAATTCTACCTGGCTACGCCCGATTTAGCAGAGGCGAATGCCATTAGACCTCTCCAACAATCCAGATTTTGCCACGACACCACGGGAGTTTCAGGACATTTCTGTAGATGTCTGTTCGCCCCTGCGGTTTGGCCTTCTTTGAATCGAGTTTATATGACTCGGGTTCGGGATAAAACGCGGCCCAGAAGACTAGCCTGCTCGCTCGAGATCACCGCACTGATGATCCAGATCACTGCGGTTCGCCTAGCCGCCCGTGTAAGCTCAAGGCTGATTTAAAACAAAAGCCCCCCAGCCGAAGCTAGGGGGGCAGGAGTTCCTGAAAATCGTCACTGAATCTATAGTCGGTGCTTTCCAGGCTTGTGCCCAGGGGGGTATGACCCATCAGGAGGGTGTTTCGACCTGAAAACCCTGTTTATCCCAAACGTGGGGTCGGTTGGCCAGGTCGATGTAGGGCTGGTTGTGGGGGCCGGTGTAGATCTGGGTGGGCCTAAAGATGCGGTTCTTGCCCAGCTGCTCTTTCCAGTGGGCTAGCCAGCCCGCCACCCGAGCAATAGCAAATACCGGCGTAAACAAATCGATGGGAATGCCTAGCTTGCGGTAGACCAGCCCCGAGTAGAAATCGACGTTGGGGTAAATGCCCTTAGCCCCTAGCTTTTCGGCCACCACCTGCTCCATTTCCAGGGCCATGGCGTAGTATTCATCCTGGCCGAACTTTTCAAACAGCTGCTCGGCTAGCTTTTGCAGAATCGTGGCGCGGGGATCTTTGACTTTATAGACCCGGTGACCAAACCCCATGATCTTGGCCTTCTCCGCAATGCAGCGCTCCACGTAGGGGCGCACATTTTCCAGGGAGCCAATTTCCTGCAGCATTTCAATCACCTCTTCGTTGGCGCCGCCGTGGAGCGGCCCGGCCAGGGTACCCACCGCCGACGCCACCACCGCGTAGGGGTCGGTCAGGGTAGAGGCCGTCACCATGGCGGAAAAGGTCGAGGCGTTGATCGTATGTTCGGCGTGGAGGGTGAGACAGATATCAAAAATGCGGGCCGAGAGGGGGTCGGGCTCCCGCTCGTTGAGCATGTATAAGAAGTTAGCGGCGTAGTTAAGGTCGTCCCTCGGC
Organism: Nodosilinea sp. CTOTU7336; assembly: GCA_036848635.1. Classification (GTDB taxonomy): domain Bacteria; phylum Cyanobacteriota; class Cyanobacteriia; order Phormidesmidales; family Phormidesmidaceae; genus Nodosilinea. The sequence continues at coordinate 72,027 of DAIUJR010000008.1, forward strand.
TGCACCGGGTCGTTGCCCTTGCGCATGAGCTGAAAGGCCGCCACCATGGTGGGAATCTTGGCCAGCAGTCGTACCACCGCCTTCTGGATGTAAATGGGGTCATCTAGCGCCCGGCGGGAGTAAAACAGCCCCAGGGCGGCTGCACTGGCCTGGAGCGCATCCATCGGATGGCCGCTCTCGGGGAAGCACTTCATCATGTCGCGGATGCTGTACTTGAGCCGCCGGTGATACCGAATTTCGTGCTCAAACGCCTCCAGGTCGGGCTGGGAAGGCAGCCCTCCCCAAATCAGCAGGTAGGCGGTTTCTAGAAAGGTGCTGCCCTGGGCCAGATCCTCGATATTAATGCCGCGATACTCCAGCACCCCGGCCTGTCCATCCACATAGCTAATGCTCGACTCGGTCGCGGGTACCCCTTCTAGGCCGGGTCGATATTCACATACGGTCATAGGTTCTTGCTCCCGTTCGCTGACTCATCTTTTCAACGAGGACAGCGGCCCCGCCGTCATCAACGCTACCAAATCTAAAATTGAGACCAACACCGTATTTCAGCCGGAGGCGACGGTAAGGGCTCTGGGGGCAAAAGACGGCTCAATCGGTGGTAATCATTCCTTCTTCAGGATCGACCAATCGCCACAGCTTTTGCCTGATTTGGATGTCGAATACGTCCCACTTTAGCCGGTTGTAGTCAGAATTTTCGTAAAACCCCGACAAAAACCCCACCGGAATCTCAAACCCGCCCGCCATCGAGCGGCCTCCCCCAAAGAAGCGACCGGCGCTATCCTGGCCAAAAGCCTCTTTGATGAACTCGTCAGGGTCGAGGGTAATCTTACTGGTGCGCAGGGAGCCCACCACCAGCTCGCGCTCTTCGTCTTCGTCATGGACGATGCCGTAGACTACAGCCGTGTGCACATTCTCTTCGGTGATCAAAAAATCCGCCGCCTGGGGAATGGCGTCACGGTCTTCGTAGCGCAGGTAGCCCACCCCGGCAATGGAGACGTTGTTTTGCACCTTGCGATTGCGCAGCGATCGCTCGATCACGTCCATCACCCGCTTTGAGCGCGAGGCCTGGAGTACGGCGCTGAGCAGTTGGCCGTCGTAAAACTGGCTGAGGTAGGCCGCCGCCATGAAGTCGTCTTCGCCAGCGTGCATGAGCTGGTTTGTATCGGCCCGCAAGCCGTGCATAAGCGCGGTGGCGCACTTGGTGTGCTTCGAGTTGCCGTGGTCGAGCTTGAGCAGCCCTCGCTGAAGATACTGGGTCAAAATCGTCGCGGTAGCCCGAATGTGGGGGCGCAAATCGACAAATTCTGCATCCAGTCGGGTTTGGGGAGTGTGATGGTCAATGACCAGCACCAGGGGCAGACCCGCCTCGCGGCCATGGGCGTAGAGTTGGCTGGTGGTGCCCTGGCCATCGACCAGCACTATACCTTGATACTCTGCCAAGTTGGGGCCGTCACCGGAGGCTAATGACCAGCGGCGAGCGGGCAGGCCGGTAAGCTTGACCAGGGCAATGTTTTCTTGGTGGCTGAGGGTGCCGGCGTAGAAAATATCCCCCTCGATGTCGTAGGTGGCCGCAATCAGTTTGTAGGCCCAGGCCGACGAGAGGGCATCGGGGTCGGGAAAGTCCTGTAGCAAAATCAGCTGGCGATCGCCGCGATGGCGCTCAAGCAGCTGGCGCACGGCCTCCACCGGGGCATCTTGCTCAGAGCGCGAAACAGGGCGAGCGATGACCTGACCCGGAACACGATGGGACGATTGAGCATCTCCATCGGCAGGGGCCGAGCCGTTCGCCACATCGGCGGTCGCTAGCGCATCGGCGTCAGGGCTGGAATAAAGGGGCATCATCGACCTCGCGATAGGGGCAGCCACTAGCTGCCAGATGTCAGGGACGGTTCCCTGGCTTCAGCAGGGTAATCTTCCGACCCTAGCTGAAGCCGCCTAATCGTCATGATTTAGGTTCCCCAGGCAAGGTCTGCCATGACTGAGGAAACAGGAGTTCAGGGGAAGCAACACTTTCTCGAATAGAGTTCTGCTCCACGCCGTCGCGGCGGTAGACACTGCGCGGGAATGACAGCTTTGAGCTCCCGCTCTGGTGAACAGTCTAGGCCTCACTTCTATTATTACAAATTAATCAGGATCCGCTAGCCCTACCCCTAGGAGGATTTATGAAATGCCGATGACATATTTTTTCCACTCCTGGTGCACGCCGCTATGAATCTGCCGGGTGACCTCAAAATAAAGGCTGCTATGGGGCTTGCGGGGCTGGCTGTAGAGCAGCATACCGGCCTCGCGGGGGGTGCGGTTGCCCTTTTTGACGTTGCAGCGCACGCAGGCCGCGACCATGTTCTCCCAGCTGTCACCCCCCCCCCGTGACCGGGGCAGCACGTGGTCGAGGGTAAGGCCGTCGCCGCTAAAGCCGCAGTACTGGCAGGTGTGACTATCACGCTGAAGCAGGTTGCGCCGGGTGAGAGGGATATCTTTGTAAGGCACGCGGACGTAATGACGTAGGCGAATGACCGTGGGCAGAGGAAAGTCGGCATAGATAAACTTGCCGTTGTGCTCAACTCGCTCTGCCTTGCCCTTAATGATGAGAACAATAGCCCGTCGCCAGCTCGTAATGTTGAGCGGTTCGTAGGAGGCGTTTAGCACCAGAACCTTACTCATTCTTACCTGTTGTTGCGTAAAGAATAATAGCCCGATAGTAGCACAGAAGCCGAATTCAGCGGGTTTAGGGCGGTTCTGTCGCGGTTCTGCGGCGGGTCAAAGACCGGCAGGCGGGTAGGGCCAATGTAAGCCAGAACCAGGCTGGGTATGGAGAACTCAGGCGCCAGAATGCCGCGTTTTCCTGACTCCTAAGATCCTGGCTCCTGACGGCTGCTTCTGGTTAACTGACAAAACTCTTGAAACCCTCATTCTGCCCTAGGTTGGGTTAGCGCTAGCGTAACCCAACGAAACCGTTGCTGGGGTTGGGTTACCCGGCGGGAAGCCAGCTACGTCACCTCAACCCAACCGACGCGAGAAACTTTTGTCAATCAATCAGCGGCGGCTTAGAAACAACTTATACCAAATCCTGCTTGGTTACCCCTGATTTAATTGGGCGAATACCATAAAGCCTCTGGCTAGGCTGCGCCAACGCCCCTACGGTTTGGCCGGTTGGGAATCGGGGCTATGCGATTTGGATTTGGTATTAGGCCTGAACCACAAAATTAGCCGCCGATATTTGCGGAACCCCCGCTAGGGCAGCAAACTGCGCCCCGATGCCCAGGCCAGCCGCGCTGCCGTTTGGGTTATAAAACAATCCGCCACTGCTCTGGTTGTAAACAATCCGGGCAGCACTGGTGGTAACCGCTGCCGCCGTGCCGACGAGGCCAAAATCTGAGGCGACACTCAGCCCTGCCCCTGCTGCGCTGGCGATGGCGGTAAAGGTCGTTTTGTCTAGAACAATCCGGTCGACAGCGGCAAAGTCTAGGATTGTGTCTAGCCCCACGGCAGCGGCTGTAAAGGCTGAATTTGTATTGTACACAAACGAGTCACTGCCGCTGCCACCGATTAAGCGATCATCGCCACTGCCGCCCACCAGCCGATCGTTGCCGCTGTCGCCAATCAACGTGTCGTTGCCCTGGGCACCCCTCAGGGTATCGTTGCCAGCAAGGCCATTGAGCAAATCATCCCCGGACATACCGTTCAGGGTGTCGTTGTTAGCCGTACCCAAGGTGGCGGTGGTAACGGCCAGCCTGGCCATATCGCTGTTCGATGCTCCGTGACTGGTGTTATCTCCGAGAAACAGGAAGTTGGCCGTGGTGTAGGGGTTGTAGGGCAGGCCGGTACCCGCCATGCTGAAGGCCGTATAGTTTTGCAAGGCCCCCTGCAGAATAACGGTATTGTTGGCGGAAAGATAGTATTGATTACCGAGAACCAACAGGTCGTAGTTGACCATCGCTGCGGTGGAGAAAAAGGCGCGGTCGGTGGAGCTGTGGGTAAACAAGGTGCTGTTCGCGCCTCCCCGCTGAGCCCAAATCTCATTAGCCCAAAAGCCGAGTTCAATACCCTGGCGATCGCTACTCAGGGCCGTCAGCGAAAAACCGGCTCGGTCAACGAGACCATCTCTATTGGTGTCACTGCTGTGGCTTTCGCTGTTGATACGTAGCCGTAAACTCAGGCTATAGCCATAGGTACGATTGAGCACCGGGAAGGCTGAGTTGACCAGGTTTGCCTGGACCGACTGGTAGTTGCTATAGCCGCCTTTCCCCGTTGTCGGCGAGCTGAGGGTGGTATATCCGGTACGGGCAACTTGGCTGGCGCTAACAATGGGGGTAGTGCCATAAGCTAGCCAACCTTGGCGTTCTGGGGTGTTGCCCAGTGACCCGTTATAGAGAACTGTTTGTGCCATGGTGGGTGCCCCAGCGTTAATCAGAAAGGTCGGCAGGTTTAGCCCATGGGTTAACCCCCAAGCCAGAACTATCGAGGCTCCAACCCAATTAGACCCTTAAGGAAAGATACCGAGTTGCACGGAGGTCATCAATCCTACGGAGTATAAATTTACCCAAGCTTTACGGCCAACCCCGGGCACGCTCCCCCCGGATCATGTAGCCCGGCAGGGGCCGCCATAGGCCCTTTGGTGTGGATATTTATTTACGCCGCACTCTATTAACGTTTTATTTTTGATCGCGCCAGATAAATAAAGAACGGTGCCCCCACCAGTGCGGTCATAATCCCCACGGGCAGTTCCTGGGGGCGAATCACGAGCCGCGCGGCGGTATCGGCCACCGAGAGCAAAATACCGCCAAAGACCATGGCATAGGGCAAAATCCAGCGGTAGTCTACCCCGACCCCAAAGCGCACGACATGGGGCACCACCAGTCCCACAAAGCCGATCGGCCCGGCCAGGGCTACCGCGCTGCCCGCCAGCAGTACCACGACTACCGCCGAGGCCACCTTCACCCAGGCCGTTTGCAGCCCCAGCCCCTGGGCCACATCTTCGCCCAGGCTCATCAGCGTCAGCTGCCGCCCCAGGGTCAGCGAGATCGCTAGCCCTACAACAATGTAGGGCAGCACCGGCAACATAGTGGCTATATCCGGCCCAGCCAGGGAGCCGGCCAGCCAAAACCGGATTTCATCTAGGGTGCGCTGACTGAGGATGAGAATGCCGGTAGTGAAGGAACTCAGCAAATAGGAGAGGGCCGCTCCGGCAATTATCAGCTTCAGCGGGGTGAGGCCGCTGCGGCCCATCGAGCCGAGCCAGTAGACGGTAATCGCCGCGATCGCCGCCCCCCCAAAGGCAAACCAAATCGAGCTGCCGCCGCTGCCCCGCAAAAACACCGCTAGCACCATTGCCAGGGCCGCCCCCACCTCAATGCCCAAAATGTCAGGAGCCGCTAGCGGATTGCGGGTAAGCCCCTGGGTAATCGCCCCGGCAACGGCCAACGCCGCCCCAATCACCACAGCTAAAATCGCCCTGGGCAGCCGCACCGTACGAATGATCAGGTGCTCGGTAGAGCCATCAAATTGAAAGATGGCCTGCCACACTGTACTAGGAGCTATTTCCGCCGCACCAAGCAGAATACTGACCAGCAGACAGCCCAGCAGCCCTACTATGCCAGCGCCCAGCCCCAGCAGTAGCAAAAAGGGAGTCTGGCTGGATTGGGGGGAGGGCATGAGCGGCATGGTCTATGGGTTACTGGTAGACTGATGCAAATTATTCCTAATATACAGCATCGCTAAGGATCAAGAATTAAATAACGTAGGATAGTCGTCCCGGCTGTCCATGGTCAGGCCGGATGCCTAACCTACAAAACTTGGGTTTTATTTAATCCTCATTCCTAAGGTGTGCCTAACTACCCACTGAGCCGGAACGAGAAAGTGCTGCTCGGCGGACGGTTTGACCTGGCTAGCCAGGTGTTGCAGGCTTACTCTGGTATCAGCTGTTGTAAATCGCCAATCAATCCAGGTTTCCTAATGATTGCGCTCTGCTCCCCCTGGCTGACCAGCGCTAGATCGACTGGCGCAATGGATAAATCCCCTTTTCTAAACCGCCCGACGCGGGCGCAGTCTTTGCCACCGTCGATGCCCCAAAAAACTCGCCGCCAGATCGTGATAGTTGAGCAATGGCTGAGTAGTCTGGCCAGGGCGGCTTCCTTTAGATTGGAAGCCTGGGTTCAGCGCTACCGCAAAAAGGCAGGATAATGACCATTAAAATGGCTGCAAAAGCAGGACTTCAATCGAAAAATGGCCTTGAACTGCAGGCCTTCCTGGCCCTGGCCATCCCCCTGGCCAGTGCCCAGGTGGCCCAGGCGGCGGTGGGGTTTGTAGACACGATTATGATGGGCCACTTAGGCCCAGAAAGCCTGGCTGCTGGGGGGCTAGCCTCCACTATGTTTCAACTCTTGTTGAGTACGGTTGGCGGCCTGGTAATAGCCGTCAGCCCCCTGGTAGCGGCGGCCTATGGTGCGGGTCAGCGGTCAAGAATTGAACAAATCGTTCGTCAGGGGCTCTGGCTCTCGCTGCTGCTCGGCCTGCCGCTCATGGGGGTAATGGGTCATCTCGATACCGTGCTGCTGCGGCTGGGCCAGCCCGCCGCTTTAGCCACCCTGGCCGCCCCGTACTTCCAGGCCATTGCCTGGGGCGTCGTTCCAGCGCTGGGCTTGGCCATGTTGCGGGGGTACGTCTCGGCGCTCTCCCAGGCCCATATTGTGACGGTGATCGTGCTGATCGGCACCCTGTTCAACATTGCCGGTAACTACGTTTTGGGGTTTGGCAAGCTAGGCTTTCCCCGTCTGGAGCTAGCCGGGTTGGGGTTAGCCAGCGGGCTGAGCTTTTGGCTGATGTTTTTGATTTTCTTGGGTTACACCCTCAAGCACCCGCAGCTGAGGCAATATCGATTTTGGCAAAGGTTCTATCGTCTGCAACCCCACATTCTGCGACAATTAGTCACCATCGGCAGCGCCATTGCCGTCACCATTGCCCTGGAGTACGGCCTGTTTGCCATGGTGACTTTTTTGATGGGAATTTTAGGCACCGACATGCTAGCCGCCCACCAGACAGTTTACCAAACCATGTACGTCATCTTTATGGTGCCGTTGGGCATGTCCTACGCGGCTACGGCCAGGGTAGGGCAGTGGTTTGGGGCGCAGGATTTGGCTGGGGCGCGGCGGGCTGGGTATGTGGGTGTTGTGGTCGTCACCGCCTTCATGGTGGTAACCGCAATGGTCTTAATCCTCCAGCCCAAGCGAATAATTGGCATTTATTTAGATGTCAATGACCCCGCCAATGCCGGGGTCGTTGCCCTGGCGGTGCCGATATTGATCATTTCAGCCCTAGCCCAGGTTTTCGACGGTATTCAGCCGGTTGCCCGAGGCGCCCTCCATGGGCTGCAAGATGTCCGCACTCCCATGGTGCTCAGCGGCCTGGCCTACTGGGGGGTGGGTCTAGCCAGCGGCTATTTCCTAGGGTTTCCCTTGGGGCTAGGGGGTATTGGGTTATGGATTGGGCAATCCATGGGCGTAACCGTAGCGGCCGCTCTCTTCGTCACCCGATTTTATCGACTGACCCAGCCGAATCGTGATTTTGCCGGAGAGCCTCCCCATGGCTAAACCGCACCACGGTGGCCTGGTCATTGCCGGGGAGCGCAGCGGCGTGGGCAAAACCACCGTCACCCTGGCCCTGCTGGCCGCCCTCAGCCAGCGTTCGAGTCGGGTGCAATCCTTCAAGGTGGGGCCAGACTACATTGACCCCATGTTTCACCGCCAGGTCACGGGTCGCCCCTGCTATAACCTCGATCCAATTCTGACCTCAGAAACCTACGTGCAGCAGTGCTTTCACCGCCACTGCCAGGGGGCCGACTTTGCCATCGTTGAAGGGGTTATGGGGCTATTTGACGGCGCTAGCGGAGACTCTGACATCGCTAGTACCGCCCACATTGCCAAACTGCTCAACCTGCCGGTGCTGCTGGTGGTCGATTGCAGCCGTCTGTCGCGCTCGGTGCTAGCCATCGTCCACGGCTACCGCACCCTTGATCCTGACCTTACCCTGGCCGGGGTGGTGCTCAATCGGGTGGGTAGCGATCGCCACCTCGACCTGCTCAAAGCCGCCCTAGCCGCCATCGACCTACCGATCCTAGGCATTCTCCACCGCCAAGACGCCATTACCATCCCCGACCGCCACCTGGGCCTGGTGCCCACCGCCGAACTCCCCCAGTTCAAAACTATCCTCGAACACCTCACTACCCTCGGCCAAACCAGCTTCCACTGGCCCCACCTCACCCCCCACCTCACCCTCAACGCCACCTCTCCCCTACCCCCTACCCCCTACCCTCTACCCCTTCCTACCCCCCACCCAACCCGCATTGCCGTTGCCCAGGATGCCGCCTTCAGCTTCTACTACCCCGACAATCTCGATATCCTCACCGCCCTGGGGGCCGAGCTGGTGCCCTGGAGTCCTTTGGCCGATACCCACCTGCCGGAGGCCGTGGATGGGCTGTACTTTGGCGGCGGCTTTCCCGAAATGTTTGCCTCGGAGCTGGCGGCCAATCAGCGCCTATTGAATCAGCTGCAAGTGCTGATCCAAGCCGGATTACCCACCTATGCCGAATGCGGAGGGTTGATGTACCTGGCCACCGCCCTGACCGATTTCGACGGCCAGACCTGGCCCATGGTGGGGGTTTTACCCACCACTGTTCACATGGAAGCACGGCTGACGCTGGGCTACCGGCAGGCCACAGCACTGCAACAAAGCCCTTGGGTAGCCAAAGGACAAACCGTTTGGGGCCACGAATTTCATCGCTCTCAGGTGGTCACGCCCGCCGCGCAGCCGCTCTACCAGCTCCAGCGCTACGGGGCCGACCAGCCCCACGCCCAAGAGGGCTGGCGGGTTAACCAGGTGCATGCTTCCTACGTTCACCTGCACTGGGGCGGCTGCCCTGAGGTGGCCCAAAACTGGGTGGTGGCTTGTCTAAGCTATCGGCGCCTGAGGGGAAATGGGCGCAATCGCTCGCGGCATTAGGGAATGCCCGATCACACTTACCAGGGCCTGCCGCACCTGCCCATCGCTCACCGGCTAATGTTGAGTTAGCGATAGGTCAAGCTTGTGAATACAAGGCTTTCAGGGTTCGACAATCAAAAGATTAACTCGCGCCATGCAGGCCAATCTTCCCATCGGACGGCGGCCATGGCTACTCTTCGGTACCGTTCCAGGTGGGAAAAGGCATTAACCTGACCTTGCCCTTGTTAGGCAGAGCCTCGCCCATGGCCAGGGTGCCGCCGTTAAGGGCTAGATGGCTTTGCAGCCGGGCCTTAGCCTCGGCAATCGACCTGACCCGGCAGTTAATAATGTAGAGATAGGTTGCCGAGCTTTCGGTTGAGGTCGCCGGGCTTTCCCAGATGCGCAGCTTGACGCCATCGGGTTCCGTGGAAATCTTATAGAACAATAGGTGGTCAACCGCTGAGACATACATAGCGTAACTTTGCAGAAATTCCTGTTAACCTGACCCACACCCAACTACGTTGATTCTGTATCTAGGATGCCCGTTCACCCATAAAGATTCTAAAGGTTCCCGGTAAATTAAGTTTCATAAACTTTGGCGGATAAATTTTTTAAACCTACGATCTCAGTCGGGCTGGGGCTTGGAGCCGATCCGATGGGTTAGGGCGATCCAGGTTAAACTCCCCCCTAGCAGCAATGGCGTCAGCCATTCGCCCAGGTTGATATAACAAGTGTGCCATGAATGGGCATAGATCATACTCGTTTGGACTGTGTACTGGTGAGGTTTCCCCAGCCAGCGGGTGCGTCCGTGGCTATCCACCAGCCCCGATAGGCCGGTATTGGTGACTCGTAGGGCCCAGCGGTCGGCTTCCACAGCCCGCAGCACGTCTAACCCGTGGTGCTGGGCCATCATCCAGGGGGGGTAGGGGTCGTTGTTAGAAACGGTGACGATGAAGGCTCCCCCACTTCGAGCCTGGGCACGAAACAGGCGGCTGTAGGCCGACTCGTAGCAAACCCCGATAATGCCCTGGCCGAGGCTGGTGATAAAGCGTTGCCCGGCCTGCCCCGGCACCAGGTAGCTATCCAGCGGCGACAGGCGCCCAATCAGGCGGCCCAGCACCGCCTCAAAGGGGATGTATTCGCCCAGGGGCACCAGCTGCACCTTGTTGTAGCGTCCGTAGGCCAGGCCGTCGGGGCGAAGTTCCAGCAGACTTTGGGTATATTGCCGCTGCCCTTTTCCTGGGGTCGGGGCAAAGGTGCCGAGCCACAGGGGCACCCCGGTCTGGCGGACGAGCTGAATCAGCGCGGCGGGCTGGGGGGCGTTGGCCTGCCAAATCACCGGCATGGCCCCTTCGGGGGTGACTACCGCATCGACTCCCTGGGCGGCCAAGGCGAGGTAGCCGTCGGTATAGCCCTGTAGCGCCTGCTGAACTCCCGTAGGGGTAAGCTTTTCGCGGGTGGGAATGTTGCCCTGTACCAGACCCAGGGTCATCGCCTGGGCGGGGTCATCGGCGGCGGGGCGGGTGTAAAGCGCGGCTCCAACCCCATGGCTGAGCATAATCAAGATTAGACCGCTGAGAACTACCCCGCCGCGGCGGGGTAAATGCTGGGGGCGTAGCCCCCAGGCTTCGGCCCAAAACCCATTGGTGGCCACCAGCACCGCCGTAATGGTGGCTGGCCCCGCCATCCGAGCCAGGTGTAGAATCCACAGGTTATCGGGGCTTTGGGTCAGGCTCAGGGGCGACCAGTCTAGCGGGGTATAGTTGCGCAGGGTTTCCATCAGGCACCAGAGGGCCGTACCGCCTAGAATCCGCAGGTGGGGGTGGGCCGGTCGGTGACGGGCCAGCCAGCGCAGGCCAAGCCCCCAAATGGCAATGCAGAGGGATCCCCAAAGGGTAATAAAGCCCCAGGCACTAAGGGCGATCGCAACGCTGCTGGCCCAGGGCACCCCCATCCACATCAGCGGGTGCAGGTGGGTAATCCACGCTAGAGAGCTGCCGTAGTAGACCAGCCCCCACAGTAAGCCATACCCCGCCCCCCGCCACCAGGGGCCAGCCGCCGTGGAAAGAATCACCTGCCACAGGGGCACCAGCGCCACCCAGGCCAGGGGCCACAGGCTAAAGGGCGGCAGGGCCAGGGCCATCATGACCCCGCTCAATACCACTAGCCCGACCGGGCGCCAGGGCCAGGGGGTGATCCGAGTCAGGTTTGTCGGTTTCAAAGGGGAGGAGAGCAAGGAGAGAGGGAGGAGTGGATGGGTGGGTGCCCTAAGCTGGTCGAAGGGTGGATGGTGGGATAGCGGGATGGTGGGTTGGCACCTAACACCTAACACCTGCCACCTCCCCTCCCATCATCGCCCTTTCCCGGCCATTGCAGCAGCAGCACCTCTTCTTTGAGAGCCACGTTGGTGGAGGCGGCGCGGCGGGTGCGAAACAGGTCGAGGTTCAGAACGCGGTAGCCCAGGGACTCGGCGATCATAGCCAGCAGTTCTCCCGTGGGAATCAGCACCCCCAGATACGAAGCCTGGTCACCTACCACGTAGGCCAGTTGGGCACCGGGGCGCAGCAGGGGCCGCAGGTTTTGAAAATGATTGACCATGCCGCCAAAGTAGAGGCGAATCACCCTGGAGTAGAGCCGCGAAAAGCCGCTGGTTTTACCCAGTTCCAGCCGCCGCTGGTCGATGGTCGCTGCCAGGTTTAAAATTTCAGGGAAATCAGCGATCAGCTGATCCTCGGTATCGCGGATGTAGATGTTGCGGCTGTTGGAGCGTAGCAGATCGTCTTTGACCCGGCGCAGGTCATTGCGATCGCGAATAAACCCCAGTAGCACCGACTCGAGGCGGGTGTTGCGGGTGTAGTCTTTCTCATTGGGGTAGGGGGGCGAGGTAATCACCATATCGATGGAGTTTGGGGTCAGCAACCGCTGGGGGTAGCGGGCATCTCCCTGGTAAATGGTAGCGGTAACAGTAGGCTCAGGCTGAACGGTCAGCAGGTCAGCGACCATGCTCTTTACCGCCTGCAGCCAGAGGTCAATCACCGGGGCGTCTTCCCTGGCGCGCACGACGCTGGCTTCGGGGGCAAACCGCAGGTTGCTAGCCGACCCCACCACCGCCTTGGCCAGGGCTAGTTTGGCATGGTCGATAAACCGCCGATCGACACTATCCTCGATGTGTTTCAGCAGCAGCAGCGCCTTGTGTAGCGGTTTAGGGCTAATGCAGTTCCGCAGCAGCACCTGCTCACTGGCCTCGGGCAGCGTGTGGCGCAGGCTATCCCCTGGAAACCAGGCCAGGTCGGCGCGGGCCTGGCGGGCGATGGCCTCGGCGTAGGTCAGCAGGCCATTGGGATCAAGCTGCCAGTCGAGTTTGGTCTGACCAGCGAAATGGGCCATGGGGTTGGCCTCTAGGCCCAGGCTGGGAATGCCACCCTGGCGGCATTCCACCAGGGTGGTGCCGGTGCCCGCAAAGGGGTCAAGCACGCAGTGGTCGGCGGTAACCTGAAATTTTTTTAGGTAGTGCCGCACCAAATGGGGCGGAAACGACAGCACAAACCGATACCAGTCGTGGATGGCTCGATCTGCCGGGGCCAACTGGTTGAGGGCGGGGTTTGACCAGGGTAAAGAATTCTGTAGCGGCAACCTGTCTCCGGCAGCGGTGGGCTGCTTTATGGGTTCAGTAGATCAGAGTAGACCACAAACGTTTCAGGCGAATACCGACTCTCTGGGGATATTTATGGGGGCAACCCCGTAAAGCAACGGGCAAGCTGCGCAGGGAGGGTGCATGCCCTGTCTGTGGCCACAAAATGCATGATTCTACACGACTATCTAAACGATGACGACGGCACCGATACCCGCTGCGAACTGGTGAATAGCGTGCTTGGCTCACTGTAGCCGATCAGATTCCAGAGTTCTCCTGCTTAAATTTAGAGACCGGGGCTATTCTCGGCCAAGCCAGCAAACTCTGGTGCAGAGTAGAGGGCCGGGCTCTAAACGCCGCCCCTACGCAATAAACGTTTGCAGCAGCCGAATCACCGCCGCCACCGAGGCCAGAGAGGCCGTTTCGTGGGGGGTGTGGTAGTCGGTGGTGGGAATCTGTAGCGTTGTGCCGCCCACCGCGCCGTTGGTGGCGGCAATCAGGCGACCCATTTCGGTGCGCCCTAAGGAGTAGGGCTTGGGCCGCACCCGGTTTTGGGCTTCGATATAGTCGTCTTTGTAGCTGTAGGAAATGCCAAGCTGGTCGCAGCGGTCGGCCAGCTCCTGGGTAATGCCGGGGCAAAAGTCGGCGCTGGCGTCTTTGCGGCGCAGGGTAACTAGCTGCTCGTCGGCGGCTTCGCGGTTGTGATAAGGGCTGGTGTCGAGGGCAATCAGCCGCTGGGTATGCAGCTGCTGCCGCTGGAACCACGACAGGGCATAGCGCCAGCTGCGGCCCGACTCTTCTTGGGCGGTAAACAGGGCCGTACCCTCAAACCCGCAGCGGAATAAGAAAATAATGATCGCCGCGCTCAGCACGTTGTCGAGCTGGGCGGAAATGTAGCCATCGTTAAACTGCAGGCGATCCAAGAACGCAATCGGGGTGCCGGGCTGGAGATGATCGAGCCCCTCTACCTCAAAAATCAGGTTCTTGCGCTCGGGGCAGATGTACGAGCGGGTAATGTGCCCCTGGCCCAGGTAGGTGCCGGTGTAGGGCAGGTGAGCCTGCACCCGCTGGCCCTGGAAGCGGTTTTCGATGGTGTGCAGCATCTGCTCAGACACCGAATCGCCGGTTAGCTCGCTCTGGTTGCCCGCGATAAAAGCGGCATACTGAAACTCATTGGGCCCCGTACACAGCAGCCCGTGGCGGTCGATATGGGCCGACAGCATGAGGTCGTGGGGGCGCTTGCCCTGGGCCACCAGCACACCGTGGTAGTGCTGGACCTCGGCACCAACTTCCTCCATTTCGCGGCGTAGCACCCGAAAAAACGAGTCTTCGCTGCCCACCACCGACGGCTCTCGAATTAGCAGCTGCAGGATCTCCAAAAACTCCCCCATGTCGGCAATGGCCTCAGTAAACTGGCCATTCCGGGAAACAAGCTGATCGACAACCAGGTTAAGTGGGCTCATGGGGGGCCTTTGGCTTGATAGAACGGGAGTTAGCGTCGTGCTGATGATTTAGCGGCTTCAGCGGATTTCGGCTAGAGACCCACTCCGTCATTCCTACGCAGGCGGGAATCCAAAAGTGGCCCTAGCTATTCATAGGTATTTTTTGAGTCAACAATTACCTTAAGCCGGATGATGGCAACCTAATTGAGAAGACAATTTCCCTATGTGACTCAAAACTTTACAGCCAAGACCCGCGGTGTTTGGTTGACTGCTATACCGTTTGCGGTCGATTCCGGCAAAGTTCAGTACTGTCGAATCCTGCAAACCCCAGTGGAGAACCGGGGTATACTAAGGCATCGCCCTTTAACCCTGCCTCACCGTGGATCTTTCCTGCAAAAGCGAATATGCGCTGCTTGCCCTGCTCGAACTCAGCCCCCACTACGCCAGTGGCGAACCGCTGCAAATTCGCCAAATTTCCACCCAGCAAAACATTCCCGATCGCTACCTAGAACAACTGCTGGCCACCCTGCGGCGGGCGGGCCTGGTGAAAAGTCAGCGGGGGGCTCGGGGGGGCTATTTACTCGCCCGCGATCCGTGGAAGATTACCCTCTATGATGTGGTCAGCTGCATTGAGGGTTTCGACCCCCAGGCCAACGGCGTCAAAGCCCCCCATACGGCGGAAGCCCTGGTGATTCAAGAACTCTGGGGGGAAGTCCGGCAGGCGGCGGATGACGTTCTGCAAAAGTACACCCTGCAAGACCTGGTGGATAAGCGCAACGCCAAGCAGCAGATCGACATTATGTATTACATCTAGGCCAGGCCCATGCGAATTGCAGACAACATTACTCAGCTCATCGGTCACACTCCTCTGGTGCAGCTCAACCGCATTCCCGCCGAGACGGGCTGTGGGGCGCGGCTGGTGATGAAGCTAGAGGGTATGAACCCCTCCGCCTCGGTGAAAGACCGCATCGGCATCAACATGATCGAGGCCGCCGAGGCAGAGGGGCTAATTACCCCTGGCAAAACCACCCTGGTGGAGCCCACCTCGGGCAACACCGGCATTGCCCTGGCCATGGCGGCGGCGGCCAAGGGCTATCGCCTGATTCTGACCATGCCCGAAACCATGAGCTCGGAGCGGCGGGCCATGCTGCGGGCCTACGGGGCCGAGCTGGAGCTGACCCCCGGCATGGCCGGCATGGCGGGCTGCATTCAGCGGGCCCAGGAAATTTTAGATACCCGCCCCAATGCCTACATGCTGCAGCAGTTTCGCAACCCCGCTAACCCCGACATCCACCGCCGCACCACCGCCGAGGAAATCTGGGCCGACACCGATGGCCAGGTAGATATTCTGGTGGCCGGGGTGGGCACGGGCGGCACCATTACTGGCGTGGCCGATGTGCTGAAGTCACGTAAGCCAGGCTTCCAGGCCATCGCCGTAGAGCCGACCAGCAGCCCGGTGCTGTCGGGCGGCAGGCCCGGCTCCCACAAAATTCAGGGCATTGGGGCGGGGTTTATTCCCGAAGTGCTGGATGTCAGCCTGATTGACGAGGTGGTGCAGGTGTCGGATGAGGATGCGATCGCCTACGGCCGCCGCCTCGCCCGCGAAGAGGGGCTGCTCTCGGGCATCTCCACCGGGGCAGCGGTGAAGGCGGCGGTGGAGGTGGGGCGACGCCCCGAAAACACCGGTAAGCTGATCGTGATTATTCAGCCCAGCTTTGGGGAGCGCTATCTGAGCACGCCGCTGTTTCAAGATCCGGAACTGACTGCGCCGCTGGTGATGGGGTAGGGGGTCACTTTACGAAATCTGACACAATAGAAAACGGTTTAATTTAGAACCCCAGACGATACCCCATGACCCCCAGCACCGCCACCACCCGCCATTACCAGAAAATTCTCACCCTGCAAACCCGAGGCAAATCTCTCCAGCGCTTTACCCAGGCCGTGCAGGCGGTAGTCAGCGACTCGGGCATTGGCACCGGGCTGTGCACGGTGTTTCTGCGCCACACCTCCGCCAGCCTGATCATTCAAGAAAACGCCGACCCCGACGTGCTGGTGGATCTTGAAAATTTCCTCACCCGGCTGGTGCCCGAAGGTAACCACTACATCCACAGCACCGAAGGCCCCGACGACATGCCCGCCCACATTCGCACGGCGCTAACCCATACGTCAGAAAATATTCCGGTGATCAACGGTCGTCTGGCCCTGGGCACCTGGCAGGGCCTGTATATTTGGGAGCACCGAGCGCGGGGCTCTAGCCGCGAAGTCGTCGTCCATATCAGCGGCTATTAACCATGGTGAATACACTCGATCCGCTCAGCTTCAATACCATTCCCACCCCGCCGGAGGGGTTTCGCTCTGGGTTTGTGGGCATTGTGGGCCGCCCCAACGTGGGCAAATCGACCCTGATGAACGCGCTGATTGGCCAAAAGGTGGCCATCACCTCCCCCGTGGCCCAGACCACCCGCAACCGCCTGCGGGGCATTCTATCTACCGAGCAGGCGCAGATTATTTTTGTAGATACCCCCGGCATCCACAAGCCCCACCATGAGTTGGGTAAGATTCTGGTGAAAAACGCTCGGGTCGCCATCGACTCGGTGGATGTCACTTTGCTGGTGGTAGATGGCTCTACCGCAGCCGGGCGGGGCGACCAGTTTGTGGCCGAACTGCTGGCCCACAGCAAAACCCCAGTGATTCTTGGGGTCAACA
Organism: Nodosilinea sp. CTOTU7336; assembly: GCA_036848635.1. Classification (GTDB taxonomy): domain Bacteria; phylum Cyanobacteriota; class Cyanobacteriia; order Phormidesmidales; family Phormidesmidaceae; genus Nodosilinea. Next base: position 88,779 of record DAIUJR010000008.1, read on the forward strand.
AAATCGACCAGCAGCCGGAGGAATCGGCCTCCCTCAACGCCACCTACCAGGCCATGGCCGAGGCCCACGGCTGGCCCCTGGTCAAGTTTTCGGCCCTGGATGAAACCCACCTCGACACCCTGCTCCAGCGCTTAATTGAGCGCCTGGAACCTGGCCCCTACTACTACCCTCCCGACCTGATTACCGACCAGCCCGAGCGGTTCATTATGGGGGAGCTGATTCGCGAGCAAATTCTGCTCAATACCCGCGAAGAAATCCCCCATTCCGTCGCCATCGCCATCGACCGGGTAGAAGAAGACACCACCATCACCCGCATTCTGGCCACCATCCACGTTGAACGCGACTCCCAAAAGGGTATTTTGATTGGCAAACAGGGCAGCATGCTGAAAACTATTGGCTCCGCAGCCCGCCAGAACATTCAAAAGCTGGTGATGGGGCAGGTATATTTAGAGCTGTTTGTGAAGGTGGTACCCCAGTGGCGACAGTCGCGCAGCCGTCTGGAGGATTTTGGCTACCGGGTGGAGGACTAGCAACCGTCTACGCCCCACCGTTCTACCCCAACCGTTCTACCCCCAATACTTCTACACCCGATAATACTGACAATACCATGCCACAAATCGCTGAATTCCCGTTTCGATGGGGGTGTCGGGGGCAAACCCCACATCGGCCATCAGGTCAGCCACGTCGGCGTAGGTGGCGGGCACATCCCCCGGCTGCATGGGCTGCATCACCTTCTGGGCAGGCTTGCCCAGGGCCGCTTCAATCACGTCGATAAAGTAGAGCAGATCCACAGGCTGGTGGTTGCCGATGTTGTAGATCTTGTAGGGGGCGTGGCTGCCGCTGCCGGAAGTTTCTTCTGTTAACGCAGCGGGGGGATGGTGCATAACCCGAATCACCCCCTCTACCACGTCATCAATGTAGGTAAAGTCGCGCTTCATCTGGCCATTGTTGTAGACCTGAATGGGGCGGTCGTTGACAATGGCCTCAACAAACTTGAAATAGGCCATGTCGGGTCGCCCCCAGGGGCCATACACCGTAAAAAACCGTAGCCCGGTGGTGGGAATTTGGTACAGGCTGCTGTAGGCATGGGCCATCAGCTCATTGGCTTTTTTAGTGGCGGCGTAGAGCGACATGGGATGATCCACTCGGTCTTCTACCGAGAAGGGCACCTTGCGGTTGGCCCCGTACACTGAGCTAGAGGAGGCAAACACCAGGTGCTCGACCCCCATGCGGTGGCATCCCTCCAGCAGGTTGAGAAACCCCGATAGGTTGCTGTCGGAGTAGGCAAAGGGGTTTTCTAGGGAGTAGCGCACCCCCGCCTGGGCCGCCAGGTGAATGACGTACTGAAACTGATGCGCGTCAAAGAGCGCCAGCATTCCGGCCCGATCAAATAAATCTAGCTGCTCGAAACTAAAGTCGGGGTGACCCTGGAGGCGGCTGAGGCGCTCCCGCTTCAGCCCCACGTCGTAATAGTCGTTTAGATTATCAATGCCATAGACCCCCGTACCAGCTGCGAGCAGGCGCTGGGCTACGAAGGAACCAATAAATCCGGCAACGCCGGTCACTAATACGGCCATGGCCATGGCCCTCCTAGGCATGTAGATGTGGCGTTGACGTTAGCTATCCTGCCTCGGCTCTCAGGGTTCCGCCACCCTGGGCCAGAGCCAACAGGGGGTAGGTAAATCTTAATTCTTTCGCTGAATTTAGCCAGCCCCTGCCCCCGCTAGAAGCCATTGCCGCTATCGGTGCTAGGATCAAGCAAAAGTAAGTGAAAGAACGCGATACGCGAAAGAAGGACGTAGTTGTCAATGCAAGAGATCGAAAAATCAATATCGTTTGATGGTCGGGATATTAAGCTCACGGCTGGCCTTTTAGCACCCCAGGCGGGCGGTTCGGTATTAGTGCAATCGGGCGACACGGCGGTGTTGGTCACCGCCACTCGATCCACAGGCCGAGAGGGCATCGACTTTTTACCCCTGCTGGTCGATTACGAAGAGCGCCTCTACGCCGCCGGGCGCATCCCCGGTGGGTTCCTGCGGCGGGAGGGTCGCCCCCCCGAGCGGGCCACCCTGATCAGCCGTCTGATCGACCGCCCCATGCGGCCCCTGTTTCCCCACTGGCTACGGGATGATATTCAAATTGTAGCCACTACCCTGGCCATGGATGAGCAGGTGCCCCCCGACGTGCTGGCGGCCACCGGTGCTTCCGTGGCGGTGCTGTTGGCGGGCATTCCCTTCGAGGGGCCGATGGCGGCGGTGCGCGTGGGCCTGGTGGGGGATGATTTTGTGATTAACCCCACCTACAAAGAAATGGAAAGCGGCGACCTCGACCTGGTGGTGGCCGGTTCCCCCGCCGGGGTGATTATGGTAGAAGCCGGGGCCAACCAGCTGCCCGAAGCCGACGTAATTGAGGCCATCGACTTTGGCTACGAGGTGGTGCAAGACCTGATTCAGGCGCAGCTCGATTTAATTAAAGAGCTGGGCATCGAAATCGTTAAGGCGACCCCCCCGGAGACCGACCCCACCCTCGAAACCTTCGTGGAGGAAAAGACGGTGGATGCGGTTAAGGAGGTGCTGAAGCAGTTCGAGCTGACCAAGCCCCAGCGCGATGAAAAGCTTGACGCCATCAAGGCCGAGCTGGGTGAAACCATTGCCGCCCTGCCCGACGATAACCCGGTGAAGCTGGCCGTTGCCGCCAACAGCAAGGCCCTGGGCACCACCTACAAATCGGTGACCAAGAAGCTGATGCGGCTGCAAATTATCAATGACCGGGTGCGGGTAGATGGTCGCCAGCTCGACGAGGTGCGGCCCATTTCCTGTCGGGTGGGGCTGCTGCCGTCGCGGGTGCACGGCACCGGGCTGTTCCAGCGGGGGCTGACCCAGGTGCTGTCGGTGGCTACTCTGGGCACCCCCGGCGATGCCCAAATGATGGATGACCTCCATCCCGACGAAGAGAAGCGCTACCTGCACCACTACAATTTCCCTCCCTACTCCGTCGGCGAGACGCGGCCCATGCGCTCTCCTGGTCGGCGGGAGGTGGGCCACGGTGCCCTGGCCGAGCGGGCACTGGTGCCGGTGCTGCCGCCCAAGGAAGAGTTTCCCTACGTGATTCGGGTGGTGTCGGAGGTGCTGTCTTCCAACGGCTCGACCTCTATGGGGTCGGTGTGTGGGTCCACCCTATCGCTAATGGATGCCGGGGTACCCATCACCAAGCCGGTGAGCGGGGCCGCCATGGGGCTGATTAAAGAAGGCGATGAGGTACGAATTCTCACCGACATTCAGGGCATCGAAGACTTTTTGGGGGATATGGACTTTAAGGTGGCGGGCACTGACACCGGCATCACCGCCCTGCAGATGGACATGAAAATCACCGGCCTGCCCATGTCGGTGATTGCCGACGCCATCCACCAGGCCAAGCCCGCCCGGCTGCACATTCTAGAAAAAATGCTGGCCACCATCGCGACCCCCCGCGACGACCTGTCGCCCTTCGCCCCCCGCTTAATCAGCTTTAAGATTGACCCCGAGCTGATCGGCATGGTAATTGGCCCCGGCGGCAAGAAAATCAAGGCGATTACCGAGCAAACCGGTGCCAAGGTCGACATCGACGACGATGGCACCGTCACCGTGTCCTCCATTGAGGGCGAAAAGGCCAAGCAGGCCAAGGCCCTGATTGAATCCATCGTCTTTAAGCCCTCCGCTGGAGACGTGTTCGTGGGTAAAGTCATGCGGGTGATCCCGATTGGGGCATTCGTGGAGTTTATGCCGGGCCAGGAGGGCATGGTGCACATCTCCCAGCTAGCCGACTACCGGGTTGGCAAGGTTGAGGATGAGGTCAACGTTGGCGACGAGGTGATCGTTAAGGTGCGTGAAATTGACGGTCGCGGTCGCGTTAACCTGACCCGCCTCAACATTCACCCCGACGAGGCCGCCGCCGCCCGTGAGGCCGCCGCCTCGCGCTAGAACGTTCGGTTCCCTAGCGCCTCAACCCCCACCAGGGTGCTTCATCCCCCGGTGGGTACGGTCATTTTGGCGGTGTCCACCGGGGGGAATCGTTGAGGCCGGTCGGTATTTGATTCGGGGTTCCTTTGTTAGTAGGATGCAAGGATGCGAATTAATCTGTCTATCCCCAAGTTTTAGAAAACCGTGCGCAAAATTGTGATGGCTGGCAACTGGAAAATGTATAAAACCCAGGCGGAAACCCTGGATTTTCTACGGCATTTTCTTGGACAACTGCATGAAACCCCCGACGGGCGGGAGATTGTACTCTGCGCCCCATTTACCGCCCTCAGTGCCCTGTCTAAGAGCCTCCACGGGGCCAGGGTGAAGGTGGGGGCGCAGAATATTCACTGGGAGTCGGAGGGGGCCTACACCGGCGAAATTTCAGGGGATATGCTGCGGGAGCTGGGGGTGCGCTACGTGGTGGTGGGCCACAGCGAACGGCGACAGTACTTTGCCGATACCAACGAAACCATTAACCTGCGTTTGCAGGCTGCCCAGCAGTGCGGCCTGACGCCCATTCTCTGTGTCGGCGAAACCAAGCAGCAGCGCGACGCCGGGGAAACCGAAGCGGTGATTACCACCCAGGTGACCAAGGGGCTGGTGGATGCCGACCAGGGCAACCTGATTATTGCCTACGAGCCGATTTGGGCGATTGGCACCGGCGACACCTGCGAAGCTAAAGACGCCAACCAGGTGATCGGCAAAATCCGCCAGCTGCTGAAAAACCCCGACGTCACCATTCAGTACGGCGGCTCGGTGAAACCGGGAAATGTCGATGAGATCATGGCCCAGCCCGAAATTGACGGGGCCTTAGTGGGCGGGGCAAGTCTAGAACCCGATAGCTTTGCCCGCATCGTTAACTTTAAGTAGGGGGTGCTCAAGTTACCCAAACCTAAATTTGCGATCCACCTGGGGCTTCAGGAAAACAGCCTCCCGTCTCTTCTAAATAGAGACTCAGTAGATCAAAAACGCTGTGCCTAGCCGCAGAATTATCCTCACCCCAAACCCCTCTCCCAAGCTTGGGAGAGGGGCTTTGTGATCTACTGAGACTAATACTAAATCCTGCTTGGCTACCCCCGATTCAGCCGGGCAAATGCCATTCGCCCCTACGGGCTGGCCAGTCAGGAGTTCTGTTTTAGTTTAGCGGAAACGGCTTCCAGGGAATCCACTCGGCCCAGAGAGCGGCCAGGGTGCCATCGGTCAGGGTTGCGGCTAGGGCTTCCTCGAGCTGAGCGAGTAACTGGGGGCGATTCTGGGGGATCGCAATGCCAAAGGGCACCTGGGTGGGCAGGGTAAAGGCGAGGCGCAGAGTGGGGTCGTCTTCAGCGGCCACCACCAGCACCAGTTCATCGTCAATCAGCGCATCGATTTCCCCTGCCCTTAGGGCCGCCAACATTTCGGGCAGCACCCGGTCGCTGCCGGGGTAGGGCACCGCCGTCGCGCGGGGAAAGGTTCTCACCAGGGCCAGGTTGGTGCTGTCGGCCAAGCCCCCGACGCGCTTGCCGCTCAGGTCAGCGGCGGATAGGATGGCGCTATCTTTTTTCACCAGTACGGCTTCGTCAAACAGCCCGTAGGGGCGGGTAAAGGTGACCCACTGCTGACGTTCGGGGGTAATCGCCTGGTTAAACCACACCACATCGTACCGGCCGGTGCTAAAGCAGGTGTAAAACTCGGCCATGGGCAGGTTATGCCAGACGGGGGTCAGCGCCAGGTGCTGGCAAACGGCCCGGGCCAGTTCGGGCTCGTAGCCGGTGCGGTAGCCTTCGGCGTTGATATAGCTCATCGGCCGGGCATCAAAGTCACTGGCGGCGATGTGTAGATAGCCCGGCTCAACGGTGAAACTCGTGGTGGGCTCGGCGGAGGGTAACGAGGAACACATAATCTTTGGCAGAAGAACTTATTATGACAAGTACATACGGCTGCAACAAATTTGTCAACTGGTTTAGCTCCTTACCTAATCACGACCGCTGCTGCCCTGCCGCGTTGATCTATCACCCATTTTGACGGGGCTGCTTTAGGTTAATTGGCTACAGCCCTGTCTCCTTACATCTGTTCATCTGCCTTTCTACAGTTTGCCTTCCTGCACATAGACAGTCTGGTTGCTATGGACTATCAACCCATTCAGCTCTCCTCCGCGCAAATTCAGCAGTTCCAGACCGACGGATTTTTAATTCTGGAAAACTTTTTGCCCCCGGAGTTCGCGCAGCGGCTCGCCCAGCGCCTAGAGCCGATGTTCCACGGCGAGTTTGAAACCGGCATTTACCCCGACGAATGGCACTGGCGGCCCCGCATGAGTCGGCCCGACATTACCCGCGAAATCTGCAATGGCTGGAAGTGCGATCGCACCATCGCCAGCCTCGTCCTCTCCTCCGAAATTGGCCGCCTCAGTGCCACCCTGGCCGGGTGGGAGGGGGCTCGCATCGGCCAAGATAGCCTGTGGATGAAACCCCCTGGGGCCCAGGCCATTGCCATGCACCAGGATGGCGCCTACATCGACTATCTCGAACCCGCCGCCATGCTTACCTGCTGGGTTGCCCTCGACGACGCCTCGGCGGCGGATGGCACCCTGGTTTATGCCAAAGGCTCCCACCGCTGGCCCCTGGCGGATGTAGCCGGAGAATTCCACGCCCCCACCAAAGACTACCGCTGGGCCATGCTACAAGCCGCCGAAAGCGCTGGGGTCAGCGAACCCGAACTGGTGGTAGTAGAGGTACCCGCCGGGGGCTGCGCCTTCCACCACGGGCGCACCTGGCACGGCCTCGGCCCCACCACCCGCACCGAAGGCATGTTCCACAGCATCGGCCTGCACACCATCCCCGCTAGCGCCCAATTTCACCCCACTAACCCCCAGGGCTACATCTACGGACGCTACAAGCGCGTGGGCCATACCGAAATGGACGAAAGCTTTTTCCCCATCCTCTGGCGCCGAGACGGCTACCGCAGCCCCCACCTGGCCGACTACTGTCCTGATCCGCTGGGGCAGGCGGCGATGGTTGCCGCCTAGTAATTCAAAATTCAAAACTAAGAATTCAAAGTTAAATCCCCTAGCGTGGGCTCTACCCACCAGTGGCCTAAATTCTTCGTCGCGGTTCGTGTTGTACCCCACAGATTTATCCATGACTACCAAAACCTGGAACGGAATGCCCTTTGGCGGGCTCAGCAGCGACTTTGACCCCCAGTGGTTGCTCACTCCTGCCCAGGAGCAACTCCAGGCCCAGCTGATCGAGCTATGCGCGACGGTGCTGCGGCCCAACGCGATCGCCTCTGACCGCGACTTGATCTACCCCCGTGAGAACTTCGCGGCCCTGGCCTCTCTGGGGCTGCTGGGGCTGCTGGTGCCAAAGGAATGGGGCGGTCTGGGAGAAAACCACGTCTGCGCCGCCATGGTAGTCGAAACCATTGCCCGCTATGGCTGCCCGAGCACGGCAATGTGCTACACCATGCACCTGGGGGCGGTGGCGGCGGCGCTGTTTCGTGCCCACCAGAACCCTGAACTTCAGACATTACTTCAACGGCTGGATCGAGACGTGTTCATCGGCACCCTGTCCTACTCTGACCCAGAAACCGGATCGCATTTTTGGTATCCCGTCTCTTCGAAGGCGCAGCAGACCGCCGAGGGCTGGCAGGTGTTTAAGCGGGCCTCCTGGACGACTTCGGCGGGGTTTGCCAATTGGTACATCGTACAAACCACCAGCCCCCACTTTGCGGGAGATTTTTCTGACCTCTCCTGCTTTTTGATCTACGCCGACGAGGTACAGGCCGAACCCCACAAGTGGGATGCCCTGGGCCTGCGCGGCAACCAGTCGGGCACCCTACTGGTGGATGGGGTGACCGTGCCCGCCCAGCGCATGGTCGGCCCCGAGGGGGATGGCACCGCCTCCAACGACGAAATTGTCGATCCGTTCTTTTTGCTCTGCTCCTCTGCCTGCTGGAACGGCATTGCCCTAGGAGCGATGGACATTGCCAGAGCCCACGTCACCCGCAAAAAGCACGTGGACGTCGGCCTGCGGGTGGCCGACTACCCCACCATCCAAGACTACTTCGGGGAGGGGATTATCGACACCAGCGCCTGCCGCATGTTTACGTTTTCCATGGGTCAGCTGATGGATCAACTGACCGACAACTGCGACTGGTCGCTCCACGCCGAGGTGGCCGCCCTGCCCCGCTCGGCCTACCTGCACTGGTACTGGCAGATTAAATTCGCGGCGGCTAAAAACGTCGCCCAGGTCTGTGACAAAATGCTCCACGCCTGCGGTGGCTCTGGCTTTAAGAAAGATATGGAAGTTGAGCGCTACCTGCGCGACGGCAAGGCGGGCTGGGTAATGGGGCCGACCAATGAGGTGCTGCGCCAGTTTGTGGGCAAAGCCGCCCTGCTGGGGTTCGACTCCCTCGACTATTGGAACCAGTCGGTGAACGAGCAGGTGCTGCACAATGAGTTGAAGAAGCTCGACCCCGAGGAGAAACGCAAGCTAGCTGAGTCGCTGCTGGCCGAAGCTGAGGCGGCTGACGCTCCATCGCCCCAACCTCTCACCGTAGGAGTAGCCTCAGTAGATCGAAAACGATGTGCCTAGCCACAGAATTGCCCTCACCCCAGCCCCCCTCCCAAGCTTGGGAGAAGGTGCTGGCGGATATAGCTTGCTTCCGCAGGGTGGGCCAGCAGAGGCTTTGTGATCTACTGAGCCTAGCACTCTGAGGCAGAAGTAGATCTACTATCATCGTGCTTGCTGAAAGCGCGATTCCTGCGCGACGAATAGTTGAGAGATCTACGCCTCAGACTACTAGTTGGTTGGGTTCGGCTACGCTCAACCTTCAACATCCGAGGGTTGGGCGCAGTCAAACCCCAGCTGCTCAGCATAGCTACCCTAACCGAAACGCCTTCAGGGTGGAGCGGTGATGCGTGTTGAGCTTTGCAGCTTTGCACTTGACCCTAGTTTACGCGATCGCCCGCCAGCGCCAGGGGGTGAACTGAACTGGCCTGGGCCAGCGATCGAAATCTTGGCGAACCGGAGTTTTGGCCAGTCACCCAGGTTTTGGGCGACGACACCTGGGCAGAAGGCAGGATCTAGGACAAGCGAGGTCTAGGCGCGCTGGCAGGCTAACGGTGAAGTTGTGCGGCGGCAAATCACCTCGAACTCTCACCGATAACCTCTGTTCCGTCCGCACCAACGTATTGTTAACTCATCTCGGCAACTACCAATAAAAGTCTCATCATTTGAGCCAATATCAGCTTGCCTTTGCTAAAGAACGAACTGTTAAGATTTCGTCAGGACGTAGAACCTCTACTGTAGATAGTGAGACAGCAATCACTGTTAAAGACTCGCCTACTGCATTAAACACTTCCAGAACACAACCCTCTTCGCCACCACTCGGATGAGAAACGAAATCAACCAGTGTTGCAATATCTCCAGCTCTGAGTTCATATTCTGGTAAGTCACGAGTTAAAGCAACTTCCCGATATAGCTCTAGGGTCATGTTCAAGTGTCCTTGAGAGGTTTGAGGGTTACGAACTGAAACTTTCCATCAATCTGCCGCTGTAGCCAAATTGTAACAACAATCAAGGTTATACCGTTTGCGCCAATCAGTTCTCCTACAACTTGATAGAAAACTCCATACTCATTTCTTCTATCCTCAACAGCTTCGCCTCTTTCCGCAATTGACTGGATGGCTGTTCTCAGAGCTTCTGGATTATCTGTTGTAAATCCAGCTTGTGCCAAAAATTTTGACTTATCATTCCTAGCTTTTTGTACAAGTAGATAACGGGTTATTTTGTCATTTGGGATAATCGAATCTTCTGGAATCTTCACCCTGAAACCTCTCTGTCCCTTTTATGTCGATTATGCAACACAAAAAGCAAAAAATTACAAGGTAATACCTTACTGACACTCTCTAACTCAGCCAACTATAGCGGCTCCTGGGCGCATGAGGTACACCTCAATTGAGGAAAACCTTGGAGTTAACAGGCTTGGCCAACTAACCTGTACTTTATCCGAATGAGAACCGCTATACTTTTATTTAAGGATTCTTATTAAAGTTTTTCTAGAACAACCACAACCAGCCTCATGAGTCATCGTACTGCCTGCGCCCCCACCTCCACCCCCTGCACCCGCAATCAATTTGATTGACCAACCCTCAGGAAGATAGTTTTCTAGATATTCTTGAACAACACCATGACTTTGTGAAGGCGATCTCTTCCCCGGTATTCGATAACCTTCGCGATCTAGATAGATAGTGACCAACTTCTGCATAAACGGCTTCCTTTACAAGAAGGATTTAGGGGCCTCACTTCTTCGACAATTTGAGAGCTAACGTTCCCAATCACCCGCCGCAAATAACCTTTGCAGCACAACCGATCAACTTTCAGTGGTCGGCGTTCATTGGGCTTGTTAGATTTGCGTCACGGATGTCATCGATTATCCTTGATCTTCTTAAGTACATTGAGCAATCGCTGGGCGCAAGCCTTTGCCAATTCAGGTGTTGAACATTCACTTGCTGGAACACGTTCAACCCTGACTCCTTCATGCAAGAGCATTGTGGTACGAGCATGTGCCTCTGCAGGAGTTTCATGATGAACAGTATCCCCGTCGACCTCAACAACCATCATGAGACCATCTTTTACCAAAAAAAGTCTGGTTCAATTCGCTTAGCTTTCAAAGCTTGGTAAAGGTAGATCTCTGGCTGAGATCGGAACAAAAGTCCGTCGCAGGTTCTCCCTGCAACATTATCTGAGCGTACTCGTCCCTGATTAGTAATACCTTTTCCTGCAATCCAGTCTTTTGCCCGCTCTCGCCAATTGTCAGAACCGTTAACTTCAACAACAATTGAAATATTCTCAATAAATTGGTTTCCCGTAGAGCATGTGACTTCCCGTGAAGCATTTAGGATGTTCTCCTCGTACAATTGCCGCTGACTCCATACTTGGTAGAACAGATTGCTCGGCAACACAATTGTGATTGTGAAGCCATATGTACCACCATCCCAGTTGTCATGGCTAGTTTGCTCCAACGTTGCTTGACCATTGGCAAGAATAGATACTTCTGCTGCACCACCATCTTTAGCAAGTAGCCGTGCAATAGTTGCCAGTAAAGGATCCGGATTGTCAACGTATTGAAATAAATCCATTTAGCGAAGAGTATATTTAACTCATACTGAGTAATAGTAAATCTAACGTTCCGGTTCACCCGCCGTTAATAATCTCTCGTACTAACCAAATAACTTGATCCGGTCGGTGTGCAACGGGATTGTTATACGGATTTTCTACACAAAAATCATCAATGGAAGGATCTGAAAAGCAGGGCCCTCAACCTGAACATCAGTGAATCGAGCTACGATACCTTCAGTATTTGTAATTTCTGCAAATACCCCATTTAGCACCTGTGGTGGCAGCATCGCCATTCCATAATTTTCAAATGAACTCATCGTTTCTCCTTGTTCGATTGAACGAGTAATCTTGCCAACGATGCGAACATGGTTTCTATGTAGTTCACTTAACGTTAAATCGCGCAGATTATCTGTACGCAATGTAACTACAGCATTCAAATCTTGTGGCTCGGAACATCGGACTACAACATTAGAAATCGGAGTACGCTTTCGATCAAGATCGAGAGCCTCACGAATTCTTCCAATCTCAGACTGCGGACTTTTGCTCTGAGTCGTTCCCTTTCCTTTTGCTTGTGTCTGTGTACTCGGAGTTGCCATCCTAGAGAGAATATCTGCGGCATCAAGATAGTCAATAACTGCATCAACTGCGTTCTTTTCTACTGTGCCAGCTATTTCGATAAGTGTACCCGGTGTGTATTTCTGTATGTCTTCAACACCTTCAAGTTTTACGATATAGCCGCCACTTTGTTGAAGTTGATGGTAGAGAATAATTGCTATTGATGCTTCTGTATAAGATTTAGATTCTCTACGAGTTTCATGTGACTCATTAGAAAGATTACCAGTTAACTCCACTGAAGTACTCGTATCAACTAGTGCTTGAAAGAGCTTGCTGAGACCAAATTTCCCAGAGGCATTTGCTGAAGCTGTTCCGCTCCCTTTTTTCTCAGCAGTCACCTCTGCCTCCAATACAAGACCGCCTTGTACTGCTGCTGCAAATGATACCAGCATTGGTACATCAAGATAAATGGGATGAATTAATGGAACGTTTTTCATGAGTAGCTACTTTAACCAAACTGAAGCCGTATAACGTCAGAATCCACCGGCGGTCGGGGTCTGCGCAGTCGACCCGGGGTCTCCGTCCGTCCGGTGTTGGGCTGTGCAGCTTGGCACTTAACTCTAGTTTACGCGATCTCCCGCCAGCGCCAGGGGGTGAACTGAACTGGCCTGGGCCAGCGACCGCAGTCTGGGCGAATCGGGGGTTTGGCCGATCACCAGGGAGTTAGGCGGCTACATCTGGGCGAGAAGACAGGATCTAAAAATAGCGAGGTCTAGGTGCGCTGGCAGGCCAACTATGTACTGAGCAGCAGATCTGACCGATAAGATCCCTTATGCCCAGCATTATCCGACAGTTTTGCGGAATAACACCCGATATTTAAGGTATTAATCACAATTTTTGACAGATAAGACCGGTGTTTCAGGGCGTTATCCGCCAGATTTGGGGTTTAATTCTAGGCATTTGAGGTGTCAGCCAGCACTTTTGACGGATAACACCCCTAATTTCGGGGTTATCTAGATCGGTTATTCCACCTCCTCAATCGTGTCAGGGTTTCCTCGGATATCAAATCGTAAATACGGTTGCCCCTCAGCCGTGCTTCTTGTATTGTCGATTTTGCGGGGAATGATTCCGACAGGGAAGCAAGGAGTTGGCGCTCCTCACTTCCCCTGATCATCCCACTTAGTGCAAGTAAGTCGAGATGACTGGCATCATTCTAGATCCGGTCGCTTGCTTTACCGAACAAGGGATCTGGATAGTTCCCCGTTTTCCTTACCGAAAACGGAGTGACCCGACTATGTTTCAATCATCCAATTCTGAAGAGACCCCCGTCTCCGTCCCCTTTACCCTGCCCACCTACCGGCAAGAGACCATCCGCCATATCCTCCTCGGCGACCATG
>DAIUJR010000009.1:0-101725 GCA_036848635.1 Nodosilinea sp. CTOTU7336
TACCGTGAGAGATGCAGTTCTGCCCTGGTGAGTTGGTGGCGCTTATGATTCAGTCTTCTACCTCAGCTCATGGGCCGCTGACCAGGGGCGATCGCCAAACGTTTCATATTTCCCCCCTGATTCGGATCACGCTGCTGCTTCTGTACGTGGCGCTGATGGGGCCGCTGCCGTTTTTAGCCAGGGCTAACCAGGGGGAAATTTCTCCGGCCCTGCTGGTAGTTGGCATTGCGCTGGGGGGCTTGGGAATCTACGCCGCCCTAGGACAGCAGGTTGAGGTCGACGACGAGGGTATTCGAGTCACTTACCCGGCCTGGAGCCGGTGGGCATTTCGCCGCAGCTGGCAGTTGCCCTGGTCTGAGGTACAGGCCCTCAGACCCTGCTCTACCGGGCAGGGGGGGCTGGTGTATTACTTTGTGGGCACCGATCAGCAGGCCTATTTGCTGCCCATGCGGGTGGCTGGGTTTGCCCGCCTGGTAGGGCTGGTGGAAACCTACACCGACATCGATACCCAGGATGTTAAGCCCCTGGCCCAGCCCTGGATGTACGGCATTTTGCTGCTGTTTACCCTGCTGCTACTGCTGGTCGATGCCTGGACAATTTCGACGGCGTTGCAGATGGGGTAGCGTCGATCCGAGCGGCGGTTGGGGGGTTGGAAAGAACTAGGGTCGGGGGGGTTGCTTTTCGCCTTTCCAGACTATGATAATTGGACATGATTTGATCAGTTCACATGATCTAGTTCCTGAGCCCGGTGACCGATTCTTCCCCTGACCTGCTAAACCGCGATCGTGCTGCTGGAGGCGAGGCGACCCCCAGTGTACTCTGCTCGCCCCTGGTTGCCCCCAACCTGCCCCGGCAGCGCTGGCGCCAGCCCACGGCCAACCCTGAACTGGCGGCGGCGCTGACCCAGGCCACAGGGCTGTCGCCCCTACTAACTCAGGTTTTGATCAATCGGGGCATTACCACCGCCGAGCAGGCCGCCGACTTCCTAGACCCCGAGCGCCTGCGACTGCCATCTCCCCTGGAGGAGTTTCCCGATTTAGGGGTTAGCCTGGAGCTACTGGTAGACGCCATCGAAAACCAGCGGGCCATTGCCATCTGCGGCGACTACGACGCCGACGGTATGACCAGCACCGCCCTGCTGATGCGGGCCTTGACCCTGCTGGGGGCCACGGTCACTTACATCATCCCCAGCCGTATGGCCGAGGGCTACGGCATTAACCAACGCATCGTCGAAGACTGCCACGCCGCTGGGGTAAGCCTAATTTTAACCGTCGATAACGGCATTGCCGCCCGCCTACCCATCGAGCGGGCACGGCAGCTAGGGCTGGCGGTAATTGTCACCGACCACCACGACATTCCTCCAGAGTTACCCCCGGCCAACGCCATTCTCAACCCTAAGCTGCTGCCTGAAACGTCGCCCTATCGGGGGGTAGCCGGGGTGGGGGTGGCCTACATCCTGGCCATTTGTCTGGCCCAAACCCTCGACCAAACCCAGGATTTAACCGGGCCGCTGCTAGAGCTGTTTACCCTGGGCACCATTGCTGACCTGGCTCCGCTGACGGGGGTAAATCGGCGCTGGGTGCGGCGGGGGCTGGGGCTACTACCGCGATCGCGCCTGCTGGGCATTCAGGCGCTGATTCAGGTGGCGGGGCTGGCCGACCAGAGTAAGCCCCTCAAGCCCGAGCACATTGGCTTTCGCCTGGGGCCACGGATCAACGCCGTGGGGCGAATCAGCGATCCGCAAATCGTCATCGACATGCTCACCACCGACGATGTCGGGGTGGCCCTAGAGCGGGCCATGCAGTGCGAGCAAATTAACGCCACCCGCCAGGAGCTGTGCCAGAGTATTGAGGCGGCGGCGGTGGCCTGGTGTGAGCAGCAGCAGCAGAGCGGTGCCGTTGACCTGCACCGCGATCGAGTATTGGTGGTGGTGCAGCCCGACTGGCACCACGGGGTAATTGGCATTGTCGCCTCTCGCCTGGTAGAACGCTACGGGGTGCCGGTATTTATCGGCACCTACGAAGATGCTGAGCAAAAAGTAATTCGCGGCTCGGCCCGGGGCATCCCTGAATTTGACGTATTTGCCGCCCTGCAAGCCTGTGCCGACCTGATGGAAAAATTTGGCGGCCACCGCGCCGCCGGGGGTTTTTCGTTTTTGACCAAGCACCTGCGCCAGGTCAAGTCGCGGCTGGCCCACTATGCCTGCGGGCAGCTTTCCGTAGACCTGCTGAAACCGCTGATTAAGCTCGACGTGCAAGCCAGCCTAGGGGAGATTAACCACATCCTCTACGAGCAAATCGACCACCTCCACCCCTGCGGCATTGAGAACCCCGACCCGGTATTTTGGACCCCCAACGTGCAGGTCGTCGATCAGCAAACCGTAGGCCGCAACCGCGATCACCTGAAGCTAGTGCTCAGCACCGGGGGCGGGGCTACCATCAAGGCGATTGCCTGGCGCTGGGGCGAATACTACCCACTGCCGGGGCGGCTGGATGTGGCCTATAAGCTGAAGCAAAACGAGTGGCAGGGGGTCTCTACCATCGAGCTAGAGCTAGTGGGTGTACGCCTGCCGGAGCATGCTGTACCCGCCATTGCCCCAGGCCAGGTGGATCAGGTGGCCGCCCAGATCCCAGGGGCGCCCTCAAAAAGCCGACCGCCTAAGTCCGTGGCGGCTGAGCCGAGGATCCCCAAGCGCTTGGCCCCAGGGCATGCAGGCCCAGAGCCGGTCAACCAAGCCTCCCCGCCCCCCGTTCCTTCGGATTTAGACTCCGACCCAAAGGGCTCTGGGTCGGTCGCGGATCCACCCTCTGCCATCTGCTCCCCTGACTTCGATCTACCTATCATCCCAGCTTCATCCCTAGCGGTGGCTCCATCGTCCCAGGGGAGAATGTCCAGGGTCGAGAAATCCTCCTCACCCTCAGGGACAAAACCATCGAGCCCAGGCTTGACGGCAACCTTGGGAGCAGCGCCGCCCGAGGGGGTTGAGTTCTTCTATAGCAATCGCCGCTACTGGGCTACCCTGGCCGCCGAGGAGGCCACCCGCCAGCTCACCATCGGTAACCCTGAAGGACAGCTGTTAGTCGTCAGCCTGGCTGAGCGGCAGGGCTTTCTCTACTTACCAGGGCAAGCCCCCCGACCCATTGATGTGGCCGAAGCCTTCTATTTCAATCTAATTCGGGCCGGCTTAACGGCGGTGGAGCTAGCCCAGATGACCCAGCTGTTGCTAGAAAAAGACCAGCGGCTGGCGGATCAAGACGGTCAGATTCAAACCCTCAGCCGTCAGGTGGCTCGGCTTGAGCAGCAGCTCAAGGCGCTTCAGCACGGTGTTGAGCCGCCGTCGGCCATCTACACCCAGGCCCCGCCGGGGCAAAACGATACTTCAACCCGCTTGCCGCGTCGATCCAGCCCTCAGCCTGGGCTCGACGCGGCTGAGATCGGCGTCGGAGCCAGACCAAAGGGGCCATCGTCGTCGCCCCAACCCGTGACTTCGGTAAATGGGGTAGAGCCGTTGCCATCTGGGGTTGACCCCCAAAAAAATCGCCAGCAGGTGCGCCAGGCCGTAGGCGACTCCGCCTGGTTTTGCCTCGCCCCCGCCACCCAAAACGATCTCTACACCGCCTTTGAGCACCAGCAGCGACTAGAGGCCAGGGGGGCCATCCCAGGCGCCGACTATGCTGAAGCCGGGGTGCGACTAATCTCCGCCGTAGAGCGCGAGATTCTTCAGCCCCTGGTGGAGGGGTTAACCCAATACAGCATCGAGGTCGAGGATGAGGACCTCGGTGCCCTGGCCCAGGGCTTATCCTGCCAACCTAGCCTGGGGGCCCTGCCGCCGCTGCTGGCAGAAACGTGGAAGCAGCTTTCGCCCCAGGCGCTGAAGGCAGATGTCAAACCTCGTAGGGCCCTGTACCAAACTGTTGCCGCTGAAGATTGGGCTGGCTACCCAAACCCGGTGGACGAAACCCACCGGGTTTTACTAGACGAGTTTTTACAGGGCTGGGAGCACCCCATGGCCCGCTGGCTGACCACCGCCAACGGCAATGCCGCCGCCGACCTGGCCCAGGTGCATCAGCTCCACCAAATTGCCGCTGACCCCGAACGGCCCCTGCCCCTCTGGCAGCATCGCTTGCTCAAAAAGCTAGTACTAGGGGAAGGTAAGACCAAAGGCCTGTTTCAAAACGTCTTTGGTGGAGCAACCTGATTGGACTAATAGACCTCTCCAACAATCCAGATTTTGCTACGGCATCACAGGAGTTTCAGGACATTTCTGGAGATGTCTAATCGGAATGCACCGCCGTACACCCCTGGCGAGTTGCCTATTCTGCCCCGCGATCATCGCTCTTATGTCCGCGTGGCGTTTGATAGAATGGGAGTGGGCCGTTGCTTTTTATGAGACGCACCCCAATGACCAGCCTGCTGATCAAAACCGACGCCATGCCGCTACTGGTCGATATCTCCTCGCTCATGCCCCAGGCTAATCTGACCGATGAGCAATTTTATGCCCTGTGCCAAGCCAATTCAGATTTACGCATTGAGCGCACCGCCAACGGCGAGGTAGTGATCATGCCGCCCGCCTTTTCAGACACTGGCAATCGCAACTTTAAGGCCGCGTTGCAGCTCGGCATCTGGGCGGAACAGGACGGCACCGGCGAGGGGTTTGATTCGAGTTCAGGCTTTACGCTCCCCAACGGAGCGACCCGATCCCCCGGTGCCGCCTGGATTCGGGCCGACCGCTGGAATCGCCTTTCGGAGGCCCAGCAGGCTTCTTTCGCGCCAATTTGCCCAGATTTTGTGATCGAGTTGCGCTCAGCTAGCGATACCCTGGCTGGTCTACAGGAGAAAATGCAGGAGTATATCGAGAATGGCACTCGGCTGGGGCTGCTGATCGACCGCAAAACCCGTAGCGTTCATGTCTATCGTCCTGGGCAGCCGCCAGACCGGCTGGAGCAACCTGCCCAGGTCAGTTGCGACCCAGAACTGCCCGGCTTTAGCCTGCAAATGGCTCAGCTTTGGTGAAGTTTGAGCCAGCCGCAGGATGTAGAGGTAAGGGCCATGACGCTGGTCAAGATCCCAGGGGCTATTTCAGCGGGAATCTACACCGAAGTTTCACAGGCTTTTTCGTGGTTAGATGCCACATTGGGCAAGGTATCATCAGGCCCTCTTATCGCTGCCCACCATGGAAACCCTGGATCTACTCCGCACCGGCCAGCTGGTCGGCACTCAGCGCCTCAACCTATCCTGTGGGTTAACGACCTTTCCCACCGAAATTTTTGACCTGGCGGAGACCTTAGAAATCCTCGATTTATCTAACAACCACCTCACCACTCTGCCCGATAGCTTTGCCCACCTGCGGCGGCTGAAAATTGTTTTCTTCAACAACAACCAGTTTGAGACGGTGCCGGAGGTGCTGTCCCAATGTCCCCAACTGTCGATGGTGGGTTTTAAATCAAATCAGATCGTCACCGTTCCCGAAAACGCCCTGCCCACCACCACCCGCTGGCTGATTTTGACCGACAACCGGGTTGAGAGCCTGCCCGCCACCCTGGGCAATTTGAGCAAGCTGCAAAAGCTGATGCTGGCGGGTAATCGGCTGTCAGCCCTGCCCGACGAAATGGCGGCCTGCCTGAATTTAGAGCTCATTCGCCTATCGGCCAATCAATTCCGACAGCTGCCGCCGTGGCTATTTAGGCTACCCCGGCTGGCCTGGCTAGCCTTTGCGGGCAACCCCCTCGGCGCTGGGATGACTCAACCCTCTGACCCTTTGCTGCCCATCATTGACTGGGCCGATCTGACCCTGGGAGACCTGCTGGGGCAGGGGGCTTCTGGCCTAATTTTTAGGGGGCAGTGGCACCAGGGCCAGACCCAAACCGAAGTCGCCGTCAAACTTTTTAAGGGTGAGATCACCAGCGACGGCTTCCCCCCCGACGAAATGCGGGCCGCCCTGGCCGCCGGTACCCACCACCACTTGGTGACTCCCCTGGGCCAAGTCACCAACCACCCTGAGCAAAAAAATGGCCTGGTGTTTCCCCTCATTTTGCCGTGCTATCGAGTGCTGGGTGATCCGCCCAGCCTGGAGAGCTGCACCCGCGACACCTATGCTCCCGACACCGAGTTCTCCATCGCATCGGTCTTGCAGATTGCCAGGGGCATGGCCACCGCCGCCGTCCATCTCCACCGCCGCGGTCTAATGCACGGCGATCTTTATCCCCACAACACCTTAGTGAGCGCAGCAGGGGATATCCTTTTGGGAGACTTCGGGGCGGCCTCTGGCTACGATCCCACCGACCTGGCCCTAGGCGAAGCGCTAGAGCGGATCGAGGTACGAGCCTTTGGTTGCCTGCTCGACGATTTGCTGGAGCACTGCCCCGCCCTCACCGCCCCAGAACATGCCGCTACCCTCGCCCGGCTGCACCGCCTACGGCAAGACTGTATGCAGCCAACCCTGGCCCTGCGGCCCCGGCTAGCTGACATCGTCAATCAATTAGGCGGCTCCCCTCAGGGGTCAGCCATCAAATAACCGACCCGCGTCGCGGCTGGCGCTGAGAATGCGAGTTCGTCTCCCGTTGACCGGGCCAAAAAATCTTTTGCTTCTTTACCCGTCAATCCCCTAAACGCGCTAATCTGGTGCCTATCCTTTGCGGCATATGCGCCATGATCCAAAAGGTTCAACCCGTGCCCCGGTGGCTGCGGAACTCGCTCCTGTTCCCGCTGTTTTTTTTGAACGGCTGGCTATTTACCCTGCTGATCGCCTACCTGCAGCCCATGGTTACCCTGGTGCTGTTGGCGATTATTTTGGCCTTTGTGCTGGATTTTCCAATTCAGTTCTTGCAGCGGCGGGGGCTGCTCCGGCTCTGGAGCGTGGTGCTAGTTGTCTTGGGCGGGCTGGCCCTGCTGCTGCTGCTGGGGGTGCTGGTAATTCCGGTACTGATTCAGCAAACCGGCGACTTTCTCAATCTGCTACCCCAGTGGGCCTCGACCACCAACGGCTTATTCGAGCAGCTATCTCGACTGCCCGCCAGTCAAATCCTGGGGCTGGACTTTACCCAGCTAGAGGCGCAGCTGACCAGCCAGCTAGGGGGGCTACTGCGCACCATTGGTAGCTCGCTGCTGGGGATCTTAATCGGCGGCTTTAGCGGTGGGTTAAAGGCCTTCTTTGTGTTTGTGTTGACGGTGTTTATGCTAACCAAAGGCGCTAAGGCCTGGGAGGGTATGATGGGCTGGCTGTCGCCCTGGTGGCGCGAGCGGCTAGAGATGCGGGTGCCCTTCAAGGTCAGACGGTTTATCGGCGGTCAGATTATTTTAGCGACGGGGTTTGCCGTTGTTTTGGCGGTTATTTTTTCAATCATCAAGGTGCCCTTGGCCCTGGTGTTTGCATGTTTAATTGGACTGGGCAGTCTGTTTCCCTTTATGGGGGCAATTGTGCAAACCAGCGTCAGTCTATTTCTCATGATCCATAACCTGGGCATCGGGTTACAGGTGTTTGTCATTGCCCTGGTGCTGGGCCAAATTTTAGACGAGGTAATTCTGCCCAAATTTATGGGTGACCTGGTCGGGGTGAACCCCATCTGGCTGATTATTTCGGTCTTTATTGGGGCCAAGCTGGGGGGGGTGGTTGGCATTTTAGTGGCGGTGCCGGTGGCCAGCATCATTAAGGAGTTGGTTACAGAGATAATTGCAGCCAGCCAACCCGCCCCAAATCCGCCGCTGATTTTGGCGAATCCTCCAGAGGCTTTACCCCCTGCTGGGTCGGAGTTGCCCTAGGGGCCAGAAGGTTAGTGGCGACAGCTTTGCCCCGCAACGGAGCACTACGGCAGCCCCAACTTGAGCCCCCATTCCAGCAGCTTACCGGTGGCCCCTGGGGCGCTATCTACGACCCGCAGCTTCCAGGTGCCGCTGGCTGGCTGACCAATCAGCCAAACCAGCGCCGGGGTGGTTTGGAGGGTGTAGGTCTGGCGCAGCTGGGTTTGCTGGCCCAGGGTGCGGCCCTGAATTAGCACGCTAGCGCCGCTGGGGGCAACTAGGGTAAGGCTAATATCCCCCAAAAACTCGTGGTCTACCTTGACCTCAATCTGCAAATCCTGCACCGCTCCAGCAGCGGCGATGGCGATCGCGCTCTCCACCCCGGCGGAGGGGTGATCGGGAATGGCCAACGGCGACTGGTTTTGCTGCTTCACCACCTGGCTCACCCGGCGGTTGGCAAAGGCCCGCTGCTGGGCTTCCCGAACGGCGGCAAAGGCGTTGACCTTGCCAAAGCCAAACCAGGGGGAATGGCCCTTGGCATCATAGGTGCCGTACTGGAGACCGAGCTGGGGGTCGGGGTTGCGATCCACGATTTTTTCGGCGGTGGTTTGGAGAATTTCGCGCACCTCCTGGGCGGTCAGGTTGGGGTTGACCGAGAGCATCAGCCCCGCCACCCCCGCCACCACCGGGCAGGAGCTAGAGGTGCCGCCAAAGGTGTTGGTGTAGTTGCTGCCGTCGTAGCCTGCGGCATCGGTGCGATCGCTGGTCACCATCCCCAGCCCGGGCAGGTACTGGCGCAGCTCTGGGCCGGTGGGCACGGTACCGACCCTAGGCAAAGCCATGTTGGGAGGGGCGTTGTTGCTGGGGGCGGCCACCGCGATGTGGTCGCCCCAGTTGCTGTAGGCGGCCTTAGTACCGAGGCTGGTGGAGGCCGACACCGCAATCACGTCGGGGTGAATGGCAAACCCGCTCAGCCATTTGGTAGCACCGCTGAGGGCGTTTTGGGGCCACTGGGTTTCGTTAACGGTGCCGCTGACGGGGCGGTTAGCGTTACCCGCCGAAAACACGATCACACAGCCCTTGCCGTTGCGTCCTTCGGTGGCGGCGCGGGTGAGGGCGTTGGTCTGCCGCAGCGTGAGGGGAAAATAATTCGAGGCCGGTGACCAGCTACAGGAAATTACGTCCGCCCCCCGCCGTACCGCCTCGTCAAACAGCTTTTCGATGGCGGCATCATCCACAAAGCCGGTGGTGCGGATGGGTAAAAACGCGCAGCCAGGGGCGACTCCGACAATGCCGGTGCCGTTTTCTTCGCCAATTGCCAGCCCCGCCACCGCCGTGCCGTGGTTTTCGTCCTGCTTCACCGGCAGGGGCACCGCATCCTTGTCCTGTAAATCAATCGGGGCCACCAGCTTACCGGCTCCCTGCAGGTCGGGATGATCCAGATCAAACCCGTCGTCGCTAACGGCGATCACGATGGAACGCGCCCCCCGGGTGATATCCCAGGCGGCCTCGGCCTGGATGTGGGAACCCGCCGTTAGATTGCGCCCACCGCTGTGGAACAGGTGCCACTGCTGGGGATAGCGGTCGTCCTTAGGCCGATACTGACCGCCGGTTTCAATTACCAGGTTGGGCTCTACCGTTAGCACGTTGGCCTGGCCAATCAGCCGGTTGGCAATCTTGATCGGGTTCTCGACGGCGGCGGCGGTCACCCGTACCACGTAGGTAGCGGGGATGCCCACCAGGGGCTTTTCGATGGCCAGGCCCAGCGCCGCCAGGGCCGCCTCAATGGCCGGGGCCGGGGTATCGGGGGCGAACTGCACGGTGAGCTGTTCGGTCAGGTAGACCCAGGTTTGGGGACTGTCGATCAGCCGATACACATGACTGGCGAACCGTACCGCCGGATGCTGCCGCACCTGGGCCAGGGTGGTTTCTAGCTCGGCTGCGGCCACCTGCCACTCCACCAGCTGCCCCCCGGCCACCGCCCGCACCGCGATCGGGCGAACCTGCTGGCGCAGGGGTTCTAACGCCGCGGGGCTCTGTAGCCGGGTGGTAAACCGGGTCGGCACCTTTTCAATCCGCAGCTCTTCGCCGCCGCGCTGCAAGATCTCGCCCAGGTAGGCGCTCCGGGGGCCAGAGGTGGGGAAGGCAGGATCACTGGGGGAGGTCGAGGTCATGGTAGCAGCGCGGTTAAAGGGTAAAACGATCAGGGCTGGGCTGGCCATCTTCCTAATCGGGATCATTCACCCCCGTCGGAGTCAACGACCCTAGTCAACGGAGGGCCAACGGGAACCTTTTTGCCCCCGTGAAGTCTCTTGTTAGGCGCTCCACCTTTTGCGGCTAAAACGAGGAAAACCCCTCCGTTGGCCAAATTAGCCCGGCTGGTAGCGCCAGCGGCTCGCCCAGTCATGCGGGAGAAACCGCCAAAACCGCCTAGTACACCGTACCGAAATGATAAGATACCTCAGTATTTTTGAATTCGGCTGTCCCTCACTGTTTGGTATCCCATGGTCGTCCCTATCCGTTTTGTGTTCCAGTCGTTAACCGGGTTGTCTGGCGCGGCGCTGCTGGCGTTATCCTTAGCGGGGCTGTCGGGTCGAGCCCTGGCCCAAGCGCCCACCGCTGATCCAGAGATCACCGCTCCAACGGATCCCTTCAGCACCGAGCAACCGGTTGAAATTACCCCGGTGCAGCCGGGTAATCTGTCCTCTACTGACCTCAGTGTTGAGGGGGGTCAGCAGCTGATGGCTGAGGCGGAAGCCGCGATCGCTAACCAAGATTTTGATCTGGCCGAAGAAAAGTTGACGGCCTCGCGCGAGACCTTTAACCAGCTCTCAAACTACTACCAGGAGCTCGCCCAGTTGTTTTTGGGGGTAGACACCGCCATTAACCGCAGCCACCGCGAAAAAGCCCTGGAAACGGCGCAGCTGCGCGACCAGGCCTCTTACCAACTGGCTCTCGTTTACCGGGCTCAAGACCAGCCCAATCAGGCCGTTCCCCTGCTGATGGAAATTTTGCGCAGCCAGCAGCCCACCCGAGAACTGGGTCAGCAGGCCTACCAGCAGCTGTTTGAGCTGGGTTTTGTCAGCGAGCCCTACACTGGCGGTAGCGCGGCTAGCTCTACCCCCCCGGCGGAAGGCGAGTAGGGGCTGGGGGCTAACGATGATTGTGGGGGCAGCCCGCCAAGCCGAAACGCCTCTAGGCTAGATCACAGCCCTGTTTAACTGGGTTTTAGATCGGGCTTCTGGTACGCTAAGTCCAGGGACATTGCTGCTACCCTGGGCAGGGTATTCCATTACGGGCCATGCACGTTCTCCACGGCACCTGGATTCCGCAATCTGAACCCGACTTTATTCAGTCGGGCGCGTTTTGCCTGTGGGTAGAGACGACTGCTAAAACGCGCGCTCACCAGCCCCGCCAGCGCCACCCCCGCCAGCTATCAGCGGCGGATTTAGCAGCCCTGCTGACCCGCGAGTTGGGGATTAAACCCACGGGCACCCGCCCCCTAGAAGAAAGCCTTCAGCCCCGCTACTTTTTGCTGCCCACGGTAGACGACCAGCCCCTGCCCTCCCTGGAGCTATCGCGTTATTTAGAGATAGACCTGCCGGAAACCTACGAGTTCAGGTATTGGCAGGTAGATTGCTACCCCATCCCGGCTGTCGCCAAAGCCAGCGCCTACGGCACCGTCCCTGTGAATAATCTGGTGCCCCTACTCAGCGATCTGCACTTTTTAGCCCTCCACAACCTGACGGAGACTCAGCTGGGGGCCGATCTGCTGTTCTGGTTCCACGTGACCCAGGCGCTAAAGCGACTTATTTTTAAGGATCAGTACATTCCCGCCCTCAAATATCGACCGAAGAAATCGCCCCAAGCCACTGCCTCGAAACGATCTTCGGCCCCAGCTACGGCTAAAACTACAGCGGCTAAACGTCGGCGATCTGCCCCTGGTAAAACCGCAACCGCCCCTGCTGAAACCTTTGAAATTTATCCCGGCTGGGAATGGATTGGGGAAGAGTACGCCACTACTCTCAACCAGTACGTTGAGTACATGCCGCTGATCGGCGCGGCGGGGTTTGCGGAACCTGCGGGTGCTCCCGCCTTCTACGATCGCACCACCCTGCTGCGCCACTTCGCCGACTGCCTGATAACGGACATTGTTACCCAGACCAAGACCACCCAAGCCTTCGAAAAAACCATTGCCGATTCGCTGCTCTACGATGCCCTAAAGCGCGCCAAGGGGGTCACCTACGGGACTTCCCCAGGGCAGCTAGAGCAATATACCCAGTGGCAGAGCTGGCGCGATCGTATCGTGCGCAGCCACACCGACCCGCCCTTTTACCTCTATTTTCACCTGCACGATCCGGTCAATTCTGAAGCAGCCTGGCAGCTTGAGTTTCAGGTGGCCCCCCGGCACGATCCCTCGCTGCGGGTGCCCCTGGCCGACTACTGGCGGATGGGGGCGACGGTGCAGAGTCAGACGAAAGCGCAGATGGGGCCGGAGTTTGAGAAGAACCTGCTGATGGCCCTGGGCTATGCTGCCCGCATCTACCCCGACCTCTGGCGCGGGCTGGAGACCGACCAGCCCGCAGGCATTGCCCTCAGCCTGGAGGCCGCCTTTAGCTTTCTAAAGGAATCCGCCTGGGTGTTGGAGAATGCCGGGTATAAGGTAATCGTTCCCGCCTGGTGGACGCCGCAGGGGCGGCAGCGGGCCAAGGTGCGGCTGAGGGCCAAGGGCAAATCTAGCGGCGGCAGCACCAAGACCAAGGGCTACTTTTCCCTCGAAACCCTGGTGGAGTATCAGTACGAGCTGGCCATCGGCGGCGAGGCGGTGAGCGAATCAGAGTGGCACCAGCTGGTCAACGCCAAAACTCCCCTGGTCAAGTTTCGCGGCCAGTGGATGGAGCTAGACCAGGACAAGATGCAGCAAATGCTGGCCTTCTGGCAGACCCAGCAGCAGGAAAACCCCGAACTCTCGCTGCTGGAGTTTATGAAACTAACGGCGGCGGGGGATGAGGGGGAACTGGAGGTGGAGTGCGATCGCCAGGATGCCCTCGCCGACATGCTAGCTAAGCTCGGCAATAAGGGCCAGCTGCAGCCGGTGGCGGATCCTGCCAGCTTTCAGGGTCAGCTGCGGGAATATCAGCAGCGGGGGGTTTCGTGGCTGCAATACCTGGAGCAGCTCGGCCTCAACGGCTGTTTGGCCGATGACATGGGCCTGGGCAAAACCGTGCAGGTAATTGCCCGCCTGGTGCAGGAGCGCGAGCTGGTCCAGGGACAAGCGGGCGGCAACCAGGGCGCAAAAATTCCCCCCACCCTGCTGGTCGCCCCCACCTCGGTGATCGGCAACTGGTACCGCGAAATCCACAAGTTTGCTCCCCAGCTCAAGGCCACGGTACACCACGGCAGCGATCGTAACCAGGAGCCCAAAGCCTTCAAAGCCGCCTGCCGCGACCATGATCTGGTGATCACCTCCTTTGCCCTGGCCCGCAAGGATGCCAAGCTGTTTAACGACATCCAGTGGCATCGTATTGTGCTGGATGAGGCCCAAAATATCAAAAACCCCAAGGCGGCGCTAACTAAGGCCATCCTCAAGTTCTCGGCTCCCCACCGCCTAGCTCTAACCGGCACCCCGATCGAAAACCGCCTGCTCGATCTGTGGTCGATCTTCAACTTTCTCAACCCTGGCTACCTGGGCACCCAGGCCCAGTTTCGCCGTAGCTTCGAGCTGCCGATTCAAAAAAACAACAGCCCCCGCCAGGCCGCCACCCTCAAAAAACTGGTGGAGCCCTTCATTCTGCGCCGAATGAAAACCGACCAGTCGATCATCAAAGACCTGCCCGATAAGGTCGAGCAAAAGCTGTTCTGTAACCTGACTAAAGAGCAGGCCTCGCTTTACGAGGCGGTGGTTAAGGATGTGGAGCAGCAGATTCAGGAGGCCGAGGGCATGCAGCGGCGGGGGCTGATTCTCGCCACCCTGACCAAGCTGAAGCAGGTGTGCAACCACCCCATGCAGTTTTTGCAGGATGGCAGCGCCTTTACGGCGGAGCGCTCCCATAAGCTCACCCGCCTCACCGAAATGGTCGAAGAAGCCATGGCCGAGGGCGAAAGCCTGCTGATCTTCACCCAGTTCACCGAGTTGGGTGCCGCCCTAGAGAAGTACCTGCGCCACACCGGCCCCTATAACACCTACTACCTCCACGGCGGCACCACCCGCAAAAAGCGCGAGGCGATGATTTCCGCCTTCCAGGATCCCGAGACCGAGCCTTCGTTGTTTGTGCTCTCCCTCAAGGCGGGAGGCGTGGGCATTACCCTCACCCGGGCCAACCACGTCTTCCATTTCGACCGCTGGTGGAACCCCTCGGTCGAAGACCAGGCCACCGACCGGGCCTTTCGCATCGGCCAGAAGAAGAATGTCTTCGTACACAAGTTCGTCGCCATCGGCACCCTAGAAGAGCGCATCGACCAGATGATTGAAGACAAGAAAAAGCTGGCCGGGGCCATCGTCGGGGCCGATGAGTCGTGGCTGACGGAGCTGGATAACGACGCCTTCAGGCAGCTCATTGCCCTGAATAAGAGCGCAATTATGGAGTAGCTTTAGCGAAACTAGAAACCGGGTTGCTGCGCCTCTAGTCCGGGTGGAGCCCTGGTTGACTGGCAAAACTCTTGAAACCCTCATTCTGTCGTAGGTTGGGTTAGGGCACTGGTCTTTTAAAGGGACATCGCATTGGCTAAAAGATAATCCCTGCCTACATGCTATTGCTATAACGCCTGGGTTTCCTAAAATAGGTCTCGTAAGCGTTTGCCCAAAGAGCTATGTTTTCTCGTAACCGTCCCAGGAATTTAATGAAGGTTTAGGGATTTTGGGCCAGGCGTCTCGGTAAGGTGAAACGATGAGCGACGAGATCGAGATAGCCGGAATCTGAGTCCCGAGCGCGGCTTGGGAGGCAACCCCCGCTAGCATTCAACTGAGAGCCTAAGATCCCAGGGTTCTAGCCTTAACTGTGGCCGCTCGCAAAGATTTAGGACAGAACCCTGGGATCTGGTGCCAACCATCTTTCATGATCGCAGATTTCAGCAATGGGTCAAGGATTTTACCGCCAGGGAACCGTCATAAAACCTTAGATAGCCTGACTGTAAGCATCAGTGAACTCACCACGGCGCTTCTGTAATTTAGTACCAAGCAAAGGAAAGCGGGGTGACCAGCCAATCTACCGGTGGCTAAACCCAACCTCCAATGCCCGCGGAATGCAGTCAAGCACTTGGCCCAGGTTTGCCTAAAGCCACAGCTGAGCGCCGAATCTACATTCCACCCTTGTCTACAACGTAACTGAGTTAACGGAGTTCAATCATGACTAATCTCGATTCAATGGATCTGCTGACCGAGCTGACCGAAGCAGAAGCCGCCGAACTTAATGGTGGTCTTCGGTGCTACTACCGGATGGTGCGGGTATGCTTCAGGTACTGGTATGGTATCCGGTGCTTCTGGCAACGGAGAGTTGTTTGCTTCTAACCTGCATAATCCATGGCTAGACCTGTCGTTGACGAGGCTTTAGCTCCTGGATTTGCGTAGTGTCAGTTAATTGCTAGCAATTCATAGGTGAGCGGCATTTCTCAGGTAGAGAATGCCGCTTTTTTGCGCCTGTTAAATGCTCAATCCACGAAACCAGACAGGTGGATGATAGGTTACATACTTTAGTAAGTAGCTTGTCTTTTTTAGCCCTCTAGTCAACCTAAATCTGCCTTTGAATTGGCAGAAATAATCGATAAATATCTGGCCTTTATTCCTAAATTAAGCCTAGGACTTAGGGTGAGGGCTAGCCGCTAATTAACGGCGCTGCAATGCCCAAACCTCTTAGTTCTGCGGGATAAGGTAAGGCTTAAGCCCTGGCCTGAATGAAGATTCAAGCCGGGGTTTCAAACTCGTCTCGCCATGTCTACAACTAACCCTAGTTAATGGAGTTCAACCATGACAACTCTCAATTCCACTTTGCTGACCGAACTGACAGACAGCGAGGCCGAACAAATTAACGGTGGCCGCAGGTTGATCTGTTTCCCTATTGTCGGATTTCCTGGGGGACCAGTAACCCGACCTCCATTTCGTCGGCCAATTATTCCTCGGCCATGTCCAAGACCGCGATAGTGTTGCTGTTACTAGCAAGTGGTGAAATCCCTAGCTAAATGAACGATGCGGCTTGCTTCTACCAGGGTGGGCTGTACATTTGCAAAAGTGGGATGCTCCCCAGACTATTCTGACCGAATCAATTGCTAGCAATTTACAGGGACGGCATTTTCGCTTTAGGGAATGCCGTTTTTTATTCGACTACGCTGGGGCGGCCCAAATTGCACGTTTCGGTCAAGAGGCTGGCGGTTTTCGGGGTTAGACCCCGCGGGTTTTGTCCGTCGGGCTGGCTGAAACCGGGGTTCTTTGAGCGCTGTGGATTTTCTAAAGTAAGGCTTAACCGAGCCTGGGGGATGGGTTTTCCACCGTTGGAAAGGTTCGCTGAGGTAGATGGTGCATTACGGCTGCGCCTAATGCACCCTCCGCCCCCTACGCCCCTACGGGTATCCCGTTGCGGTTTGGTTTTTATGGGTTGTTGTCGTTGTCATTCCCACTTCGTTCTATGAAATACGCCTATATCGAGCAGCAGAGTGAAGAAGATTGCGGGGCGGCCTGTTTGGCCTCTGTCGCGAAGCATTATCAGCTCAGCCTATCCCTGCGGCAGGTGCGCGATCGCGTCGGCACCGGCCACCGGGGCACCACCCTGTGGGGCCTACAGCAGGGGGCCGAGCAGCTGGGCTTTAACGCCCGCGCCGTCAAGGCTGCCCCCGACGTGGTCAACCGCCTGGATGAGGTGACCCTACCGGCCATCATCCACTGGTACGGCAACCACTGGGTGGTGCTCTACAGCAAGCGGGGCCGGCACTACATGGTGGTTGACCCCGCCATTGGCGTGCGTCGCCTGTCGGCGGCGGAACTGATTGAGGGCTGGGGGGATTTTGTACTGCTGCTGCTCGACCCCGACCCCACCCGTATGACCGTGCAGGCCGAGCCCCCCAAGCGAGTCTGGGGCAATTTGCTGAAGCGTGCCGGGGCTTTTCGGGGCATTTTGGCCCAGGCGTTTTTGCTGAACCTGTTCATTGGGCTGCTTTCCCTCACCGCCCCGATTTTGATTCAGGTACTCACCGACGACGTGCTGGTGCGGGGGGATCGGTCGTTGCTGAATACCGTAGCGATCGCCGTGATCGCCATGACGGTGATTAGCCACCTGCTAGAGCTGGTGCAGGCGAACCTGATCACCCACTTTGTGCAGCGGCTGGAGCTGGGTTTATCGCTGGAGTTTTGCCGCCGAATTTTGCGACTGCCCCTGTCCTACTACGAAAAACACCGCAGCGGCGAGGTGATCAGCCGCCTGCAAGACGTGCAGTACCTGAACCAGCTCACGACGCAATTTTTCGTTACCCTGCCCAGCCAGCTGTTTGTGTCTCTGGCCTCCCTGGGGCTGATGCTGGCCTACAGCCCCAAGCTGACGGCGGTAGCGGTGGCGGTGGGGCTGGTTATGACCCTCTCAGTGATTGGGTTTCAGCCCGCCTTGCAGCGCCAAACCCAGCGCTCTCTAGTGGTGGATACCGAAAACCAGGGGGTGCTGGTAGAGACCTTTAAGGGCATTTTGACCCTCAAAACCCTGGTGGCTACGTCCTACTTTTGGGAAGAACTGCAGGGTCGCTTTAGCCGCCTGGCCACCCTCAACCTGCGCATCGGCCAAATCAGTATCGTCAATGGCGCATTTTCGGGCCTGGTGGCGGGGGTAGGGGGCACGGTGCTGCTGTGGGTTGGCGGCGTGCTGGTGATGAATCCCCAGGAAAGCTTCAGCATTGGGCAGCTGCTGGCCTTTAAGGGCATGAACGATAACTTTCTGCAAATCATCACCGTCGTGATTGGCCTGGTGGATGAGTTCACCCGCGCCAGGGCTTCGATCTTGCGCCTCCACGAAGTCACCGAACTGGCCCCGGAGGAGAATGAGCAAACCCCTAAGCCGACGGTCAAACTGTCTCCCGCCGCTGGTCTGGCCTGCCACGAGGTCAGCTTTAGCTATGCCGGGGGCGCCAACCTGCTGGATAACCTGTCGGCCACGATTCCCGGTGGCCAGGCTACTGCTTTAATCGGGGCCTCGGGCTGCGGCAAAAGCACCCTGGTGAAGCTGATGGCCGGGCTGTATGAAGCTCAGGCAGGCAACATCCGCGTGGATGGCTACAACGTGACGGATCTGGCCCTGGACGGGCTGCGATCGCAGGTCGTGCTCGTACCCCAGGAGTCGCACTTTTGGAGCCGCCCAATTCTAGAGAACTTCCGGGTCGGTGCCCCCAACGCCACCTTTGAAGCCATCGTTAGGGCCTGCCAAATTACCGGGGCCGACGAGTTCATTAGCCAGATGCCCAACAAATACCAGACCGTACTGGGGGAATTTGCTGCCAATCTCTCCGGTGGGCAGCGGCAGCGCCTGGCCATCGCTCGCGCCCTACTGACTAACCCGCCGGTGCTGATTCTAGATGAATCGACCTCGGGCCTCGACCCCCGCAGCGAAGCCCAGGTGCTGGATCGACTACTGGCCCACCGCCGGGGCCAGACCACCGTGCTGGTCAGCCACCGGCCCAGCGTGATTCAGCGGGCCGACT
The DNA here is from genome assembly GCA_036848635.1 of Nodosilinea sp. CTOTU7336. Taxonomy (GTDB): domain Bacteria; phylum Cyanobacteriota; class Cyanobacteriia; order Phormidesmidales; family Phormidesmidaceae; genus Nodosilinea. The sequence continues at coordinate 18,409 of DAIUJR010000009.1, forward strand.
GGATTGTCATGCTCGAAGCGGGGCAGCTCAAGGTTGAGGGCGAGCGCGAAGCGGTGCTGGCTACGGTAGGGCACCAGATTGAGGCACTTTATGCGGAATCGGCGGCGGTGGGGTAGGGGCAAAGCTGCATGGGCGGGCTGTTCTTTGCGGCTGGGATTGGTGGGCGGTGCCCACCCTACGGGATAGGGACGAAGCTGGGATTGGTGGGCGGTGCCCACCCTACGGCTGGGATTGGTGGGCGGTGCCCACCCTACGGGATAGGAACGAAGCGATGCAAAGTTGCTTCAGGCAGCGGCATTCCGCTCTTTTTTAGGAATTATCAGGAGAATGGCTATGCAAACGCTTTCGATTGACGCTACGGATTCTCAGCCTGCTGCCGCTGTGGAACCATCGCCGACCAGTGAGCCTAAATCGACGCTGCGCTCTGACGAGCTGCTGCCTGCCCTGGGGCGGTGGGCCAGCCTCACCGGCCTGGTGCTAATGGGCAGCCTGGGGGTGGTGATTGCCGGGGCGACGGTGGCCAAATATAACGTTGCGGTTAAAGCTACGGCCACCGTGCGCCCGACGGGGGAGCTGCGGGTGGTGCAGGCCGAACTAGAGGGTAAGGTCAATCAGCTGGTGGTGGAAGAAAACCAGCCGGTGCGCCGGGGAGACGCCATCGCCTACCTGGATGACACCAAGCTGCAAATTCAGAAAACCCAGCTCCAGGGCAGCCTGCAGCAAAACCAGCTGCAACTCGCCCAGGTGGAATCGCAGGTGCGGTTTTTAAACCTGCAGCTGCTGGCCGAAGACCAGTCTACCGCCCGCAGCATTGCCGCCGCCGAAGCTGACCTGCGCCGCACCCAGCGAGAAACCCTGGAAAAAACCCAAACCACCCAGGCCGACTTTGAGGAAGCCCAGGTGGCGCTTACCCAGGCCCAGAATGAATATGCCCGGTTTCTTCAGCTGGCGGAGGCCGGGGCGATTGCCCAATCGGTACTGCAGGAGAAACAAACCGCCGTCGAAACGGCCCAAATCAGGCTTGAGCGAGCCCAGGCAGGGCTAAATCCCTCCCAGGCGGGGGTGGCCGTGGCTCAGCAGCAGGTGGCCCAGCAGGCGGCGCGGGGGGCCTCTACCCTGGCCAACCTGAGGAAAGAGCGAGAGGCCCTGGTGCAGCGCCAGTCTGAGATTCAGGCCCAGATGATCCGCGATCAAAAGGAGCTGCAACAGGTTGATGCTGACCTGGAAAATATCGTCATTCGCGCCTCCAGCGACGGGGTGGTTTTTAAGCTCAACCTGGCCAACGCTGACCAGGTGGTACGGGCTGGCGACACTATCGCCCAGATTGCCCCCGCCGGGGCCGACCTGGTCATCCGGGCCATGGTGGCGAATCAGGATATCGATAAAGTCGCCCTGGGGCAGACCGCCCAGCTGCGGGTGGAAGCCTGCCCCTACCCCGACTACGGAGTGCTAATGGGGCAGGTAACCGCCATTGCCGCCGATGTTACCTCCGCCAACAGCCGGGGGGCCGAGGCCAGCTCCCAGGGGAATAACAGCACGAGCCGCGACGGGGGCAAGGGCGATCGCACCTTCGAGGTCACGATCCAGCCCGACACCACGGTGCTGCAAAAAGGCCGCCTGGAATGCCCCATCCAGGCGGGGATGGCGGGCAACGCCAGCATTGTCTCACGGCGGGAAACCTTCCTGCAGTTTGTGCTGCGGAAGGCCCGCTTGTGGAGCAGTATTTAGTTTCCCTTGCCGAAAACCGCCATCCCATGCGGCCATAACTGCGCGACCCGCGACCACAACCACCGCTAGCCCTGGCTGAAAGGTCTCTTAACTCTGCAAGCCAAGTTTTTTATTCTACGAATCAACTGCTTCAAGGCTCTACGGCCTCAGGCGAATTAGACCATTTCTCAACCATTACTTGGAGACCACCCATGCTTAAAAACTGCATTGCTGACTATGCTCCCGCGACGGTGCCCACCCCCTTCCTTCAGCCTGACGAAGTTCTACACCACTCATTCGCCGTCACCCTGGCCCAAAAGCAGGGGCTAGGCTATCAGCTCCAGACGGGGATGGAGTTTTATAGCCATCTGACCAGCCAGCGGCTGATTTTGCAGCCGATTGAATCGGCCCCAGTCGCTCAGGTACAGACATTTCCCCTCGATCAAATTTACGGGTTCAGGATGGTTCGCGCCTTCTTGCTGACCCCCTTTGCGGAAGTCAGCCTTAAACCTACGGATGGCTCTCAGCCCCGTGATCTGGCTTTTGCGGTGCGGGTCTGCCCCGGTCGCACCCTGAAGGCAAACCAGAGCAACCGGGCAGAGGATTTTGTGCAGTTGGGTAACGGACTATTGGAGGCTGGCGGAGCCGGGGCAACCTCCCCAGACCTGCAGGCTGCCCTGGCCTTTGATGGCCTGGTGCTGCTCGACTTTTGGATGCCGGGGTGTCGCCCCTGTGCGGAGCTAGAAACCGTACTGGAGTCGCTGCTTGACACCTACGGTGGGCAGGTGAAGCTGGTTAAAGTCAACGTCGATGAAAGTCAGGAAGTTGCCCAGCGGTACGGTGTTGATTGTTTTCCCACGGTACTGTTGCTTAAGAGCGGTGTGGTGGTTAATCAGATCGTGGGGGCCATTCCTAAGTCGATCGTGGCCAAGATTATAGAGCGTCATGTGCAGCCGGTTTTCGTTGCCTAATGGGGTTTCACCGGCATCTTCAAGCTAAGCCAACCATTGCTTTGGGGACAGCCTTTAAGGGCTGTCCCTTTTTTGAGATTTTAACGTCGAGATCATGCTCCGGGCCGAAGAGCGGGTGTTGCTGAATTCAGGCATGAATTTGGGTAGGGACAAAAGACATCTCCAGAAATGTCCTGAAACTCCTGTGATTCCGTAGCAAAATCTGGATTGTTGGAGAGGTCTAAACGGCCGTTTGTCCCTACGAGGAACGTTGGATGCTTGATTCATACCTGTGTCCAGCAACGCCGCATGGGGTCACCCCGTCGCTTCGACGTGAGCGCTCAGCCGAACGGACAGCGGATCGCTATAGCAACGTAGCTGGCTTCCCGCAGTAACCCAACACTAGCAACGGTTTCGTTGGGTTACGCTAGCGCTAACCCAAACTACAGCTGAAGGAGGGTTGCAGGAGTTTTGTCAGTCAACCAGGCCAAAAACTCTGATTTTTGACTTAAGTTGAGTTTTACTGCCAGTTACCCACCAAAATCAGCGGTGCCCAATTACCAGGGTTGGATTCTAAATTAGCTGTTTCAATAGAGGCTACCTGAGCGGCTTGAAGGGCCTGAGCCTTGCTCAACGCCGGGTTTTGTAGGTTGGCGTAGAAATTGTTAATTAACTGAGCGGCGGTGGCATCGTCTACCTTCCAGAGGGAGGCGATCGCGCTTCTGGCCCCGGCCCGAATAGCGACCCCCGCCAGCCCCAGGGTGGCCCGGTCGTCGCCCGTCGCCGTCTCGCAGGCAGTGAGGGTGATTAAATCAATCGGCTCAGCATTGGGGGCCGCCTCGCGAATCAGCGCTTCGAGCTGGCCAAAGGTGAGCTCCTGACCTTGACCGGCCTGCCCCGAGCCGGTGACCACAAAGGTTTCTTCAGGGATGGTGCTGAACTGCCCATGGGTGGCCAGGTGCAAAATCGAGTAGGGCGATTCTCCCAGGGCGGCTTTGAAGTTATCTAAGGTGAACGATTCATTCAGCAGGGTTTTGCTGCCGGGCAGCTGCGTCAGAATCGATTCCAGCTCCTCGGGCACCGAGTTGAGGTCCGCAAAGCTACGACCGCTTTCCGTCACGGTGCGCTGGCTCAGCCCCACCGCCAGGGCTCGCCAGCTAGCGGGTCGGGGGGCCGGAGGGGCGGTAAGCTCCAGAGAGGGAGTGGTGGCCAGGGCAAAGCGCTGGATCAGATACTGCTCACCGTCGTGGAGGGCGGCCATGGGAATATTCCGCAGAAAGCCGTCCTGCACAAACACCAGGGTGGAGGTGTCGGTCTCTTTTAGTCTCTTTTCTAGCGGCTGAATCAGCCGGTCGTATAGCGCCTGGGACGAGGTTTGGTCGTAGGCGATGTCGCGGTAGCGCTTGAGCCCGATGCGGTAGATTTCAGCGGTCTGCCGCAGGGTTTCGGTGTCGCCCGCCTCAACCACCTGCGTCGTGCCGTCGGGAAAGCTGGCGATGATGGCCGTGCGGTCGGGCAGTACGATGGAGCTAATTACCGTGGTGCGGCTTTCTGCTGCCAGCAGCGCCTCTCGCACCCCCTGGGAGGATACCAGCACGCAGTCATTGCCGAAGAAGTTTTGCAGTTCTGCCAGCCGTAGGGAGTCGATGGCCGCCAGGGTGAGCGCCACGGGCGGGGGCGGGGGCGGAACTATCTGCTTAGTGGCCGCCGTCGTCGAGGTGGCCTGTTGCAGCTGTAGGGCGATGTACTGACGGTAAACCGGCTCGACCGTGTCGCGAAAGTCAAACTGCAGCTCGCGGTCGGTGGTGAGAATGTCGGTGCGCACGCTGTTGAGAGTAGTAATTGACTTAGCGTAAGTCTCCAGGGCGAGGTCAATGTCGCCGGCCTGGCGATGCAGGCGACCCATCTGCCACTCCCATAGGTAGAGGCTGTCGGCCGATTCAAGGGCGTTGCTGGCGGCAACCTGGGCCTGGCTGGTCAGCCTCAGGGCGGCGGGCAGGTGGCCCCGGCACTCTTCTAAATGGCCCAGCTCGCCCAGGGCAAAGGAAGCCGCCCGGTCGTCGTTGAGGATGGCGGCAAGGCGACGGCTGGTTTCCAACCAGCGGGAGACCTCAGGGTTTTCGGTGTAGCCCGCGCAGGAAAAATCGCGGCTGGGCTGGTAGGCCTTAGCCAGGGTGACCGCCGCGTAGGCGGTTTCGCGGCTGGGGGGGAGCTGGTCAATCAGCTCCCCAATACGCTGGGGGGTGGCATTGGGGTTAGCTGGGTCTAAGGCAACCTTGGCCTGACTACCCAAGGGCTGGCCCTGCCCAAGGGCGAGGAGGCTGAGCTGCGATCGCAGCTCACTAACCGTATCCTCTCGCCCCTGGGCCGCCGCGATGGCTAAGTCAAAATGCCTGAGAGCTTCGGCCTGGCTGTCAGCGGCGGTGAGCCGCAGTGTCTCAGACACGCTGCGATCCTGGTCGGTGACGTTAAGAAATTCCGCAGCCTCGGCCCGGCGGGCGGCGACCTGGGCCAGGCGGGCATAGGTGTTACCCAAGCTGTTCAACAGGGGGGCTTCGTACTGGCTGAGCCCTTCGGTCTTAGCCAAATTTAGACCGGCATTGAGCAAGGTCTGGGCGAGGAGATAGTCGCCCGTCAGGCGGTAGGTTTCGGCCAGGCTACCCAGGGCTGCCACCTGCCCGGCCCCGTCGGCGTGGGTGGTGGCGATGGCGTAGCTCCCCCCTGGGCAGATGGCGGTGGTCGCTGTGGTTTCGGTTTGAGGGGTAGTTTCGGGCATACCGCCGCACAGCAGGGCAGCCGCCCGCTGGTGCTGGCCTACGCTAATCAACACCTGGGCCTGCTCGGATAACACCCGACCATAGGCGATGGCATTATTGCCTTGCTGGTGGGCCGTCGCCGCCGCTTCCCAGGCGCTGAGGGCGGCGGTGGGGTCGCCAATCTGCTGATAGGCACGGGCCAGGTTTTCGTTAACCAGGGCGCGATCAGCCAGGTCTGAACCGGGTGGATAGCTCTCTAGCGCGGCTTGCCAACGGGCGATGGCACCCTGGTAATCGCCAGTCTGGTAGAGGGTAACGCCCTCTTGCACCAGCTGGTCAGGGGCCGTGACCTGAGCCGTAGCCGGGGGCAACCCATGCCCAAACGCCAGGGTCAGCGCCAAGCTGCTGAAGAAGAGAACGGCCAAGAACCAGCGAATCGGGCTTAGCATTGTGGTGAGGCCAAAGGCTGTAAAAGACTGTTAACCGTCAGGACAATGACGATAGAGTAGTTTTACATGGCCTGCTTCTAAAGCGCAAATGGCAACTACCACAAACTATTCTGCTCACCCAATCCATCCTTCCCCCGGTCAGCGCCCCACCGACCAGCTCATGACCGTTAAAGGAACGTGGGAACATTTCAAGCTAATTCAGCGGGGCATTGAGCAAAACCCCGGCGTGCGGCTGTTTTATTATGACGGGAGCATTGAAATACTCATGCCAGGGCGCGAACATGAGGTGTTTGGGCACATGATCGGGTGTCTGGTAACCATCTTTCTCGCCCGTCGAGGGGTCTTCTTTCAGCCAACCGGCTCCATGACTCAGGAACAAGACGGTATCGCCTCAGCCCAGGCAGATGAATCGTATTGCCTGGGAGCCGTAAAATCCATTCCTGACCTGGCAATCGAGGTGGTGTTTACCAGTGGTGGCCGTAGTAAGCTACCTCGGTATCAAGCCCTGGGGGTGGCGGAGGTATGGTTTTGGGAAGATGGTGCTCTGACGCTGTATCACCTGCGATCTGACGGCTACGAGCAAATTCAGCACAGTGAGCTGGATGACCTGAGGGAACTCGATTTGGCGTTGCTGAGACGCTGCGTTTTAATCGGTGAGACCGATGCCGGGGAAGCGATTCGGGTTTTTCTGGGGAGCTAAGCTTGCCGGAGCGGGACGAGAAGACCGCAGGTTTGCTAGGTAGCGATCTAGCACTAAGCTACTGAGGCGGGGTCGAGAAACGACGCCAGGGCTATACATCAGCAAATGCCTGTGGTAAGAGTTAAGAAAGCATTAGATAACCACTATTGCCTGAACGCAGAGACCGAGGTCTAGTTAGTCCGCAGGATATTCCTATTGAGACCATGAGTCGAAGTTGCCCTTTAGACTGTCAACCCAACGGCAGGAAGTACAGTGCTCTGCTATCAACCGCACTCTATTGAGGGGACTCATAGCTCAGGAGATTGGATTGCTAAGGCGGCGGATTCTGGAAGGCGAGATCGCCCCGGAGATCATTGATCTAAAAACTTTCTAGCCGAACAGACGGTGATTGATGGTGGCTATAGGTAATTCATAATAATGAATTACCCAGGTTGCTGACAAACCTCTGACGCGATCAGAACCTGGCTCCTTCCCGTGCCTGATATATAAGCCCATGGCTCTATCCAACCAAAACAATATCGCAAAGGTTGTCCTTCAACTACTGCGCATTGCATCGGCAAGCATCCCGGCTTGGGCGCTGGTTGCCTCAACCGAAGTCAACGCTCAAAGCAATATCGTACCCGATGCCACCCTGGGAAACGAACAATCTGGCGTGGTGTCGCTGGATGAAGCGGGGCTACTCATTGATGTCATTGATGGGGGTGCGATCCGCGGCAATAATCTGTTTCACAGCTTTTTAGAGTTTAATATTTTGGAAAACCGGGGCGCTTATTTTCGCATTCCGGTGGATGGTATTGACCATGTTTTCAGCCGAGTTACGGGGGATAGCTCTTCCGAAATTTTAGGAACCCTGGGCAGCTTCAATGCGGCGGGGGTAACCGCAGCACCCGCCTTTTATCTAATTAATCCCAGCGGCATTCTGTTTGGGCCAAACGCTAGTCTAGATTTGCCCGCCTCGTTTCTGTCCACCACCGCTGACGCTATCGAATTGGGTGCCAATGGCCTGTTCAGCGCTACCCAGCCAGCCTCAAGCCGCCTGCTATCCATCGATCCATCGGCTCTGCTGTTTGGGGATAGTTCCCCAGCAACCATCACTAATCAGGCTTTTTTAGGGCTCCCCGCCGCCGGATTTTTGATCAATGGCCCGATTTCATTTCCGAGGGAAACCCTTCCAGATGGAGGCGTGCTTCCGTTTCAGTGGGGGTTACAGGTGGTGGATGGAGCCACCATTGGGTTGGTCGGTGGAGATATTCTGCTGGAAGGAACCGTAACTGCCCTAGGCGGGCGCGTCGAGGTGGCCAGTCCCCAGGCTGGGCGCATTGGTCTTGCAACCCAACCCAGTAGCTTTTCCCTGACTATTCCAGACAATACCCCTTTAGGGAATATAGAGTTTGATAACGGCAATATTAACGCCTCTGGCTTCGGGGGCGGATCGGTACAGATCCAGGCGGCCCAAATTTTTACTGGGGAGAATAACAGTTCCTCAACTATTTTTGTCAACACTCAGGGCGCGCTGAACGGTCAGGGCATTGTAGTTCGATCCACGGATTTTTTGCGATTAGATGAGGCTGCGATCATTGCCGGCGCTTCCCCTGAGGCCAGCGGCAACGGCGGCAGCATTACAGTTGAGTCCCCAGCGGTATCAATTTCAGGGGGCAACTCGTCTATTTCAACCCGCAACTTTGGTACGGGCCGGGCTGGGGATATCACCATCCTGACAGACCGTTTGGAAACCCAAACCGGCGCGGAGGTGCTAACCAGCACCCTGGGGTCTGGGGCTGGTGGCAATTTGACTATTGTAGCCACTGATTCGGTCGAGTTATCGGGCTTTACCGTCTTCGAAGGAGAGGAAGAGCCCGGAGGGCTATCCGCCGATATTCAGGGTTCGGGCACTGGCGGGCTATTGACCGTTAGAACTGGCCGCTTAACGCTCCAGGATGGGGCCAATGTTTCAGCCCGTACCAATTTTGGCCCCGGCGGCAGCATCCTGATCGAAGCAGAAGATATCGAGCTGCTGGGTGGCTCTATTCAAACCCAAACCTTTGGCTCCGGCAATGCCGGAGATATTACCCTGCGAGGCCAGCGACTGCTAATTACCGACGGCAACGAAATTACCGCCAGTGCCGGTTTTCGCACCCAGGGCAATGCCGGTAATATTGACGTAATTGCTTCGGAATCCATTGAAATTACCGGCATTGGCGGACTTACCACGGCAGTTATCGGCGGCGGGGGTGACGGTGGCAATATCTCTGTTCAAACTGGTGAGTTGGCATTGGAGAATGGTGGCACTGTCTCAGCTCAGGCCATTACCCTGGGGCGCGGAGGCCGCATTACCATAGCTGCAAATCGAATTACAGTGGATGGCAGAGAGGATGGTTTTGCATCTTTACCCAGCCAAATTTCGACCACAACCTTTAGCGAAAGCGGCCAGCCCCCAGGAGATTTGACAATTAGCACCCGGGAGCTGTTGGTCAGAAATGGTGGGGAGATTAGCGTAGACACTCTGGGCAATAACCCCGCAGGCCGCCTAGCAATTGTGGCCACTGATGCCATTGAATTAACCGGCACATTTTTAGGGGAATCTGGCGTGATTGAGCCCAGCCGGATTTCTGCCTCGACCTCACGGTTTCGTGGGGGGGCGGGGGGCAATATTGAAATCTCAACGCAAAACTTCACTATTGCAGATGGGGCAGAAGTAAGCGTCAGCAGCCTAGGAACTGGCCCCGCTGGCGACCTGAGCATCAACGCTAGCTCACTACAGCTGCTCAATCAGGGCAGGATTATCGGCACCTCCACGTCGGGTAACGGCGGTAACTTAAACCTTCAATTTGCGGACTTATTACTGCTGCGCGGTAACAGCGAGATTTCCACTAGCGCTGGTACCGCCCAAACCTTTGGTGACGGCGGAAATATCAGCATTAGTACTCCTTTCATAGTGGCTGTTCCAGTAGAAAATAGTGACATTACGGCCAATGCCTTTTCAGGCCGGGGCGGCAGCGTTGATATTGCCGCCAGGGGAATCTTTGGCCTGGAATTTCGCCCAGAAACCACCTCTCTCAGCGACATTACCGCCAGTTCCGAATTTGGGGCCAGCGGCGTGGTAAATCTGACCACCCTCGATACAAGTTTCATCGAAAATGATTCTGCTGAGGTTCCCCAAACTCCCCTGTCTACAGAACAGCTCCTCACCGGCAGCTGCATCGCCCGGGCGAACGACGACCAGGGCACCTTCGTCATCACCGGCAGCGGTGGCCTGCCCGCTAAGCCTGGCGACGCCGTTGTCTCAACATATCCCACCAGCGATGTGCAGCCCCTCAGCAACCCGGAGCCTCGGGCGGTGTGGCAGCCCGGTGACCCCATCGTTGAGCCCACCGGGGTTTTTAACCTGGGCGACGGGCGGGTCGTTTTAGCGCGGGAGTGTGATTAGGGTTTAGGTATCAGGTATTAGGTATTAGGTATTAGGTATTAGGTATTAGGTATTGGGTATTGGGTTTCAGGCGACACCTGACACCTGGCACCTGACACCCGACACCCGATACCCCCAACCCGCTATGACTTTATCCTGACTTGAACCCCTTCTTTGAGGTACTTGACCAGGGCCTCTCCTAATATTTCTTCCTCTGTTTTTTTTTTGGGTTTAGAAAATACGTCTCGGGTAAACAGATAGAGAACTACGCTAAAGACGACGAGTGCTTCAACCATGGAACTCTCCTTGAAAAAGACCGGTAGTAACAAGCTGAACAGTATTACTGTAGAGTTTTGGTTAATATAGAGCACGGCTAATTTAGGCTAAAACACTGGCTTAAAGCTGCCAACTTAGCGGCTGAAATATGAAAAATAGGCCCTGTAAAACCAGGTTCAACTTTATTGAGTTGCCCCCGATTGATGAGGGGCGAACCTCAGTAGATCGAAAACGATGGGCCTAGCCGCAGAATTGCCCTCACCCCAAACCCCTCTCCCAAAGTTGGGAGAGGGGCTTTGTGATCTACTGAACCTGATTGACTGACAAAACCTGTGAAATACCTGCTATGTCGTAGGTTGGGTGGCGCGATAGCAGAACCCAACAAGGCCCACTGCTGTTGGGCTTTGCTCCGCTGCACCCAACCTACCTCCAAAGTTTTGTCAGTCAACCAGGGGGCGAACGGTCGTTCGCCCGGGTGCATCCCAGTTTTACAAGTTGGCCCTCATCCCCCAGCCTCTTCTCCCAAAAAGGGAGAAGAGGAGCCGGATTCAAAGTCCCTCTCCCGCTCTGGGAGAGGAATTTAGGGCGAGGGCTACAAAAGTGGGATGCACCCGTTCGCCCCTACAGGGGTATCTTGGTAAGGTTGGGGAAATAACCATAGAGTGGGTGTGGGATGGCCAATCGCATTAAAAAGCCGGAGGAACGAGTCCCCCGGCCAAGTTGGGTTTGCATATCTGGGCTTGGTGCTAGAAACTGACCTTCAAAATGGTTAACTGTCGCGGGTAGCTGCTGAAATCAATCTCCACTAGAGGCTGGAACGTGGAGGGATATAGCCCTGTCGGAAATCCGGGCTTCAGGCTGCTTTCTAGACTAAGGGCGATGGCATCAGAAATTTCATCCCAGGTGCGCACGTCTCCATCGGGTAATGTACTGACGTAGGGGCCGCCCATGGGCTGATTTTCTAGATCAGACTGTGACTCTTCAATGACGAGATGAGAAGCTTCAGTATAAACAGGCTGGTTTTCTATCTTCAGAGTTTGAGCAGAAGCTATGGGCTGAACTAGGGCAAGGCTGGCGGTGATTAAGCCCGCAGAAATAAACTGATTTACAACTAACTTGGTGGAGTCATTCATAGAAGTTTTCCTCTGTCTTGAACCTTGACCTCTTCACTGTATAGAAAGTGTTCAGTGGGTTCATCGACAGTCTCCGCAAAGCTAGCTGCTTTAACTAGACAAGGATGATGAGATTTAGGCAACGACTCCAAAATACCTAAAAGAAAGCATTTTCGGTATTGATCAGGTTGAACTCAACCACCTGGTTAGGGGTCACCTGAACCGATTGGTAGCTGCCATCGCCTTGAAAGCTATTCAGGTAGAGATAATCCTCATACTGGGCCAGTAGGGTGTATTCGCCGACGGGCAGGGCCATGGCGTAATGGCCATTGCGATCGCTCTCTACCCGACCCACCAACCCAGGGTGTTGCTCTGCTTCAGCCACCGGCCACGGGGCGGGGCCGGGGCCCGCAATCCGGCCGGCAAAGATCCAGACCGTGGTTTGCACATTCTCCCGCTGACCCGAGTTGGGGTTGGGGCTAGGCATGTGGTTGCCGCTGAGGCGAGTCACCTGGCCCTGAATGCCCTGACGTAATGGGGCGGATTGCGGGCTTTCCAGAACGGCTGCATCCATAGTGGTCTCCTGAGGAATAGTGCACCCACCAAGGGGGATGGCCAGCAAAGCTAACCCTAGCCCCATGGGGCTGAGGCGGTCGTAACGCAGCCGTAAATCCATGTGGTGTTCTTTGTGTCTTTGGGTTTCATCATGTCGCCGCCTCGCCGATCGGGAGCAACCCACGGATTCAGAGTCTTCCGTGGGTTGTCGACAGGGTTACCCGCGCTACGGAGCACCCAGATTTTGGCTCTTGACCAAGGCTCAGAAACCAGCGCAACCTAATTCTATCGTCCCGCCTAGCCCCAGGACTCCGCCAGCCAGTCATCCCCCAGCAGCTCGGGCAGGGGGGTGAGCCAATCGTCATCGGTCGAGGCGGTCGAGGTCGCTGGGCGTCGCTCTAATGCCGCTGTAGTCAGGGTGGCGATGCTCAGACTGGGTAAACCCAGGGAAGCTAGTTCGTCCCCAGTCTCCCCCAGTTCGCCTATGGGCCGACTCAACCTAGCGACCGGGAAGTAACCCAGCGATGAGCCCGCCTGGACTGTACTACGGCTAGCCGCGAAGACATTGGCAGACTCCTCTACGCTTGAACCATTTAAGGTCGCTTGCAGGGTGGAGGTGCCGGTTAGAATAGCCCGCACCTGGCTGTGGGTGAGGTCGGGGTTAGCGCTCAGCATGAGGGCAACCACCCCGGCTACGTGGGGGGCCGCCATGGAGGTGCCGCTATCAAAGTTATAGGTATTGTTTGGAATAGTGGAGTAAATACCCCGCCCCGGTGCCATGACGTGCACCAGGCGGCTATCGCTACCGGCTCGGTTAGAAAAATCGCTAATCTGTTCACTTCTATCTACGGCACCGACGGAAATGCCGTACTCCGTGGCGTAGCTGGCCGGAGAACCGGGGGCCGATAGGCTATCGTTGCCGGCCGCGCTAACCGTAAGCACATTGCGCTCAGCGGCGTAGGCCAGGGCCGCTTGAACGCTGCCATCGGGGTCAGACCAGCCCAGGCTCATGTTGATGACCTGGGCACCATTATCGACGGCATAGCGAATGGCTTGGGCTAAATCTCCGCCGTTGACAAATGCTCCTCCTCTAGGGCCGGTCACTACATTACCCAGGCGAATGGCCATGATGTTGGCATTGTGGGCTACCCCCGTCATACCGGTGCCGTTATTGGCGGCAGCGATGGTACCGGCCACGTGGGTGCCGTGGCTCTGGCCAGGATCCGTGGTTCCCGGTAAAACATTGTTATTATTCTGGCCCCGGCCAAAGTTCCAGCCGTAGCGGTCATCGACGTAGCCATTGCCGTCGTTGTCGATGCCATCCCCCAAAACTTCATCGCTGTTGACCCAGATGTTGTCGCGCAGGTCGGCATGGGTGATGTCTACCCCTGAGTCAATGACGGCCACCGTTACCCCCTGGCCAGTATAGCCCTGCCGCCATACTTCGGGAGCATTGACCAAATCGTTATTCCACTGATTGCCGCCCAGGTCGGCCACGTTGCTAAACCGGGATTGGCCGACTGCCGTAGCGACCGCCGCCGCCGCATCCACCAGGCCATAGCCAGAGGCGCTATCAAAACGGCGCTCGGGGGGTGGCTGGGGGGTGGGTTGATTGCCACCAGCACCCAGAGTGGCGGTCAAGCTATAGCCACCGACTTCAAATGATTCGTAGCTGGTCACGCGGATCAGATACTGCCCACCCGCCAGGGCGGTAAAGCTGAGTTGAGCGTTGGTGCCAGGGCCGCCATCGTCGTCAAAAGCTAAGACCTGGCCGGTGAAAACATTGACCAATTGCAGATAGGCATCAAAGTCTACAGAATTCAGGTTGACTTGAACGGTGCCGCTGGCGGTGCTGGTGAGGAGATGGTCGTCTTTGTAGGCGTAAAGCCGAGTGGGGTTGAAATAGTCTGAGTAGTCTAGACGGCCAAAGGTGTTTTGTGGAGATTGTGTGGTACCGCTGAGATTGAACAGCAGAGGATCCTCGGCGGCAAGGCCGGTGAGGGCATCGCCATGGGAACCGGCTCCTGGCTCGCCGCTGGCAGTCCCATCCTGGGTCAACCTTGGCGAGGGGGTGATTCCTCCGGCAATGCCATGGGGGGTAGCTAAATCGGTCGTATCAAGGCTAGTGGCCAGAGGTTGGGTGGCAAAATCGATGGCTACGTCGGGGCTGGCCCCGGTGGTATGACTTGCTGAAGTCAGCCCGTAGGCGGCGGGCTGAGCGGATCCATCCACGCCAAGAATATCTGAGGGTTTGAGACCGGTCGGATTGACATCCAGCGCGTTGAGTTGAAGTGCAGACATTGGTTTTCCCCTGTTAGCCGAAATGAACTAGTTGACGGTGAGTCAAAACTAAAATTTCTCAGGGGTTAATTCACGCGTAAATTAAGACGACTAATCTGTCTTTTTCTCTAGGCAAGAAATCAGCAAGCTGCGATCGGACGTTCTGCAACCTGTGGCGAAGGGTGCCACTTTCGGCCAGGCGGTTTGCCGCTCCTCACTACTCTGCTGATAGGACGTAATGCCCAACGCCTCATCGAGCGGCACCCACTGACTCCCAGGGCATCCCTGAGGACGACGACCCACCCGTCGTTTTCAGGCAATACCACCGACCAAGGTCTGCATCTGCCGTTACTGAAAGCCTTTTGAGTGCAACCGGCGACCACAATGGGGGCAATGTACCCAGTCCTGAGGCCACTGGGCACGACGCATCAACTCTCTCTCTAGTAACCAGCGAGCGACCCTCAACCCCACCTGTAAAGCCACCATCACCCTCTCAGGTAAAGTCGTTGCTGCTGACAAGGCGGAAAAACGAGTTTGGCTCTCCGGACGCTCTAGCCAGTCTGTCAGGTTTGGCGCTATGCTCATCACCATCATTTGTGTTGGGTACAGGGACTATTCTCCCTGCACCCTCTTTTTTTGCCTACTCCCCTAACCACTAGATACGCCCGTCGAACTATGAATTTCCGTATCCATAGGTATAGTAGTTAGAATGCCATCTAGGGTAAAATAACCTAAGGAACCTGCGTGTAAATAAAATACCCGAAGCATTGATCCCCGAAGCATTGATCACTGTAGAGTGCATTCGCGCAGCAATGCACCAACAGGAAAGATAGCAATGGGTGCTTATTTTCTTACTATGAATCAGGCGTTGCTGAATAGCAGTATGAATTTGTGGAATTCTAAATGAGTCCTCAAAGCTGCTACCCTTTGCTTCAATAGTCCGGACACTTTTCTGTACAAGCGCTGAAACTCTTGATTTCTCGTTGGCCATACCACTACGGAAGAGGCCTGAAACCCGCATTCTACTATTGGCCGTCAAAAACTGTCCGGAGTGTTGCGTTGCTTCATACCCTAGATCAGCAACGCCACTATGAATCACGAGAGCTAAATCAGTGGGTCAATGAGATCAATGGAATATAAATCACCGGATTATGGATTACGCTGCGCTAACCCATGCTGGACAAGGCTCTGACGCATCATGAAAACGCTAAAAACCCCCACAGCGAAAACCCCTACGCTGGCCCCAGAGTGCTTTCTGTACGCCACATCAGAGATTTTGCCACCGCAGGGGCATGGGTGATGAGTCTTAGGGTGTGGCAATGCCACCGCTTTGAAGCAGGTTACTTACCCTTAGGGGCGGCCACTTCTTGCAGTTCAGCCAGGGCAAAGTTGTTCGTGTTAATGCCTGAATAATTAACCTTTTCAAAGCGAACTACCGCAGGATACTTGATGCCGCTTTGGTCAATGGTGGCAACGGTGCCAACTTCGCGATACCAATACGACTCTTTGCGGAGAATCCGAACTTTAGAACCACGCTGAACCATGAAGAATGCCCTCTTGAAAATCAGGTATTGATGGCGATGAACCAGGCTCAACTTAAACCCAGAGTCTTCCCCTCAGGTAAACCCCTAGCTCCGAGCCTGGATAGGGTTGAATTCCATGTCCACCAGATTACTACGACTCTGGAGCCCCGGCAGCGGGCAGGGGTTTAAGTTTTATTGCAATAAGTCTAATGGATCCAACTTGCCTTCATGAGTTCGTGATCGGAATCGGCTCAGCCATCTAAAAAATTCCTTGCCTGCGATTTTGTTTACACTTCGTAATAGAGGGAATCATAATCCTAGAGATCTATCACCCTAGGACATCAAATATCCCATGCTGGCAAATATTCAGACGCTGGTGCAAGAAACCGATGGTCGCTACGCCTCAGATCAGGAGCTTCAGTTCTTTCAAACCTATCTCGGTACCGCCAATCTGCGGCTGCGGGCCTATCAAAAAATTCAGGCCGCCGAAACCCAAATCATCGCCCAGGTGTTAGCTCGAATGAAGACCCAAAACCCCGATATTTTACAGGTCGGAGGACAAGATCTAACCGCCAAGTGGCAGCGGGATACGGTGCGAGTTCTGCGCTACAGCGCCATGGCGATACTGACGGATGATGCCGGCCTGCACAAAGAGAAAATGCTGAACTGGTTTCAAACCATCATGCGGGCCTTTGGAGCCCAGCGCAGCTGCCAACTCACCTATGTCGCCATGCAGGAGGTGGTGGCCCAATATTTAGAGGCCGAGGAATTAGCTCTGCTCTGGCCCATTCTTGAGCTCAATCGGGCCACCCTGGGGCAGGGCGGTTAGCCGGGGTCACCGAGGCCTGATGCGCCGAATCAAGTCCTATAAATTAGCGAGAGCGCTGTTAATTCTGAGCCGGCCTGGGCACATTACATTTATCCACAAACTGATTTTGTAAACACAGTCTTTCAGGGCTTGTAAGGCCATGGTTATGACAACAGAGACAGCCCATCACCTGCACCAAAAATTTCCCAAAAAGCATAACCACTATGCCCTGCGGGATTTCTTTCAGTTCAACCCCGAGTACGGCACCATTACCGACTGGAATGATACCCGCAACCTGCTCACCAGCGAAGACTTTATCATCGGCCTGCTAGAAGGGCTGCAAGAGGAAGTGGGTGACGCCTCCGCCGCCATCATGTACAGCATCGGGCTGGAGTGGGGCAAGCTCGACTCCCTGCAGTTTGAGACCTGGTTTGAGCGAGAATTTGCCCTCAGCCCCCGCCGGGCCAACCTCATGTTTCTGCTCGAAACCTGGTGGTGGCCCTACATTTCCCAGGGCTGGGGGCGGTGGGAGGTCGACATGAGCGATCGCAAACAGGGATTCATGTTCATCAACTTATTTGACTCCGCCGTGGCCCGCACCCTGGGGGATATGGGCAAACCCGTGTGCCACCTCTACGCCGGGTTATTCGCAGGCTTTTTTACCGAGATGGTGCGCAAGCAGCTGAGCTGCATCGAAATTCAGTGCTACTCGATGGGAGAAACCTACTGCAAGTTTCTGCTCGGAGGCCGTGAGCGCATCGATGCCGCTGCCTTCTGGATGAACGAAGGGGCCAATGCTCGCGACATCGAAAAACGCCTGCGGGCTGGAGAGGGAGACGCATGAATTATCCCTCCCTGGGTTTAAACGTTGATACCGCCGCCCAACCCTGGCGTCGGGAAACGGTGCAGGATTTCTTTCAGGGGGTAGCCTGGAACGGCCCCAGTTTCCACTCCCCGAAGGGGAGTGGAAACGGCGCTGGCCCAGCTACTTCCACCATGACTATGGCCGTCGGAAACTTTTTTGAGACCATCCCCTGGGAGGGGCAACCCGCCATCGGTGCTCCCATTTTGCCCCTTGAAGCCCCTACCCAGGCCCGCTCGGCGGATGCTGATCTGACCCTTGATGGCTTCTCCGATTTATTTGGCTAACCCCCCGAGGGATCAGCCAAATAAATATCATTCCAGCGTCATTCCCGCCTCCTGCCTTCGCTGGGGCAGGAGGCGGGCGGAAATCCATAGCGAGCCTCCCGCTGAAGCCATCTTTAATTGCAGCGCCAGCCCCCCATGGATGGCGTTCTCTCTTCCATCAGCGAATTACACGTTTGAGGATCTAACCATGACGTTCAAGCTAGAGGCCCTGTTCGACACCCCTGACCACCAGTATCTTGATGCCAACGACATTAGCCTCCTGAGCCAGTATGTCAGCTCAATTCCGGAACGAGTCACGGTATACCGTACCCTGCGGGATCAAGAGGTGGCGATTATGCAGCCCGTGGCCGATGCCCTAGAGCGCTCGGCGGGTCAGTCGGAGGCCACGGTGGAGCGCAGCGTGCGCAACGGCCTGATGGTGCTGCGCTACGTGGCCATGGCCATGCTGCTCGACCACACCCCACTGGTGGAAGAACGTCTGCAGGGCTGGCTGCCTGAAATGGTTAAAGCCTACGAAAGCCAGGCCATCGATCAGCAGCTCCTCCAGCTCCTGCAGCAGCAGCTAGCCCTGGTGTTTACCCCCGCTCAGCTCAACTTGCTCAAGCCCGGTTTAGACAAGGCTAGGGCACTCATGCTCGATCCCCGTGAGACCGTGGCGGCTTCTTTAGCCGGTCTGCTCTAGGGGGGCGATTCGTTAACGTCATCCTACAGAGGACCTCAAACCATGGTTTCCGTTGCTGATTTACTGCTCGATAGCCGACTGCCCGGCAATTACTTTGCCCACGACCTCTACGTGCGCGGCTCTACCGAACTGGGACTGCTGGAAAACCGCCGGGGCGATCGCCTGCTGGCGATTCCAGACCCCTTACTCCAGGCCATCTATGCCGGGTTAGATAAAGAAACTGGCCAGGCCTCAAAGGCAGTGCTCTATAACTGCGGACGCTGGTGGGGCAAAAACTTCTACGCCCGCTTTTGCGAAGAGCTGGCCGACTACTACAACCAGCCCCTGGCCAATTTATCCATGGCGGAGTTCCTACAGTCCCTCCAGCAGTGCTGGAAGACCCACGGCTGGGGCCAAATTCATCTGGATATTACCTATCGCGATCGCGGCTTTATTGGTGTTGACATCTGGCATTCGCCGTTTACGGCGGCGGCGGCCCCTAGCCAGTCTCCAACCGGCGATTTAGAGCGGGGCATCGTTGAGATCTTCTTTAGCCAACTCACAGGGCGCGAGCTACGTTGTCTACAAACCAGCTGCACGGCCAAGGGCGATGACTGCAATCGCTTTGTCCTCGGTCTAGATAAGCGGCTTCAGCCCGTGAACGCTATGGTCGTTAGCGGCCAGTCCCATCAGAGCATTATGCAAACCCTCACGCAGCAGGGATAGCACCGGGATGGTCACGACTCGGCACATGCGACGCTCTCACTACCGGCTCCTGGGGCCGGTGGGACACGGGCAATATGGGCGGGTTTACTGCGCGATCCACCGCAAGACGGGGGAACTCGTGGCCCTGAAGGATCTCGATCGGGATCGCTTTCCCACCCATAGTTTTTTGCGGGAGCTGCGGTTTTTAATTAGCCTCAAGCATCCTAATATCGTCACCTGCCGAGCTTTAGAGCACTCTCCCAGCGGTCGCCAGCTGGTGCTGGACTACTGCGAGGGCGGCACCCTGCGCGGCCTCCTGGATAGTGATGTAGCCCTCACCCTAGGGGAAGTGCTGGGGTTTGGGTTAGACATTTTGGCCGCCCTGGCCCTGGCCCACCAGCAGGGCATTGTGCACTGTGACGTGAAGCCGGAGAACATTCTCCTGCAGCTAACGCCGGGGGGCTGGGTGGCCAGGATCTCTGACTTTGGCATTTCTCGCCTCAGCCAGGAAACTAGTGCGTCAGAAATGGGACACACCGGCTCACCGGCCTACATGGCTCCCGAGCGGTTTTATAACCAGCATCCCATGGCCTCGGACCTGTACGCCGTCGGTATTATTTTGTACGAGCTGCTGCTGGGCCGACGACCCTTTTCCGGCACCCCCCAGGAGCTGATGGTGGCTCACCTGAACCAGCCGCCGGAGATTCCTGACGAGATTCCGGCACCTATACGTGAGATTTTGCTCAAGTCGCTTCAAAAACTTTTGCCCCGCCGATTTCAAAACGCCGGAGCCATGCAGGCCGAGCTGCAAAAGGCCCATGACAACCTGATTACCAGTCAGCACTTCTCTAGCCTCGCGGGCCAACTATCGGATCAAGTTATTCTCCCATTTCCTGATTTTCCGTCGGTTACAGTTCCCCACCCGATTGAGGTGATGGGGCTGGCCCCGCTGTCGGTTCAGGTTGAACAGCCTGACAACAATGCTGCCCCTGAGGATTCTGTCCATCTGCTGATGGCCTGTAGCCAATTCAATGTCTGGTTTTATCACTGGCCCTATGGCCCTATAGCCTCGCCAGAATCGACCCAGGGGTTTGCGCTACCAGCCCCAATCCAGCAGTTTATGGCTATTCCCCAGGGTGGGGTGCTGGTCACCCCGTCTTCCCTACACCTGTTGTCTATGACCCATGGGCTAGGCCGCATTGCCCACTGCGAAGGTACCCTGGGGGCAGCGGTAGCCCCCAACGGCCGATGGTTTGCCACTTATACAACTACAACGTTCACGACGGCCACGGGCGATCGCTGTCAAAGCGAGATACTAATTCGGCAGCTCACCCTTGACGCTGGTTCCCCGGTCAAGATTTCGACCCCTAAACAGGTGCCTATTACAACCCAGGAGGGAGAATTTGTATCCATTCTGAGTCTAGACAATGGGCACATGGCCTTGGTGCTGCGGCAGAGTGGTCGCACGATCTTTCACATCGTGGCCCGCCGAGGCCATCACTTGGGTTGTTTATCGGCGGCTATTCTCATCCACAGCCTGGTGCCTACCACCCGCCCCTATCGCTACCTTGGGCTTGAAGCCAGCAGCCCCGAAGCACTTCTGGTAATTGACCTGAAACCGTTTAGAATTGTGCGCTACCGGGTAGGCGTGGTGCCTCGGTGGGTGTTTGAAACCCCCGTAGGCTACGGGGTGGTGAGCCAGACCGGCGACTGCATCCTGGTTAACGCCGAGGGCCAAATTACCCATCGCCTGGCTGGGCTGCCCAGCCCAACGGCGCTGGTTTGCCTCTCTCCAGCCCAGTACCTGTGGAGCGTGCCTGAGGGCAAGGGCAGTCGCATCTATACCGTTGACTTAGGCCAGATAGGACTGAATTGGGGAGACTAGCGGTCTGTCCAGCTTTAGATTTCGAGCTTCACTTGACAGCCAGGTCTCCTAGGATTGATTGCTACGCGATTGCACCCTAGGAGACCTGGGAGAGCGCGGCGTAAATATGTACACCATTAGCGATACTGAGGTGTCGGGTATAAGGCTCACGGTTCACGGTAGGGCATAGAGAGACTTTCGCCGTCGTGTACTAATGCCTAGGGTGCAGATGTCGGGTTTTGGGTCTCAGGTTTTAGATGCACAGCGGTAGCTTTACGGATACCCTAAAGCTTTAGCCCCTTAGGCTAGGACTGGTGTGATCAGGAACTCCTATGCTGGAATTTATTACTCTGCCCAATTGCGTACTGCCTCCGGTGGCTCCCTACTCCCATGCGGTCAGGGCCGGAGATTTTTTATTTGTGACCGGTCAATTGGCGGAGGATCCAGCCACCGGGGAGGTGGTTAAAGGCCCGATTGCCGACCAAACTCGCCGGGTTATGGACAACTTGCAGCTCGTTCTGGATCATGCCGGCAGCGGGTTTGGTCAGGTGGTGATGGCACGAATTTTTGTGACCGACTTTCGCCATTACGACACTGTCAATGCGATTTACCAGACTTATTTTGGCGATGCTCCTAAGCCCTGCCGCACCACCGTAGGCGTGATGGCCCTAGCGGGCTATGGCGACGTAGAGATTGATCTGATCGCCTACTGTGGGTTGTAGAAATCTAAGATTCTGTTGATTCAACCATCCGCATACTCAGATCTAGCCAAGGAGCACGGGTAATCGGGGCGCTGCTGGAAATAAAATCGACCCCGGTGGCGGCAATCGGTCGCAGGGTTTCAAGGGTGACATTGCCCGAGGCTTCAATTTTAATTCTTGGGTTGGCCTGGCGAATACGCTGCACGGCAATTTTCATAGTCTTTAGGGCCATATTGTCGAGCATGATGATGTCTACCTCGCTGGCCAGGGCAGCCTCCACATCATCTAGGGAGGCCGTTTCTACCTCCATCGTGAGTGGATAGGGCATAGCCTGACGAATTTGCGCCACCGCCGCCTGTATGCCCCCGGCCACGGCGATATGATTGTCTTTAATCATCACGGCATCATCTAGGCCCAGGCGGTGGTTGATGGCTCCGCCGACCCGGCTGGCGTATTTTTCGAGCCGTCTGAGGCCGGGGGTGGTTTTGCGTGTATCCACCAGCTGGGCTGGAAAGTCGGCCAGCTGCTCGACATACTGGCGGGTGGCGGTGGCAATGCCGCTGAGGCGCATGGCCAGGTTGAGGGCCACCCGCTCTCCCATTAGCAGCGCACTGAGGGAACCCTGGAGAGTGGCCACGGTAGTCCCGGCTGCACAGGCATCCCCTTCCCCGAGCTCGGGCTTGAAACCAATCGAGTCATCCAGTAGATAAAAAACCCGCGCCGCCATGGACAGCCCGGCAATCATTCCTGGTGCTTTCGCTACCCAGACGGCCTGTCCAGGCCGATGGGCCAGGGCACCCAGGCCGCTGGTGGTCCAGTCGCCACGACCCAGGTCTTCCTGTAGCCAGGCCTTAAGCAGGGGATCAAGGGCGATCGCGGGCACCGACATCGGTAAATTTGCAGTCATAGCCACTATTTCGTTACATCTAGTCCTTCTGTTTTATCGCCCTAGGCGATCCCAGGGTGAGGGGAATTTCTGCCGGAGCCGAAAATTTGTGCTAACTTACCAGTAATGCTGAAATTTCAGCAGAAACCCCTCGAGAGTTAACCGTTAAGGATTCAGGAGGTGATGCCCATGTCAGAAAGTAGTAAATGTGTGGGTCTTCAGGTTGACGTAAGCCGGCTGTGCGCCGGGGCTGTACTCTAACTAAGATCAGCGTCGAGATCAGTGCTGGTGGCCTAGCCACTAACTGCTCTCTTGAAGCTGGCTGATGCAGGGTTCCTCCCGGCAGTCAGGTTCAACCTAAGACCCAGCTAGACCGCCCCTGTCCCGGAAGCCTAAATCTTCCACCTGGCAGGGGCGGATAGTTTTAAAGGGGCTTTTTCCTAGGGCTGTAGCGTCCACTTTGAATTATTACGCCAGTGCCCCAGGTGCCTTCGCCAAGAAATTCAAATGCCGTCCCCCCACTGTGCTAAAAGGAATGGGTAGCATTAATCCACGGCATGGATCGTTCGCCTCCGCCCCACCGCTCATCCCCCCAATCCTTCGATATCTGGACCCTCAGCGTAGCCCTGATCGCCCTGTTGCTGCTGTCGCCCGTGCTGGTAGTGCTCAGCGGCCTGTTGACCAACTCCAGCGAGGTATGGGGGCATTTGGCGGCGACGGTGTTACCCGAATACATCAGAAATTCTCTCATCCTCATGGTCGGTGTGGGAGCCGGGGTAATGGTGCTGGGCATTAGCACCGCCTGGCTGGTCACCACCTGCCAATTTCCTGGGCGAGGATGGTTTGAGTGGCTGCTGCTGCTGCCCCTGGCGGCCCCGACCTATCTACTGGCTTACGTCTACACTGACACCCTGGAATACTTTGGCCCGGTGCAGACTACCCTACGCACCCTGTTTGGTTGGGAGCGCGCCACCGACTACTGGTTTCCCAATATCCGCTCCCCGGGCGGAGCAATTCTGTTATTTAGCCTAACGCTTTATCCCTACGTCTACCTGCTGGTGCGGGTGGCGTTTCTAGAGCAGTCTACCGCTACCCTAGAGGCCAGCCGCTCCCTGGGTTGCGGCCCCTGGCGTAGCTTTTGGTCGGTAGCGCTGCCCCTGGCCCGACCCGCCATTGCCGCTGGTACCGCCCTGGCGCTCATGGAAACCCTCAACGACTTTGGCACCGTCCAGTATTTCAGCGTGGCCACTTTTACCACGGGCATCTACCGCACCTGGTTTGGCCTAGGGGATCGCCCGGCGGCCATTCAGCTAGCGGCGGTGCTGCTGCTGTTTGTGTTTGCCCTGGTGGCCCTAGAGCGCTGGTCAAGGCGGCGGGCGAAATATTACCAGTCCTTGGCGGGCTCGGTGGCCCAGTCGCGATATTGCCTCGGGGGCTGGCAGAGCGGACTGGCCTGGCTAGTGTGCTTTACGCCGGTGCTGCTGGGGCTGCTGATACCCCTGGGGCTGTTTTTGGCTATGACCCTAAGCCATGCCGAAGACACCCTAGATCAAAACTTTTTTATTTCAGGTGTCCACAGCCTGATTTTGGCCACCCTAGCTGCTGCCCTGGCCATGGGGCTTTCTCTGATTATGGCCTATGGGCTGCGGCTCAACAATACACCCCTGCTGCGGCTGGGGGTGCGAGGGGCCGCCTTTGGCTATGCGGTGCCGGGGGCGGTGATTGCCGTCGGCATTCTAGTCCCCCTGGCCCGCTTTGATAATGCTTTAGATGCCTGGATGCGGGCCACCTTTGGCATCTCCACCGGTCTGCTGCTCAGCGGTACGATTATTGCCCTGATCTTCGCCTACCTGGTAAGGTTCCTGGCGGTTTCCTTGGGGGCTATTGATGCCGGACTCACTAAAGTTCGCCCCTCTCTAGATGATGCCGCCCGCAGCCTGGGCCATGGTCCCACCGCTACTCTGGCCAAAATCCATGCTCCGCTGATGGGCAGCAGCCTGCTCACCGCTGCCATGCTGGTGTTTGTGGACGTAATGAAAGAACTCCCCGCCACCCTGGTAATTCGCCCCTTTAACTTTGACACCCTGGCGGTGCAGGTCTACCAGTATGCCTCCGACGAACGGTTAGTGGAAGCTTCAGCCCCAGCCTTAGCCATTATGCTGGTGGGGCTGCTGCCGGTGATTGGCCTGAGCTGGCGAATTGCCGCCGGCGGGCAGACCCATAGCCCCCGGCAGAGCACCCCGCTGGAAGCTGGGATCAAGGTAGGATATGGAAAATAGCGCCAATCCTCTCCCCATGCTGGATCAAATCACCCGCCGCTTCGGTCGTCGCCCGCTGCCCGCCCAAGCCACCGTTGAAATCTATACCTGGCAAACCTGCCCCTACTGCATTCGTGCCAAGCTGCTGCTGTGGTGGAAGGGGGTTAACTTTACCGAGTACAAAATTGACGGCGACGGCGGGGCCAGAATTCGCATGGCCGCTAGGGCTGAAGGGCGCAGAACTGTACCTCAAATCTTTATCAACGACAGCCCGATTGGCGGCTGCGATGATCTTTACGCCCTCGACTCCGCCGGGCAGCTTGATCCGCTCTTGCTGACCGCCGCCGGGCAGGGCTAGTTAACGGTGCGCTGTAAGCCCAGCCAAAACCACTGCCAGCCTCTTTTCAGTCGGTTTAAACATGGGTTAGGTGAGCTACGGGGTTTGACCCCACAGCCCTTGAGCTGGCCCAGTAGTTTAGTCAGCTCAGGGTCGCCCTCGGCTAGCCTTACGGGTAACCAGCGAGGTCGGTTCGGACAAGTATTGCACAGCATCATAAAACGAGCTTAAACGTGCTTAGAAACAGCAATTCAACGATTTGCAGTAGGTGCCCCTGGGGCAACTTAGTCTGCCTTCCTATATTATTTTGCTTCGCTGAATAAAAACGTTGTCTGCTACGAGCTAAATACAACCTTAAGCTTTGTGCTGCCGCCCCAAGGGTTGAGAATAGCCTGGGTCTAATTGAAACCTTGACAACCGCAAAGCTAGTCTCTTTATGTCTTTCGGCAGACAGAGGCGCAATTCACGGACTCAGGGCACACTAAAAAGCACAGGAATTAAGCCTGGTACGGGGATCGTCTTTTCGCCGGACGGCTATCCTACCCTCGCAGTGGCGGGGGATGCGCCAGAATTAAGTCATAGTCTAGCCATTAAGCTGAGAAAGCTAAGGCGGGTAGATGCTTTAGAAAACGCTAGCCCAGTTATCTGCCTAGCCGTAGATTGATCTGCTTTTTCAGTGAGTTAGTCCTAAAAAGCGGGCTTATTGTAGCCGACCTAAACTTGCTTGAATTGGGGTTATGGCCGGTATTGCCACCCAAAACGGAGAATTCTCCATGAAACTGACCAATATCCTAACCAGCGCCAGCGCTGCCGCCGCGGCTTTACTCCTTGCTCTGCCAGGGCAGGCCGAAAACCCGGTTCATGTGCAGCAGCTTCTAGATACCAATCTGTGCCCCAGCTGCGATCTATCAGGAGCAGATCTCGCCCAGACTCACCTGATCGGGGCCGACCTGCGCGGGGCCAACCTGGTCGGGGCTACCCTGACCGAGGCTAACCTTGAGGGAGCCGATTTAACCGGGGCGAACCTCACGGGCGCCAACCTGACCCAGGCCTTTCTGACTAATACTATTTTGGAATATGCCATTCTCGACCAGGCTAATCTGACCCAGGCGCGCATTTACTTCGCCGAAGTAGCAGGGGCTTCTACCGAGGGCATCACCCTGACCCAGGCCGAGGTGGTGGGTACGCCGATCAGCGTGGGTGGCGACTAATCGTAACGTTTAATACAAAATATTGCTTTTTCAGGCTAACTTGTACCATTGGCGGAATGGTAAAGAGGGCAGCTTCTTCTCTTTAGCCTGCTTTAAAGGACATCCATGGCTACTCCGCTACTGTCTGACGCAAATCGCCGCCTGGAGCGTGCCCTCAAGTACGTTTCTATCTCTGAGGATGCCTCGGAACGGCTGAGATACCCCAAAGCCAGTCTGACGGTTTCCATTCCGGTGCGAATGGATAATGGTACCCTGCGAGTGTTCCAGGGCTATCGAGTGCGCTACGACGATACCCGTGGCCCTACCAAGGGCGGCATTCGGTTTCACCCCGACGTTACGTTGGATGAGGTGCAGTCCCTAGCGTTTTGGATGACCTTTAAGTGCGCGGCTTTGAACTTGCCCCTGGGCGGCGCCAAGGGGGGAGTAACCGTCAACCCAAAAGAACTTTCTAAGTTTGAGCTAGAGCGGCTGAGCCGAGGCTACATCGACGCCATTGCCAACTTCATCGGCCCTGACGTAGACGTGCCCGCCCCCGACGTCTACACCAACGCCATGATCATGGGCTGGATGATGGATCAATACAGCATCATCCGTCGCCAGCTCAGCCCTGGGGTGATTACCGGTAAACCCCTGAGCATGGGGGGCAGCCAGGGCCGCGATACCGCCACCGGCACCGGAGCGTTTTACGTGCTAGAGGCGATGATGGCAAAGTTTGACCGCCCGCCCCAGACTACCACCGTTGCGGTGCAGGGGTTTGGCAATGCCGGTAGCGTCGTGGCTCAGCTTTTGTTCGAGGCAGGATATCGGGTGGTGGCCGTTAGCGACTCCCAGGGGGGCATCTACGCGTCCCAGGGGCTCGACATTCCCAGTATTCAGCAGTTTAAGACCTCTACTCGCAGCCTTAAGGCGGTCTACTGCGAAGGGACGGTTTGCAGCATGATGAACGATCACGCCCTACTCACCAACGAAGAGCTGCTGGCCCTGGATGTAGATATTCTCATTCCCGCCGCCCTGGAGAACCAAATTACCACTGCCAATGCCGATGCTGTAAGGGCCCGATACATCTTTGAGGTGGCCAACGGACCGATCAGCTCCGAGGCCGACCTGATTCTTGAAGCCAAGAATATCACAGTCGTTCCCGATATTTTGGTGAATGCGGGGGGGGTAACGGTAAGCTATTTTGAGTGGGTGCAAAACCGCAGCGGCCTTTACTGGTCGGTGGAGGAAGTGAACACTCGTCTCAAGGCCATGATGGTTGCAGAAGCTGAAAGCATCTGGCAACTAACCCAGAAGCTTGATATTTCTCCCCGCACCGCCGCCTATGTGCACGCCCTAGAGCGTTTGGGGGATGCCCTCAATGCTAAGGGTACGCGCGATTACTATGTGGGCGGGCTGTGAGGAGCTTGACAGCGCAGGGGCTAAAGCAGGGAGATCTCAATGGCACCGGCGATCGCACCGGCCAGCAGTGCTACCGCCACGTACCGGCTCGGGGTAAAGAGCCTGGGTCGCCTGGCCCGACGCTGCAAGAATCCGTAAATGTGGGGAGCTCCCAACAAGAAGAAGATAATGCCCAAAAAATTAATGGGGGCAGGGTGACCCATGTAAGCGCTGCTTTGATTGGTCATCATGGCCAAATTCTCAACTCGTCAAGGACAACGGTCAGATAACGGTTACGTTAGGTTTAGATACACAGCGTAACTTTTTGTTACGCTAACTTGACGCCATCGGGTTCGGCAAGAGTAGTTATGCTTACCAGGGCAGTAGCTAAAATGACCTGTGGGCTAATCTCACTCGCCTCGCCCCTAGGCAATTTTCGGAGTGGGCATCGTGTTGAGGTGTGAGCGGAGTCATATTGTCTTTTCGAAAAATGACCTTAATCAGCCCCGGCCTCCGCTCCCCCTGGAAACCCCGATGAAGGGGGTTACCTCCCATTAACAGTGTGGATTTTAATAAAGTTAGTGCCCTGGGTTTTCTGAGCTGGAATCCCCCCCATCATCAGAAACTTATCCCCGGGGGCGACGATGCCCCGCTCTAGTAGATCCTGCTCGGCTACGGTGCCCATTTCCTCAAACGTCAGCGGGGTAGCGCTGAGCAAAATCGGCTTCACTCCCCAAATCAGGTTCATCCAGTGGTAGACCTTTTCTTCGGGGGTGTAGGCCACTACCGGGGCCTGGGGCCGTTCGCCAGAGGCAATGGTGGCGGTGTAGCCGGTTTCGGTAAAGCAGACGATGGCCTTGAGCTTGAGAGTTTGGTCGATGACGTTGAGGGACTCACTGAGGGCGTGGGTTTCGTCGTTGTTGTCGGCGGGGTCGTTTTCAAACTCCAAATCCTGCTCCACTTCGGCCGCGATGCGGGCCAGCATTTGCACCGCCTTGACCGGAAATGCTCCTACCGCCGACTCCCCCGACAGCATCACTGCATCGGTGCCGTCGATGATGGCATTGGCCACGTCGCTGGCCTCGGCGCGGGTGGGGCGCGGGTTGTGGATCATGCTTTCCAGCATTTGGGTGGCGGTAATCACCGGAATGCTGTGGTAGTTGCATTCCCGGATAATACGCTTTTGCAGCATCGGCACCTTTTCGCTGCGCATCTCAACCCCCAGATCACCCCGGGCCACCATCACCGCATCTACGACCGCCAGGATTTCGTCTAAATTTTCGATGGCCTGGGGTTTTTCAATCTTGGCCAGCACCGGAATGTGGTGGGCACCCTTTTCCGCCAGCAGGGCCTTGAGGGCTAAGATATCCTCCGCCTGGCGCACGAAGCTGAGGGAAATAATATCCACCCCCTGGGCCACGCCAAAATCCAAGTCTTGCTTATCTTTTTCGGTCAGGGAGGGCAGCCGCAGGTTGAGCTGGGGTAGGTTGACCCCCTTGCGGCTCTTCAGCGCCCCCCCCTGGATGACTCGGCAGGTCACCTTTGGGTCGGCCACCGCTTCTACCTCAAGCTCAAGTAGGCCGTCGTCCAGCAGAATTTGCATGCCGGGTTGGGCTTCCTCCGCCAGGT
Source organism: Nodosilinea sp. CTOTU7336 (assembly GCA_036848635.1). Classification (GTDB taxonomy): domain Bacteria; phylum Cyanobacteriota; class Cyanobacteriia; order Phormidesmidales; family Phormidesmidaceae; genus Nodosilinea. Next base: position 47,709 of record DAIUJR010000009.1, read on the forward strand.
GGGGGTAGTCGATGCCGATGCTGCCCGGAATGCTCTCTACCGCCGCAATTGGCACCAGGTCAAGGGTGGCCCCTTCCACCAGTTCAATGGGGCCATCGGGCAGTTGTCCGACGCGAATTTTTGGCCCCTGTAGGTCTTGCAGCAGGGTAATGGGGGTGTCGTGCTCCTGGGAAACCTCCCGCAGCAGGGCAATCATGCGGGCGTGGTCTTCATAGCTGCCGTGGGAAAAGTTGAGCCGGGCGACGTTCATCCCCGCTTCGATCATTTGCTTGAGGATGGCTTTAGAGCTACTGGCGGGGCCGATGGTGGCCACAATCTTGGTGCGACGGGTTAGGGCATCCATAGCAGAAGACCAGCGACAAAGGGCGCACTCAGTATAGGCTCAGTTTCCTCTGGGACTGTGTAGCCTTGACATCATTGCGGCGCTAATTTCTCCAGAGCCGCCCTCGACCAGGGCCAGGTTTGCAGCAGTAATTCAATGTCTGCGGCGGGGAGGGGTTGAGAGAATCGATATCCCTGGGCATAGGGGCAGCCCAGCTGCCGTAGATAGGTCAGTTGACCATCGGTTTCCACCCCTTCGGCGATGGTGGTCATGCCCAGGTTCTGGGCCAGGGCTAGAATCGTCTGCACCATGGCCATGCCGCGCTGATCCACATCGATACGATGGATGAAGGAGCGGTCAATTTTCAAAATCTGGGCCGGAAACTGCTGCACCATGCCCAGGGATGAGTAGCCGGTACCAAAGTCGTCAATGCAGAGCTGAATTCCCCGCTCGTGCAGCGCGGTCAGGATGGCGGCGGCGGTGTCCTGGTTTTCAATCAGGGCGGTTTCAGTAATCTCCAGGCGCAGATGGTGAGGGCTGAGGTCGGTCTGGGCCAAGGTTGCGTCAATGCTGGCGATTAGCTGGGCGCTGGCGAACTGCTTCACCGAGAGGTTGACATGCATTACCAGCGCCGCCGTTTCGGGAAACTGCCGCTGCCAGCGCTGAAGCTGCTGGCAGGCCTCCAGCTGAATCCATTCGCCAATGGCTAAAATTAGCCCGGTTTCCTCCGCCAGGGGAATGAAGGCCTCGGGTGAAATCAGCCCCCAGCGCCGATGATGCCACCGTACCAGGGCCTCAAACCCAATCAGCTGCCCGCTGGCCAAATCCACAATGGGTTGGTAGTGCAGCCCCAGCTCTTGCCGGTCTAAGGCCCGCTGGAGGTCGTTCTCTAGGGTGAGCTGGGTAGAGACCTGCTCGTACATGTGGGGGTCAAAGCAGGCGGATTGCCCCCGGCCATTGTTTTTGGCCTGGTACATGGCGGTATCGGCATCGCGCAAAAAGTCAACCGCCTCAATGGAGCCGCTCAGATTCGAGGAAATCCCCACGCTGGCGCTGATAAAAATCTCCTGCCCGGCCAGAGTGAGCGGGGTCTGCAAGGCCGCATGGATGCGGTCAGCCACCGCCATAGCATCGTCGAGATCGGTAACAGCATGGAGCAAAACCGCAAATTCGTCGCCCCCTAACCGTGCCACCATGCCCACGTCTTCTACCACCAGCTTGAAGCGACGGGCGCATTCAATCAGCAGCTGATCGCCCACTAGATGGCCCAGGCTGTCGTTAATTATCTTAAAGCGATCTAAATCAATAAACAGCACCGCAAAGGCCACCTCAATCGACTGTTTAGCCTCCGCCACGGCGGTTTCTAACTGCTCCATAAAGTAGGTGCGGTTGGGGGTGCCGGTGAGGGCATCGTGCAGCGCTTCGTGGGCCAGACGTTCTTCAATCTGCTTGCGGTGGGTAATGTCTTGGAAATAAACCGCCAGACCATCGTGGGTAGGGTAGACGTGGACTTCGTACCAGCTGTCGGTGCGGGCAAAATAGTCTTCAAAGGTGAGGCTCTGACGCTGGGTCATGGCCTGGCGAAACTTTTGGGAAAATAGCGTACCCAGGGCCTCGGGAAATTCGTACCAGAGATTTTCCCCCAGTAGTACAGTGCTGGGCCGCCGCAAAAACTGCTCGGCCCGCTGGTTGAGGTAGGTAAACCGCCAGTGCTGGTCGAGGGCAAAAAAGGCGTCAGTAATGCTTTCGAGAATGTTCGTCATGCGGCGGTGGGAGGCGCGCAGGGCGGCCTCGGCCTGTTTGACGGCGGTAATGTCGGTGTGGGTGCCGGTAATCCGCAGGGGGGCGGCTTTGCCGTCCCGAATCGCCTGTCCCCGCGATAGCATCCAGCGCAGCTGGCCGTTGCGGTGAACCATGCGGTAGGTGCAGTCTAGCCGCCGGGAGGGATCGGCCAGGTGGGCCTGGAGCGCGGCGATCAACCCGTCCACATCCTTAGGGTGAATGTAGCTTTGCCAGGTCGCCATGGTGGTCATGGTGGGACCGTTGTCGTAACCCAACAGTTTCGGCAGGTTAGGGCTGAGGTAGAGTTCGTCAGATCGAGGCCGCCAGTCCCACACCCCTACCTTGCTTTCCTGAATGGCCAGGGCAAAACGCTCCTCGCTGCGGCGCAGAGCCATTTCGGTGGCTTTGCGATCGCTAATATCCTGGGAGACCCCAATGCTGCACTGGGGCAGCCCCTGGCCGTCGCGCACCAGGCACACGGTTAGGGCCACCCAAATCGGCCGACCGTCGCGGTGCAGGTAGCGTTTTTCAAGGGTGACCGAGGCCAGGTTGGCAGTAAACAGCTGCTGGTACTTTTGCAAGTCCAGCTCCAGGTCGTCGGGGTGGGTGAGCTGCTGAAAGGGCATACCCATTAACTCTTCACGGGTGTAGCCCAGCATTTGGCAGAGGCTAGGGTCAGCATCAATCAAATGACCATCCAAGCTGGCCTGGCAAATGCCGACGTTGAGCTGCTCAAAAATTGCCTGAAAACATACTTCACGAACACCGCCATCACCCGGTGGGGATAGGGAATTAATCCCAGATGTAGGGCAACCCTGAGCCTTGCCCCTACTCTGGCCACAGGCGATATCAAGACCGGCGACAACATTTTGGAGGCGCTGGCGCGAGACCAGACCCACAAACCGCTGCTGACTATCCACCACCCCTAAACAGGGCAGCAGGTTAGCCTGGAGCCACCCCAGGGCCAGGGCCACATCGACCTCGGTTGGCAGGCTGGGCACTGGGGTTACCATACCGTCGCCAACGGGGGTACGGGCCAAATCTAGCTCAGCGGCTACCGCCTCCAGCAGCGACCGGGGGGTAAACAACCCCATCAGTGTGGCCCCCTGCACCACCGCACCATAGTGGCAGGATTGCGCCTGCATGGCCCTGGCAGCCTCGGACAGGGTAGTGTGGGGCGCAAAGACCAGGGGTGAGGGGTCGATTAGCGACCCCAGGGCAACAAGCCCCGAGCCAGGGGCCAAAGCGGTGCTAGGGTTCAGCAAGGCAGGGATTACAGGACAGCAGATGGAAAGTCCTTTATAGACAGACTCCCTCCGCAGAATACCCGGTCTAGGACAGTGAACTGACAGGATTAAAGACGAGCTAGGGAGAGGGAGTGATACCAAATCCGAGTCCCACACGCCCGATTCCCAAAAGGCCAATCCGTAGGGGCGTTGGCGCAGTCTAGCCAGAGGCTTTATGGCATTCGCCCGGCTGAATTGGGGGTAGCCAAGCAGGATTCAGGATGACGACCCCATCGAGGCTTGGGCCAGGGTCGCGCCAATCTCCTGTCGTAGCCGAGCCAGGGCCGGGGAACTGTCGGTATCCTGCAAAATGGCGACCATCGTGGCGCTTACCCCCCCAGGCCCCCAGGTACAACCCTGCTCTAGGTAAGTTTTGGCGGCCTGCCCCACCGCATAGGACCCATACCCGGCGGCGCTGGCCTGGGCGGTCATGGCCCCGGCTAGGGCGGTCAGGCCCGAGGCGCTATCCATCAGGCTAAACAGGGCTGCGGTGGTTTTACCGGACCCCAGCAGCAGCCCCCCCAGCTCGCTCAGCAGCAGCAGCCCCGAGCTTTTCAAAATCGCTTTCCACAGGCGGCTGGCTTCGTAATTGGTAATCGGGAACCCATAGAGCTGAGCCAGGGTGCGAATCATCACCAGGTCAGTAATAAAGCCGCCCAGCAGATCGATGCCTGCAATGGGGTTAAGGGCCACGACGGCGGCCTTATACTTGGCAAACTGCCAGATGATTTCGTCGGCCCGCTCGGCGTTAAGCTGGGTGACGTGGCCCACCATCTCCCCTTCGATATCGCGGGCGCTGCGCAGGGCGTTGAGGGCCACCAGAGCCGGGCCATCCTGGCGCAGAATCTCTAGCAGCGCTGCCTTCAGGGGGGCAATTTGGGGAACCGGGGTTTCCCAGTCTTGGCTAGTGCGGCCATCGGGCCACTCTACCCGCACTGCCATCGGGGCGGGCTGGGCCGCCACCATCACGACATCATCCACGGCCAGTTGGGCAGGGTTGCCCAGACTGCCTGCGAAGCTGTTGAGGGTGGCGTAAATGGCCTGGCGGTCGATGTCGGGATACAAATCAATTTTGTTAAATACCAGCAGCAGGGGCTTTTGCCCCTGGCTCAGCGCCACCAGGGCGTCCGCCTCGGTACGGGTAATATCCCCCGCCACGATAAACAGAATTAAATCCGCCTGGTGGGCTACGGTCTGGGCCATTTCTGCCCGCACATCCCCACCCACTTCGTCTAGGCCAGGGGTGTCGATCAGCTCCACCTGCCAAGGCTGGCCTTGGTCATTAAGTCCGTCCCCCTGCGGCTGCCAATAGACGGAGCGGGGCCAGCGGGTGACCCCGTGCAGGGGGCCGGTTTTTACCACAGCTTCGCCCACCAGGGCGTTAATCACCGCCGACTTGCCCCGGCTAACCAGGCCAAACACCGCCACCCGCAAGCAGCGCGACTCAAGCTTTGAACTCAGGCTCTGGAGCTGCCCCAGCCCAGTTTTAACGGCGGCCTTGTGGGGGGCGGCCTGGGGGGTAGGGGTGCCCTGGAGCGCCGTGGAGTAGCGAGAGACAACCTGGCTGAGGGTTTGCCGGGTGCGGGTGAGGAGGGTGGGGGTGAGGGGCACGGGGGTGAGGGGGTAAAGGGGTGAGGCGGTGAAGGGATGAGTGAGGTGAATGGGGGTATGGGAGAGGGTGACCTGAGCTCGTCGTTTGTCTGTGCAGACAGGCTGTGCCAACGCGCAGCGTCTCCAGCGGCGAAGGGGTTAGGCAGGGATGGTGTCGGTGTCTAGGGTGAGCGGGGGCGGTACGGAGGTTTGGGGTTCGGGGGTGGTTAGATTAGTGGGGATAGTCACAGCGGGGGCAGTGGCGGGGGTGAGCAAGGCCGGGTTGGGGGTAGGCTTGAGGATGGCAATGCCCTGGTTGATTAGGGTTTGCACGACGGTAAGCTGACGGTTTTGCTGCACGGTGGTTTGCAGCCGCTGGGCAATGGTGGCCCAGGAAAGGGCGGTGGCGGGGGTACCATCGAGAGCAGCCTGCTCGAAGTAGTCGATTAGGCTAAGCCCAGCCATGCGGGTCAGGTAGGCGGCGCTCAGCCCCTGAACCAGACCACCGGCCAAATAGGTGGCAAAGTGGCTCTTTAACCCGGCAGTGAGGGCCTGGGTAGAAAGCTCCACCAGCCCCAGCTTAACGGTGAGGCTGGCGAGGGTGCCAGCGGCGGTTTTAGCTTCGTCTAGGGAGAGGTTAAAGCCGTAGATTTTGCCCAGATCTAAAATCAGCTGGCCGTTGATGGCGACGGTGGCCAGCAGATCGAGGGTGGGCACTGGGTTAGCAAAGGCGGCGGCAGCGGCCACCCACTGGAGCTGCTCGACGATGGGCAGGGCGCGGCGGCGACGCAGCTGGTTGAGGTCAGTTTGCACCTGCTGATGTAGAGCCTCCACCTGGCGCAGGGTGGTGGTGGCAACCAGGGTAGGAATAGCGGGTAAAAGGATGGATGAAATCGCACCCATCAGTTCGTCCAGGGCCGGAGGGGCAGGTTCTAGGAATTCTTCTACGCTGCTGTCAGCCTGGTGGCGGCGCACCTTAATCGGGCGGGGGGCGGCGGCGACCTTGACCACGGTTACTGGCCCCGGCAGGGTGGTGACGTGCTGCTGGAGCTGGGTAAAAATGGTTTGCTGATCGGCGGGGTCGTAGTGGTCTTGCTTGTTGAAGACCAGGATGGCCCCCTGACCAGCCATAACTCGTTCTTTGAGCAGGGCCAGGGTCGAGTCGGTGATGTCGCCATCGGTCACCAGCAGCACCGCATCTGGCTCAGCCAGCGGAGGACTGGGGAGCGAATCGGCGGTCAGCGGTACCTCCTGCCAGGTCAGCTGAGCCAGGGTCGCATCGGTCACGGCCTGGGCCGTGAGCCAGTCAATCAGGGTGCTCTTGCCGGTGCGGCGATCTCCCAGAACGGCGACAGCGAGCTGCTGGCGGTCGAGGCCGGTGAGCCAGGCTTGACGTTGTGCCTCGTAGGTGGTCAACGCGGCAGAGGGCAGGGTAGAGCCCTGGTCGGGGGCGAGTTTAGCTTCCTCGGCTAGGGTATCAATCAGGGCTTTTAGGGTGGCGAGCTGTGCTTCCACCCGGGCCCGATCCACGACCGGGGGGGCTATGGGGCGGGGAGGAGCAAGGGGGCGATCGCGGTGTCGCCACCACCAGGCCCCGGAACCCAGGGCTACGGCACTGAGTAGGGTAGAGCTATCGAACAGGCCACCGTGGGCCGTCCCCAGCAGCCAGAGGGTGGCCGAGAGGCCCAGGCCACCCACCAGCAGGGGCCGCTGAAGAATCGATAGCTTTGGTGCCATGCCGCTGTCCTTGAACATCGTTTAGAGCTGATAGCGCTTAGTGCTCTCAGATCGGCATCGCATCGATCTGGGTTAAGCTTTTCTATTCTGGCAGAGCCGCTGTCTAGACTCCAGTAGGGACTTTACCCCCCGCAACGGCGTAGATCCCGGCCCTGGCCTCACCTGGCGGCGGCCCTTCGACCACCGCTAATCCTACTGTAAACTGATGGAGCTACACCCAGTATTCAGCCATGCCACCCACCCTTCCCCCCGGAACCACTCTTCAGAGCCGCTATCAGATACTGCAATCGTTGGGGCATGGCGGCTTTGGGCGCACCTACCTGGCCGAAGATAAAAACCGCTTTAACGAGCGCTGCGCCATCAAAGAGTTTGAACCCCAGCAGGGGGATGCGTTCTCGGAAAAATCGCTCCAGCTTTTCCAGCGTGAAGCTACGATTCTCTACAACATCCAGCATCCGCAAATTCCCAAATTCCAGGCCACCTTTGAGGAAGACCAGCGGCTCTTTCTGGTGCAGGACTACATCGACGGCACCACCTACCGCGACCTGCTCAACCAGCGTCTCAGCCAGGGCATGACCTTCTCTGAAGCCGAGGTGCGGCAGTTTTTACAGCAGATGCTGCCGGTGCTGGCCCACATTCACAGCCAGGGCATCATCCACCGCGATATTAGCCCTGACAACGTTATGCAGCGACAGAGCGACCGGCTGCCAATTTTAATCGACTTTGGGGTGGTTAAGGAGGTGGTCACCCGCATTCAAATGACCGGCCCGCCCACCCACGCCACCTCCGTCGGCAAGCTGGGCTATGCCCCCAGCGAGCAAATGCTATCGGGCCGGGCCTACCCTAGCAGCGACCTCTATGCCCTGGCGGTGACGGCCATCGTCATGCTGACCGGCAAAGAACCCCAGGACATGTTTGACGATGTCACCCTGACCTGGAACTGGCAGCCCTATACCAACGTTAGCCCTGGGCTGGCCCAGGTGCTGAATCGAGCCATTAGCTACCGCCCTGGCGATCGCTACCAGTCGGTCAGCGAAATGGCCCAGGCCCTGGGGGCCGCTGGCGCTACCCAGGGGATGCCACGCCGGGCCGCACCACCCTCCCAGGTCAAAACCGTGGCGGTAGGTCGTCAGTATCAGCCCACCCAGGTGGGGGCGGCCCGGCCACCGACCTATACTGCCCCGGTGCCGGCGCCCGCTCCGGTGGCCGAACCCGATTCTATTTGGGAAAACCCCTGGGCGGTAGCGGTAATTGGCGGTGGCCTGGCCCTGCTGGCCGGGCTGGGGGGGTGGACGGTGGTGAGCCTGTTGAACCGCACCCCCGATACCGAACCGACCCCGACTCCCGAAATTACCCTGGAGCCGAGTCCGCCCAGCCCTGAACCCACCCCCACCCCTTCGGCGGCTCCCACCGATGCCCCGGTGGAATATAACCAAACCCTGCGCCTCGGCCCTGGACAGGATCGCACTGTGACCGGTAGCCTCCGCAGTAACGAAACCATCAACTACCGCCTCACCGCCGAACAGGGTCAGGTGCTGCTGGCCCGCATTACGGGGGAAGGGGTGCTGCTGACGGTGCTCACTCCCCAGGGCCAGCCCATTGATGCGGCCGCCCAGCGGGTGCCCAGCTGGCAGGGTACCCTGCCCGAAAGCGGAGAATTTACCCTGCAGCTGCGGCCCGTGCAGGGGCTAACCGAAAGCGATTTCGAGCTGGAAGTCAGCCTCAGCGATCTGCCCGAGCCCAGCCCCGAACCCACTCCTGAGCCGACCCCCGAACCCACTCCTGAGCCAACGCCTGAACCCACCCCGATCCCCGAACCAAACGTGACGGAACAGCGAGTGCAAATTCCCGCTGGGCAGAGCAGCGTGCAGGTGACCGGCCAGGTCAGCCCCGACCGGGTGCGCCGCTATGTCATCAACGCCAGGGCCGGACAGGTGCTGGCGGTGGATTTGCCCAACGTCACCGGCCCCGTCACCCTGGATCTGCGATACCCCAGCGGGGAGCTGATTCCCGACGGCTCGCGGGTGCTGTCGTGGCAGGGGCAACTGCCGGAGGGGGGCGACTACATGGTGGATGTATCGGCACCTCGCGCCTCCGATTACACGCTTCAAGTTTCGGTTAACTAGCGAATTAGGACTGCGATGGCCATCCTTCTCAACGCCCTGCTGGTCGCTGGCACCGACACCGAGGTAGGCAAGACCGTGCTTACCAGTGCCCTGATTGCCTACTGGCAGCGGGCCTTTCCCCAGCGCTCGGTGGGGGTGCTAAAGCCCGTACAGGCCGGGCCGGGAGATCGGGAACTTTACCAGCGGTTGTTTTTCCCCGACCTTACCCTTGAGGCGTTGAACCCTCAGTATTTTCAGGCCCCGCTGGCGCCCCCATTGGCAGCGGCCCTGGAGCAGCGCCAAATTGATTTAGCCCAGGTCTGGCAAACCCTGGCCGCCCTGGTGCAGCGCCACCCCTGGGTACTGGTTGAGGGCCTAGGGGGACTGGGTTCCCCCGTTACCGAGGAGCTAACCGTGGCGGCCCTGGCGACGGCCTGGGGCCTGCCGGTGGTGCTGGTGGTGCCGGTGAAGCTGGGGGCGATTGCCCAGGCGGTGGCTAATGTGGCCCTGGCCCGCCAGGAGCAGCTCGACCTGCGCGGCATTGTGCTGAATTGCCCCCGGCCCCTTAGCGCTGAGGAAATAGAACAGTGGGCACCGGCGGCGCTGATCACCAATTTGACTCAGGTACCGGTGCTGGGTACGTTGCCCTATCTGACACAGCCCGAGTCACCAGCAGCCCTGGCCCAGGCGGTATCTGATCTGAATCTGGAGGCATTATTGCCGGCCCTGGAGGTGCCCCGCCTGATGGAGTATAGAGTCAGGATCTAGATGGATCGCCGTAACCCAGTGATGCCAACCTTTATCTCGCCGCCATATCTCCCTGGGTGAAAAGATGGAGCCCTTCCCTGGATCTGTAATCGTCTTAGACCACCGCCAGGCCAATCCGGCTGATGGTTTGCTGCCCAGGCCCGCGGTCTTCTCCAGCACCGGCTGGAATGATTTACATTTGGAGCTGTACCAGCAGCCAAAATTTTCTACCCCCGAGCATCAGCACACCCTGCACGCCATTGCCCTTGGCCTGCCTACCCCCGCTGGCTGCGCCCCGGGTGGCGGCTACCGCTGGCTAGACGGCCAGCGCCATTGGGAAGATCGGCCCGTGGGCAGCATCGCCATCATTCCGACTGGGGTCGCCCATCGCTGTAGCTGGGACAACGCGGCACAATTCATGGTTCTGGCGCTGGAGCCCAATCTGCTCAAACAGGTCGGACAAGACTGGGTCAACCCCGACCGCATCGAGCTGGTGCCGACCGGCATGGATGATGGCGACGACTTTATCCACGCCATTTTTTCGACGCTGAAAGCCGAAGTCGAAGCTGGCGATCGCGGCAATCGGGGTGGTCCCTTGCTGGTGGATAGCCTGAAGACGGCTTTAGCCATTCATCTCTTGCGCCACTACTGCGTTACGCAACCCCGGCTTACCGACCGCCTGGGGGGGTTATCCAACGCCACGCAGCGTCAAGTAAAGGACTACATTGACGCCCATCTGGATCAGAATTTGACATTGGTAACCCTAGCTCAGATTGCCTGCATGAGCCCGGCCCACTTTGGCCGCCTGTTTAAGCGCCGCGAAGGCCTCACGCCCCACCAATACATTCTGCAACGCCGCATTGAACGAACCCAGGAGCTGCTGCGCCACAGCCCCCTGAGCATTGCCACCATTGCCCACCGGGTAGGCTTTTGCGATCAAAGCCATCTCACTCGATGCTTTAAACGCCTAACCGGAATCACCCCCATTCAATTTCGCCAGTCTTGATCGCCAGAATATCCAAAATAGTCACCGGTTTTTTCTAGCCCCTGGCACGGCCCAGTTTTTAAGCTGGCGGCAGATGCGTTTAGGAAACCAACCATGGATGTTCAATCCACTGACATCATCCTGCTCACCCCCGCTGGCGCCATGCCGGCCTTTTGGTGCCGACCGACCGAGGCGGGGCAGTTACCCGCGGTTTTGCTGCTGATGGAAGCCTTTGGCCTAACGAACCACATTCGCAAGGTGGCCCGGCGCCTCGCGAAGGCAGGCTATGGGGTGCTGGCTCCCGATCTGTACTACCGCGAAGGGGCCAACATCACCTTTGGCTATGACCAGGTAGACGCAGCGATGGCCACCATGGGGCGACTCAATTTAGGCCAGCCCATTGAGGATGACCTGAAAGCCGCGATCGCCCACCTGAAATCCCGTTCTGAGGTAGACCCCGACTACATTGGCGTCACCGGGTTCTGCCTGGGGGGTGGGCTGACCTTTCTAACCGCCTGTCGCTTTTCAGCCGATATTGCGGCGGCAGCCCCCTTCTACGGCATGGTGCTCGACGAGTGGATCGAGGCCGTGAAGGATATTACCGTCCCCATGATGCTGGTCTTTGGTGGCCAAGATCCTTTTATTGGGCGCGATCGCGTGCAGCAAATTGAGCAGCGGTTCCGAGAACTTAACCGAGTCTATACCCTGAAGCTTTACCCAGAGGCCGATCACGGGTTCTTCTGCGACGAGCGTAGTTCTTACCACCCAGCCGCCGCCGAAGATGCCTGGCAAGCCTTGACCGGCTTCTTCCAAACTTGGTTACGAGCAGAAAGCGGAAACTCAGTAGATTGAAAATGAGCCCTTTGACCTTAAATTTGCCCTCACCCCAACCCTCTCTCCCAAGCTTGGGAGAGAGGATTTGAGCCCTTTCGGTACTCCTTCTCTTAAATTGGGCGACTAGATACACATAAGTTATCTGGTAATGGGAGATCCCCGACCTGGCTCCCTTAAATTCCACAATTCTGGGTGACTTTGAACTTTAGTTCCCCCCGAATGCCCAGTATGAGTGCAATATTAGAGGTGGTATTCGGTCACGTCTAAAATCTCAGTATGCTGGAATGGTTGGCAGCTACAACCGGAATAGAGCTAGGTAAGCTGGTGCTAGAGCAGGTTCTCGATTTGAGTAAGCCTGTTTTGGAGGGGTATGTCCAGGATTTTTTCAAGGATTGTCTGAGTAGCGGCGTCAGCCGACTCAATGCGACAGCACTGAAAACGCCAATAGCGGAAGCCGTTGGCTACTTTATCAAGCGATTTATTAAAGAGCTTCAGATTAACGATGTTCCCGACACCAGTATTCAGCATCACTATAAGGCAGTGATTAAGAAGTTTGTGCAGAATAAGGCGGTACGACCTATTCTGGGCAAAGCTTTTGAAAAGGATTGCAAACAAATTAATTACGCGCAGTTAGAACAAATTTGGGCGCAACAGCATCAAGTTGCTGGATGGCAATTTCCCTCAGAGGAGTTTGATTGGCGGGGTATTTGCAAAGAATACGTGTATGAGGTCAAGGGCATTGTTAAAGCGAATCCAGAGTTGCGATCGCTGCTTGAAACCGATCTATTAGAAGACATTGCCCGCAATACCGCCCAACTCTCACCAGGATTTGATGTTGAAACTTATCGAAACAGCTTGCAGTCAAGTTATGGCTATCTGAAACTGTATGCCCTCGACAGCACCGATCGCGTTGATGCCATCAAACTTTGGTCGATATTCATTCAGCAAACGGTGCGAGAAGCCTTGCCTCCAATGCGCTATGACCTGCCTTTGGACTTGAAACGACAACTGCAAGCCGAAGGACAACTCGAAGCAGATTTATCACCCGAAGCCTTAGAGCATTATCGTCACGAGTATTTTCAGCGACCCGCACGAAAGGTTTTAGAAGCTGTAGCTGACTCTCAATGGGCGGTTATTTTAGGTGATCCGGGATCGGGTAAGTCGAGCCTGTTGCAATATCTGGCACTGGAATGGGTCGAGGGCAATACTGAAAAACTCCCGCTATTAATTGAGTTGCGAGAATTTGCCATCACTCCAGCCGCCAACTTTCTGGAATTTCTGCATCGAGGTCGGGGCGTAGATTGGCAGTTTGACCAGCAGCAACTGCATCAGCATTTGCTGGAGTTTCCCACGCTGATAATGTTTGATGGATTGGATGAAGTGTTTGATCGCGCCACCCAATCCACTGTCATTGACGACATCATTCGCTTTTCGCAGCAATATCCCAAAGCCCAAGTGCTGGTCACGTCTCGAATTATCGGCTACAACCCTGATGGCCTCCAGCACGGCGGATTTCGACACTTCACGATTCAATCCCTGGATACGGATGAAATTCACGAATTTATTGATCGCTGGTATGACCTATCGATGGGTAGCGATCCCGATAAAGTGCGGCTGAAACAGCGATTGAAGGATGCGATCGCCAATTCTAAAGCGATCGCCAACCTGGCAGATAATCCATTGTTGCTGACGATGATGGTAATTCTGAATAAGGAGAGGGAACAAGGTTTACCTCAAAATAGGATTGACCTTTATAATCAAGCTTCTGAGCTGCTGCTGCATAAATGGGATTATGAAGCAAAGTATGATCTAAAAGATCCTCGCTGGAAAAAGTATCCAGTTGAAATTGATCATCGAGATAAGCAAGCAATATTGCGGCAAGTTGCCTATTTCATACAAGAAAGTAGTGGCGGGCTACGCAGAAACTTAATTTCGAGAGAGGATTTAGAGAATTGTTTAAAGCTCTACCTGAAAACCGATTTAGAAGCACAAAATGCGCCAAGTGTTGCAAAGCTTTTAGTGGATCAGCTATACAAACGAGATTTCGTAATTTGCTGTTATGGTTCCGACACCTACGGCTTTATGCACCGAACCTTCCTCGAATACTTCTGCGCGATGGAAATCGCCCACCGCTTCGAGAAACAACGCACTCTCACTTTTGAGCAATTGCGCGATGAGGTGTTTGGACAACATTGGCAAGATAAGACCTGGCACGAGGTTTTGAGACTGATTTGCGGAATGATTTCTGTCGAATTCGCAAATAAATTAATTGACTTTTTGCTAAATCTTTTTGAGTCAAATAAGAAGCCAAGGTCAGAAATTGATTTGCGTAATCTTGACGAAGATTCTTGCGAAGAAGAGTGTAATTTTTCTGATTACTTCAATAGAACTTTTGATTTTAGTAGTAGCAGTCTTTTGTTGGCATTTTCCTGTTCTGAAGAAATTGAAGCTGACCATAAAGGTAAGGCAGTTTGTCAAAAAGTAATTACTCTAGTTGAAAGTCATCTTAGTAAACTGCAAGATTTTATTGAAGGCGTTGGAAGTACAACTTGGGATTATTCTGCTGAACAGGGGTTATATCATGTTTTTAGTGATATGGCCAAATTTGGTAGGAATAATAGACAAATTTTTGACTATGTTGAAAAGTATGTTCTTGATGCCCCCCTCCAAGAAATATGTTCAGCAGCAATATGGGCACTTGTAAATCATTGGGCAGATAGTTCAGAATTACTTGAGTTATTACTTAAGGTTGCAGTTGAAAATTCTTTTGGCATAACCACCTTCTCTCTTGAAGATCCTAATTTTGTAGACAGCCCTCGTCGAACTGCGATGCTAGGTCTTTTGATCCGCTATGCGACTCATCCAAAAACGATCGAACTGCTACGCGACAGAGCCACTAACGACCCTGATGAGCAACTGCGAGAATGGGCACAGGAGCAATTGAAAAAAATGGAGAGTCAGGGAGGAGCAAGCGAATGGACTTGATTTACCTGGACTACAACTGTTTTCAGCGAAGATTTGATGACCCTAACCAGATTCGCATTTGGATTGAAGCCTTAGCCTGTCAGGAAATCTTCAACCGGGCAGAAGCTCAAACGATTCAATTAATCTGGTCATTGATGATGGCCTAATGCGACAAGCCAAGAAGCTAGCATTAGCTGGTGAAGTTATGAATCCAGTTGATTATATTCGGAGAGAAAACCCATGACAGATTCCACCCCAACCTTAAATGATGCTCAACTTCGAGTCAAAGCCCTAGCCACCCTCAAACAAGAGCTGGGTATGTCAGCTACTCTGCGCTTTCTGGCACTAATTAACCAAAACTCAACTGACTATGTAGAAATTTCTCGTCAGATCTATGAAGGGCAGCAATTAGACGAAATTTTTTCTCGAGCTAAACAAAATTGGCAAGAGTAAGAAGTTTCCCACACCAAAATCCTGGGTTGCGTACGATAGAGCCGCTAACGACCCTGATGAGCAACTGCGAGAATGGGCACAGGAGCAATTAGAGAAATTAAAAATGCAAAATGTAGAATTAAAAGTGGAGGAGGCATGACTCAATTAATATGCATGTGATTACTCGCAAGCGCCTCAACGAATTTGCCAAACTTCATCCAGAGGTCAAAAATGCTCTGGCTCAGTGGTACAAACTCATTAAACAAAATGAATTTACGTCATTTGTTGAACTACGTGAGCTATTCCCATCAGCCGATCAAGTTGGTAAGTTGACAGTTTTCAATATTGGAGGCAACAAAGTTAGACTCATTGCTGCGATTCACTATAACCGGAAAAAGGTTTACATTCGAGCTGTATTAACTCATGCAGAATATAACGAAGAGAGGTGGAAAAAATAATGCCAAGTCTCAATCTAGATAAAACAATGCAAGCATGGGCTTCTATTGCTGAAACAGTTTTTGTGCCTCACACAGAGCAGGAATACCAGCGTTTAGCTGACTTACTAGACAGTTTGATTGATCAGGTTGGTGAAGATGAAACCCATCCTCTTGCTTCAATGATGGATGTAATTGGTGTCTTAATTGAAAATTATGAAGCTGAGCATGTTCCTGAACTAGAGGAGATTGCTTGATTCACAGAGGTTGATTCTACTTGGAGAGAAACCCCGTGACAGATTCCACCCCAGTCCTGAATGATGCTCAACAAGGACTAGTACACAACGGCGGAATTCTCTCTACTACCTACCGTGAACCGTGAACCTCACACCTCAGTCATCGCTAATGGTGTACCTATTTACGCCGCGCTCTACTAGCTAGCCGCTACCTCGGTCGCGGTGGCTTCGGCGGCGGCAGCGACTTCTTCAAAGCGAATCACATCCTGACGCGGGTTGGCATGGCTCACCCTAACCTGAAACTGTTCACCCAGCGCCACAGAACGGTTAAACCGCATTGCTAGCTCTAGGCCGAGATCTTCCACCATAATTAACCCTAGCCCTTCGTCTTCCCGCAGCCAGCGCAGCAGCATTACGTCCCAGGCCCGATCTTGATGGCGGCGCAGGTACTCTAAGGCCCAATAGCGCTTCGTCTGGCGCTCCACCAGAGCCGCTTCGTAGGAGGCCGAGCTCGCCCCCTGGGCCAACTCCGTCACCTGGCTGGAGGAAAACGGCAGCGGCTCGCCC
Source organism: Nodosilinea sp. CTOTU7336 (assembly GCA_036848635.1). Taxonomy (GTDB): domain Bacteria; phylum Cyanobacteriota; class Cyanobacteriia; order Phormidesmidales; family Phormidesmidaceae; genus Nodosilinea. The sequence continues at coordinate 63,730 of DAIUJR010000009.1, forward strand.
CGCAGGTGAGCCTTGAGCTGAAAGTGGGTCAGCAGGTCAGTGTAGCGGCGAATCGGGGAAGTCACCTGGCTGTAGCGGTCGAGGCCCAGGGTGGCGTGACGGCTGGGGGTAACTCCAACTTCGCTGCGGGTCATGCAGCGGCGAATGGCGGAGTCGCGTACCCAGCCGTAGGGCAGCTGAATCAGCTCCTCTTCGGAGGGCAGTTCGGGCTGGGGCTGGCTGCGAAAGGGAATCGCCAGGGCGTGCTCTTCGCCGTAGCGGGCAGCGATTTCCCCAGCTAAAATCATCATTTCGGCCACCAGCTGCCGGGCTGGCGAGTCTTCCTGCACCTCAATCACAATGTCGTCGTCGGCCTGGGAGACCTTGATGTTTGACTCGGGCATGTTGATGGTAATTGCCCCCTGGGTCACTCGCCACCGGCCCCGAATTTGCGCCCAATGGGCCAGGTCGTGGAGTTCGGGCTCGGCTTTAATGCCCAGTTCCAGCATTTCATCCACATCTTCGTAGGTGAGCCGATAGGTCGGCTTAATCAGGCTGGGGTGGATGCCGAAGTCTTGAATATCCCCCGCCTCAGAGAGGGTGACCCCAAAGCTGAGGGCGCAGCAGGTTTGCCCCTGAATCAGGCTCATCGGCCCCGCGGCCAGCTCCATCGGAAACATGGGGATCATGCCCGTGGGCAGGTAGACAGTGGTGCAGCGGCGGCGGGCTTCCAAATCCAGATCGTCGCCGGGTAGTAGCCAGCGGGTAGGGTCGGCAATATGGATCCACAGGCGCTGGCTGCCATCGGCCAGGGTTTCTAGGCTGAGGCCGTCGTCAATCTCCTGGGTGCTGGCATCGTCAACGGTGTAGACCTTGAGATGGGTCAGATCGAGCCGTTGGGGGTCGGGGTCGGGGGGGGGGGACTGAAGCCGCTGCTGCGCCATGGTAAGCATGTCCTCAGAGAAGGAACCCGGAATTTGGCTACGCCGCAGGGCCAGATTTTCGTGGATACTCCACAGCCCCAGCGCCACCAGGGTCTCGAAGGCCCCTTCGGCGGTGGGCGAACGATGCACGGCGGTGAGGATTTCGGCCGCCTGAACTCGCTGGCTCGACTCATCGCCCAGCAGGGCCAGCCGCTCCAAGGTTTCTAACCGGGGCCGGTCGCTCTTCTCCCAGTCTACCGTTTCGCCCTCCAGCCCCCGACGAAGCTTATCCATGAAAGATTCCCAGTCGTGCTGGCGCTCGGCCTCACGCTGAGTTTGCCGCAATAATTCTTCAACCTGGGCGGCGGGGCGGGTCTCAAAGCGATCGCCCTTTTGCTTAAAATAGAGCTTATCCTCCGTTAGTAGCCGGTGGGCGGCATAGCAGAGGGGCGGGCTCTGGTCAGAAAACAGCAGCATCGCCAACGAAGCCGGGTCTGCCGACTCCCCGGCTTCGCTCAAAAACTCCCAGGCTATCTCTAGGCTGGATGGATCAATATAAGACTCCGCCTCCTGAAGAAACGGAGCAATATCAGCAGGCTTGAACGTTTCCCCGCTGACTTCATAGGTCAAATCACGGGGGTGCAGGGTATGGGCTTGGCCGCGCTCGTCGAGCACAACCCAGTTTTTTTTGCCTTCGGGCCGATCGACAACCCCAAGCCGGGGCTGGCCCTGGTGCTTAAATTCAACGAGCGTTCCCTTGTCAACCAAGCCAGTACCCTAACAATTTGCCATCTCTAGCCTAGCCTAGCCTAGCCTTCCCCATTGACATAGGGCAGCAGGGCAATAATTCGGGCTCGCTTGATGGCGACGGTGAGATCCCGCTGTTGCTTAGCGGTCAAGCCGGTGATGCGCCGGGGCAAAATTTTGCCCCGTTCGGTGACAAACTTGCGCAGTAAGTCCACATCTTTGTAGTCAATTTTGTCTTCAGGCTTGATTGGAGATACTCGACGACGGAAATAGGCCATGGGTAGGTAACTTACTTAATTTCTTTGTGGATGGTGTGCTTGTTGCAGTGGGTGCAGAACTTCTTCAGCTCAATGCGGTTCGTCGTGTTACGACGGTTCTTCTGGGTGGTGTAACGGGATACACCGTTGGAGCGCTTGTCCGGGTTAGTCCGGCACTCGGTGCACTCAAGGGTAATGACGAGGCGAACGCCTTTAGCCATGACAAATTACCTGGGATAATGCGAGCAGTTAAAGATAAGACACAATCTCCTATTATTTCACGGGTTGCCTAAGAATGACAATTATTTTTTGGTGCTCGGGTATCAGGTTTTAGGTTATGCCTAGTGCTGAAACCTGATACCAAATACCCGAAGCCTCAGGCCGTCTTCTGCTCCACCCCAAATCCCACCAGCGTCAGCGTTTCCAGCGGCGCATCCGCTGGGGGGCGCTGGTAGTTGAGAATGCGGCGAATCCGTAAATTGGGGTTAACCAGGGTAATGGAGTCAACGGAGACCACGCGGGTGTAGGGGGTGGTCATGAGCAGTTCGCGGCTGCTCTGGTCGTAGCGAAAGGCGGAGATAATGGGGCGGGCTTCTTCGTAGGCGCGATCGCGCAGGTAATCCCCAAACAGTACCGTTCCTTCCTGGCGCTGGGGCACAAACAGCGCCCGCAGCTCCTGGGATACCTCTTCCCCCTTTTCCGACACGGTATGGAAGACTAGCTGAAATCCCGGCGACTGGGCTAGGTTATCGACCTCGCCATAGTCGTTGTCGACTAATACCTGGCGCTTTAGCTCGGGGGTAATGGCCTCAACCTGAAAGTCGGTGTGGGAGCGCTCGACCTCCTGGTGGGTGAGGTAGTGGTAGGTGCGCTCGGTAGCCCAGGTACCCACGCAGCAGTCAAAGAAATGGTTGATGTCGGAGAGATCCATCGCTGAAGCCCAGGAAAGGGGTGATAATTCTTACCGTATCAGGGTTTAAGGCCATTCTAAACTCTTTCCGCATAAGTATTAATGCTTACGGTTTTCCAAAAAAGACTTCATTACCATTAGCCGCAGCCGCAGCTGTTCTACCCCAGGGAGAATTGCAGGGCCGAGTATGACCGACTATGATTAAGAAACTTAACGAAACATCCCGCTGAGTTGACAATATTTCACGAGTCCCCATGATCCGATTGGAGCTTAGCCCATGCCCTTTTCCATAGATGCCGCCCGAATTTCAACCGAGTCTTTGGTACAGGAGTTTTTTAGGGAATCAGCGGGGGGCTGGCGGTCGGAGCGGCGCTACTACACGCTTAAAAATGGTGACGTTCAAGAAGTGGTTAGCCAGCTTCAGATTGAATTTTTAGCGGCCGGGGCCGAGTCGCTGATTCGCCTGGCGACGCTGCATCAGCTCGATCCACAACAGCCGCTGCTCTGTGGCACCGCCGTTGCCTGGGAAAGTGATTATGTCGGCACCGGCAAGAAGCCTGTGGTGGGCAGCACGGTGTTTGGGGTACAAGGCATAACGCTGTATCGAGATCGCGGTTTCGCCACCCCTAAACCAGTTACCGCCCAGTACTTTTTCCACGATAGCCGCACCATGCACCTCAAGACCGCGTACAACGACTCTTCCTTTGAGGAAGAAATTAAGCTGATCGGCCAGCGCTACCGCACCCGGCAAACGGTGATCTCCCGTGCGGGGGAAGAAATTATGATTGGGCAGTATTTAGAGACGCGCTGCTAGCGGTCGGCGCTCTCTAGCCAAGCAGAGACTGGGCCAAAGTTAGGGTAAGCAAGGCTGGCTCGTCCCCCAGGGGCTCAAGGCCCTGGCCCAACCCTGAAGACGATCAACTACAGGGGCGTACAGGAGTAAGCTCTGTTCCCAGAAATCTCCTCTAGTCCTAGCGTCATGACTGAGGCTGAGCCGAGGGGGTTGCCCTAAAACTAGACTTTAGGCTTAGGATAAGAGCGCCGAGTAGTGTATAGCTAACTGCCATGGTTTTCCCCGATGCCCCCCCTGCTCTCTTAGTTTTAGCGGATGGAACGGTGTTTCAGGGCTGGTCGTTTGGGGCCCCAGGCACGGTGATGGGCGAGGTGGTCTTCAACACCGGCATGACGGGATATCAAGAAGTTATGACTGACCCCAGCTACTCGGGGCAAATTGTCACCTTTACTTACCCCGAACTGGGCAATACCGGCGTTAACCCCGACGATGAAGAATCTGACCGGCCCCACATTAAAGGGGCAATCGCCCGGAATATCTGCGAAATTCCCAGCAGCTGGCGATCGACCCAGTCGTTGCCGAACTACCTTAAGGCCCACAAAATTCCCGGCATATTTGGCATCGACACCCGCGCCCTGACCCGCCGCCTGCGTACCGCCGGGGCCATGAACGGGGCCATTTCAACCCAGGTGTTAGACCCCGAGGAGCTGCTGCGCCAGCTTCAGGATGCACCAACGATGAGCGGCCTCAACCTGGTTGACCAGGTCACCACCCCCCGTGTCTACCAATGGACGGAGGGTACTCTGCCCGGCTGGGAGTTTAGCGACACATTCAGCCCGGTCGCTGACGAAGCATCGCTCACCGTGGTGGCCATCGACTTCGGGGTAAAGCGCAACATTCTGCGGCGACTGGCCAGCTACGGCTGTCGGGTGATCGTTATGCCCGTCAGCAGTTCTCTAGAGGAGATTATGAGCTATCGTCCCGATGGCATTTTTCTGTCCAATGGGCCTGGGGATCCGGCGGCGGTGAAGCAGGCCCCTGAGCTGGTGCAGGCGCTGCTCGACTACCAAATTCCCACCTTTGGAATTTGCATGGGGCATCAAATTCTGGGGCTATCCCTGGGGGCCTCCACGTTTAAGCTCAAGTTTGGCCACCGGGGGCTAAATCAGCCCTGCGGCCTAGAGCAGCAGGTGGAAATTACCAGCCAAAACCACGGCTTTGCCATCGATGCCGCCACTATCCCCGCAGAGACCGTTGCGGTTACTCACCTGAATCTCAATGACCAGACCGTCGCCGGGCTGGCCCACAAAACCCTGCCGATTTTTTCGGTGCAGTACCACCCCGAAGCCAGCCCTGGCCCCCACGACGCCGACTACCTATTCTCTAAGTTTGTGGAAACCATGCGCACCCATCGCCAGAGTCAGTCATCCGGCTGATTTCATTTAGCTGATTGAGGTAGCACAATCTGGCTAAGCCGCTATATGCTGTCTGTTTAAGCCATACCCAAGTGAACTCGGGAGCTGTGCTACCTACCCCAGGCTAAACCTTGGTTTTAAGGCTGAGTCTAGGTAATGTTGATGACACGGGAGGCAGAGGCGAGGGGGTTCATCCCCTGATCAAAACGGCCAACGTTGAAGATGACGTAGCTTTTGGCCGTTGGCTAAGGTACATTAGTGGCTTCTCCTTAGAGGTGAGGCTTTACCCCTTGCAGCAGAGCCTATCCTGACCTATATTTAACTGTCTAATTGGAGCGCCTAGGAGGTTTCCCATCGCTGAATCTCTAACCCTGACCGTAAGTTTACGAGGCACCCGCGATGTCAGGGGAACCTATCAACTCTTTCGCCTCACGGGTTTGCTCGATGCCTTTTCGGAACCGGCCTTCCGCAAGGTCATGTCGAAGTACGTCGAGGCCGGCCCGAAGCATATTATTTTAGACTTGGCCGCGATCGATTTTGTCGATAGCTCGGGTTTGGGCGCCTTGGTGCAGCTGGTGAAAAAAGCGACCACCGAAGGGGGTACGGTGCAGGTGGTAACCAACCCCCGGGTTACCCAGACGGTGAAGCTGGTGCGGCTAGAAAAGTTTCTGTCGCTACAGCCCTCGGTGGATGACGCGATCGCTAACCTCGACAACCCTGAAAATGGCTAGGCTAAGCCGACCAGACTGGATTTAACCCCGTTCTCAACCCAAGGTTAATGATGCCCAGGGATGGTTTAGAGAGTCTGGAACAGCTAATGGCCAACTCCCTGGCCGCCGGGCTTACCATGACTCTTCCTGAGGAGCAAATTCAGTCTCTATCGCCCACCGCCCTGGCTTATATTGGGGATGCCGTGTACGAGCTGTTCGTGCGCGGCAGTTTTTTGCTGCCGCCCAAGCGTATCAACGATTACCATCGCCAGGTGGTGAGTCAAGTCAGGGCCGAACGACAGGCCTACCAGGTTGAGCAGCTTAGCCCTTGGCTAACGGAAGCCGAACACGACATTTTACGTCGGGGTCGCAATGCTTCATCCAGGGGGCCAAAGCGCATTGATGGCCAAATCTACCAGCGGGCTACGGGGTTTGAAACCCTGGTCGGTTATCTCTATCTCACCAACCCAGTACGACTTGCAGAGCTGTTAGCCCAAGTCAATTTGGTTGATCCTGAACCGCCAAATTCTGGGGAGGTAAATATCAAGGTAGACCACCACAGATAATCGAGGCATGTTAGCCTAGTTCTTCTGATTGAAATGAGCGCTTCCCCGCTGGGGAGAGCTACCCTTCCGCCCTTAGCCCTTCCCCGGCGTTAGCCAGGTCTGACCATGTCGCCCCAAAAGCCTTCTCGTCCCTCCCAAAAATCATCGGCCCCATTACCCCGTAAATCCTCTAGGGGTTACAACGGCGATAGGCCCCGCTACGAGGGCGACAAGCCCCGTTACAACGGCAGTAAGTCTGATAAACCGCGCTACGACAGCGGCAAGCCCCGCTATGAGGGTGACAAGCCTCGCTATGAGGGGGGGCAAAAAACCCGCTACGAGGGTGATAAGCCTCGCTATGAGGGTGGCAAACCCCGCTACGAGGGTGACAAGTCCCGCTATGAAGGGAGGCAAAAAAAACGTTATGAGGGTGACAAGCCCCGCTATGAGGGTGGCAAGCCTCGCTATGAAGGGGGGCAAAAAAACCGCTATGAGGGCGACAAGCCGCGCTATGAGGGCGACAAGCCGCGCTATGAAGGCGACAAGCCTCGCTATGAGGGCGGCAAGCCTCGCTATGAGGGCGGCAAGCCCCGCTATGAGGGCGGTAAAAAACCACGCTACGACAGTGGCGATAAGCCCCGCTATGGAGGTGGTAGTCAGCGCCAGGAGGACGGCTATCGTCGGGCCCGTCCCGCTGCGGTTCCTTTGCCTAGGCCTAGCGTCAAGAATCAGGCTATGGCTGATGCCGACGGCCCAGGCCCCGAAGACAGTGACATGATCTACGGTCGTCATGCGGTTGAGGCGGCCCTGCAAAGTCAGCGGCCCCTCAACCGGGTTTGGGTTAACGCCCGCATTCGCTACGATCCCCGCTTTTTATCGCTGATTGAAACGGCCAAAGCTAACGGCGCGGTGATTGACGAAGTCGATACCCTGCGGCTGAACCAGATTACCGAGGGGGCTAGTCACCAGGGCATTGCCGCCCAGGCCGCCTCCCACGACTACAAAGATTTGGATGACCTGATCACCGAGGCCCTGGCGGCGACCAAGCTACCGGTGCTGATTGCCGCCGACGGCATTACCGATCCCCACAATCTGGGGGCCATTATCCGCACCGCCGAAGCCCTGGGAGCCCAGGGCATGATCATCCCCCAGCGGCGGGCAGCGGGGATTACCTCGACGGTGGCCAAGGTGGCGGCGGGGGGCCTAGAGCATTTGCCTGTGGCGCGGGTGGTCAATCTCAAACGGGCATTAGAAAGCCTTAAGGAGAGCGGCTTTTGGATCTATGGCCTGTCTTCAGAGGCTAGCCAGCCCCTGCACGGCACTACTTTTGATCGGCCGACAGTGATTGTTGTCGGAGCCGAGGGCAGCGGCCTCAGTCTTACTGTGCAGCAGGGCTGCGACGGGCTGATCTCGATTCCTCTACGGGGCACAGTTCCGAGCCTAAATGCATCGGTGGCTACAGGCATGGCGCTCTATGAGATCTATCGTCATCAATGGGTAACCCAAGGACAAATTTCAGCTTTACAAAATCAAAAGCATCAAAGTATAACCAAAAAAGGGGTAACGTAACCTTCCGAACCATTCGAGGCATGACCAATCGATAGGCAGATAGGTGAGTAGTATGAATAACTTTTTGGATCGTCTTTTGAAAACTATCTTTGGGTCGGGCAAGGCCTGGTGGGTTGAGGTAAAAACCAGTCAGCCTGCCTGCACTTACTACTTTGGCCCCTTCGACAGCGAAGCCGAAGCCAATACGATGAAAGGGGGCTATATCGAAGATCTAGAGCAGGAAGGCGCCCAAAACATCCGCGCCATGGTGCAGCGCTGCAGCTGTCCCGAGCAGCTCACCATTACCGACGACTGGGACAGCCCCATGGGCGGGTTTGTGGCCCCGGCCTTTAGTGGTCAAACCTAGGTATGGCGGTTTAGCCAGGCTTTAACATCGGCCATCAGTACGTCTGGAATCTCCCAGGGCAGTAGGTGGGCTGTATTAGGGTACTGGTGGCCTTCGGCGTTGGGCAGATGAGTGGCCGTCTCCAGGCTGGCCTGGGCGGTGATGTGGCAGTCTTGTTCTCCCCAAAGCACCAGGCAGGGTTGATGAATCGTCCCTAGGTCAGGCACCCGATTATAGCGGCGGGCCAGGGCCTGGTTCAGCGCCCGGTTAGCATACCGGGAGGTAGCCAGGTAGGCGCCGAACCCCTCCTGGGCCAGGCGGCGGTAGGCGTAGGGGGTATGCTGGCCCAGCAGATAGCGATACAGGGAACGCTCCCCCAGGTGTTGAATGATCCAGGGATGACCGGGCACCGCCAAATTGAGTATCGAAGCCAGGCCGGTGTTAAGGGCTTCTACCCAGGTAGTGGGGGGATGATTGCCCACGGGACGGGCAGCGGTAGCCACTAAGATTAGCCCTAGAACTCGCCCTGGGTAGCGCAGGGCCAGCTCTAGGGCTAAAATTCCCCCCAGAGACCAGCCCAGCACCACACAGCGGTCAATGGCGTAGTAATCGAGCAGTTCAACCAGATCGTTGAGGTGCTCGTCTAGCTGAAATGGGGTGCGGGTACGGCTCAGACCGTAGCCCCGCAAATCGGGGGCCAGGGTCTGGTACTGACCGGCCAGAGCTTCACAGAATACCCCCATGGTACGGCTAGAGCCAGGATGACCATGGAGGCATAAAATGGGCAGACCCGCCCCGCGCCGGTCACAGTGAAGCTGCACCGGCTAGTCCATCGCCGCTGATTCAGCTGGTTTGAAGTTAAGGGCGGCGGAGTTCATGCAGTAGCGCTGGCCAGTGGGGGCAGGGCCGTCGTTGAAGACATGGCCCAGGTGGGCATCACACCGGGCGCAGAGCACCTCGGTGCGCACCATAAAGTGGCTAAAGTCGCGCTTGGTGGCTACGTTCTCGGCATTAGCCGTATCCCAAAAGCTGGGCCAGCCGGTGCCAGAGTCAAACTTGGCGGCAGATGAAAATAGCTCGGCCCCGCAGCAGACACAGGTATAGGTACCGGGGGCTTTATGGTCGTGGTACTGGCCCGTGAAAGCGCGCTCAGTGCCATGCTGACGGGCAACCTGGTACTGCTCAGGGGTAAGCTGCTGCCGCCATTCAGCGTCGGTTTTTTGGACTTTTTGCACCATAGTTACTGTGACAAGATAAATGACCAACGTTAGCCAGGCCAGGAATCCTGAGGGAGCCTGGGCCAGAACCATCCTGACTATTGAGGATGTAGCCTGATCCTAGCGCAGGTCAGGGCCAACGTTAGGGCAGGCGGAGCGGCCCTAGCTGGGGCTCACGTCTATTTGGGTGGCCTCGAAGGAAAGGCCCTTCATTTGTGTGGAAACGGGATCCACATGAGGGCAGTGGCTCCAGGGTTAGAGTCTCTCCCGGCACCTAATCTCCGCCGGGGCAGGCTCTGCGCGGAAGTTGCAGCCGTTAATTTCGATGCTGGTGAATGATCTAGGCTAGTTGTTGACCTGCTGGGGCTGGGTACGGTTGGCCAGGGCGGCCTGAATTAAGGTAGCCGTCAGCGGCTGGGTTTTAGAGAAGCAGACCTGGCTTTTGCCAGGGGCGGCATTGGGGTCAGGCCGCTGAATCTGTCGGGAGGGGGTATTGACCGAAGTCCTAGGGCGAAGCTGAGCAGTCTGCTCATTGAAGTCGGTGGGCCGAGCGGTGAGCAAGCCATAGCGGCTACAGTTATCGCTAGCGGCTGGATGAGGGCGGCCGTCTACCCCCGGCTCAAAGGGAATGGGATTGAGGTGAGGGCCGGGACTAATGAACCGACTGAGGGGCTGCCGCTCTACGCTGGCTGCCCCGTCTTCTACCGGGCTAACGACGCCACCGTCGGCGCTAGAGTCGGGGGAAGACGGTGGGGAACCCTGGAGCGGTTCAGAAATGACCTGTTCAGGAATAACGAACGAGCTTTGAGCAGCGCCGTCAGCCGGAGCCGCTGGTGTGACAGCTGCTGGCGTAATAACGGCGGGCTGGTTTAACTGGGCTTCAGCACCAGAAGAGAGACGCGGCCCGTCCTGGGCAGAGGCGCCCAGCGGCAAATTTGTGGGCAAGTCGCCAGGGGTTGCCGTAGGGTTAACCGAGGCGACCGCCGAGTCAGCGGAAGCAGAGGGCTGGAAGGACGGGGATGATGCTAACCCAGGGGCTGTTGCCCCTGGGGCAGAGAGGTGGGCGGTGAGGCCGGAGATTGTATTGGATGGGCCGGAGTCTTGGGGAGGGGTCAAGGAAACGGCCTGACCACTGGTGACTAGGGCGTGATCACCCGCCCCGGATGACAGGTGGATAGTGGCTGAGGTCGATGCTGCTCCTGGGGTAGCCTCAACAGCCAGTCCTGGAGCCGATGCGGTATTCTCGACTAGCGCTACAGAGGAAGTAGACCCTAGGCCAGACTCGACTGCTTCACCTGGGGCGGTGGCGGTCGAGGTTGCCGCCACTGCGATTTGATGGGTACGGCGACCATCGGCTCCGGCTGAGGAGAAAGCTGGCCCACTCGCTTGGGAACTGAGGCCGAGGGCCACCGGAGCCGTTAGAGCAGGAACTGCATCGGTGGGTCGGGCGCTAGAGCCTTGGTGGGGTGAGGGGGTGATAACCCCTGGGCCCGAGGGAGGCGACGTGGGGCTGGCTCCCCCACTCGGGGACACGGCGGTCGCCCCAAGGCCTGCATCGCTATTCAGGGGAGCCGTTAGGGTCGAGTTCGGCGCGGCGGGCGCGGCGGTGGGGCGGGCGGGGGTGGGTAGGGCCGTCACTAATTGCTGGGAGGTGGGCAAAACGCTACGGCCCTGGGTTTGGGGCTGCACCCTGGTGGGAGCGGTTAGAGTCGGCCGGTTGGTTGCCCCCTGACCACCGAGGCCAGCTTTGGGGGCGGTGGGGCGGGTGGCCAGGGGCTGGGGCTGGGCCGACGGCCTGGGCGATGACAAAACCCGACTGCGCTGGGCTCGAATTTGTTGTAGCCGCGCCCGCAGCTGCTGAGATGACTGGGATAAGCCCTGGTCGCCCAATGGGGAAGCCTGAGAAGGCTGGGCTGACAAGGGCCGTGCTTGCCCTGTCTCGGGGCGAGCTACTGCGCGGGAAGTGGCCAGGTCGAGTTCTGGCTGAACCTCAATGTCGGCGGTGCTACCCCTCCCGGCAGGAACAGTATTCGCCTGGGGAGGGCTGGAAGGCTCAGTACTACAGGACGTTAGGGCCAGTAGACCGCCACAGGATGCTAGTGCCCAAACACGCATAACTTTTGACTCCTTGGTTCACCAGTCTTTCTTGCTCTTTCTACAGGGCTGGAGGCACTGGTCAGTATGATCCTGGAGCATATATGTGAAGATTCTGTAGAGCTGCTCCGTACAAGGCTGGAGGGAATCGCCTAGCGCTTGCGGGTCAAGCTAAATGAGCGGCCCTGTGCCCCCGTCCTGGTATGGTGACGGAACTGATTTATCTTTCTGGTGCGGAAAATTATCTATGCGGGGTGAGCTGGCGGCCCTAGTGGCCGCGTGTTTGTGGGCCGTGGCCACGGTCATTTTTGGCCGCCTGGGCCAGCACCTGTCGCCGCTGGTGCTGAACTTAACCAAGGGTGCGATCGCCATTCTTCTGCTGGTCGCCACCCTGGTGGTGGGGCAGCGGCAGCCAGCGGGGGTAGATCGACTGGTGATGGGCCTGCTGCTGGCCAGCGGCCTGATTGGCATTGGCCTGGGTGATACGGTCTATTTCGCCGCCCTCAACCACCTTGGCCCCCGGCGGGCGCTACTGCTTGAAACCCTGGCTACCCCCATGGCGGCGCTGATAGCCCTGGGGTTTTTAGGCGAGGCCCTGAGCGCCAAAGCTTGGCTGGGCATAACGCTAACCCTGCTGGGGGTATTGGGGGTCATTTCTGAACGGGTGCCCGAGCGCGGCGGGGTGCCACCGAGCCCCGGCTATCGAGGGGTGCTGTATGGAGTGCTGGCCGCCCTGGGCCAGGCCACCGGCGTGGTGCTGTCGCGGGCGGCGCTGGCGGAAACCACCGTTGACCCCCTGTGGAGCTCCCTGCTGCGCCTGGTGGGGGGAATCGTTATGATTACAGGTATTCTGCGCTGGCAGGGAACCATTGCCCCCCGGTTGGCCCCACTCAAATCGCCTCAGGTGCTGGCGGGGGTAGGCTTAGCCGCCTTCTTTGGCACCTATCTAGCGATTTACTTTCAGCAGGTGGCGCTCAAGTATGCGCCCACCGGCATTGCCCAGGCTCTGACCTCCACCAGCCCCCTATTTGTGCTGCCCCTGGCGGCGGCGATGGGCGACCGGGTTAGCCTACGGGCGGTGGGTGGGGTGGTGGTGGCGCTGGTGGGGGTTGGCATTTTGGTAGCTAGTTAGTGCCACGGGGCATGAGTTTTAGGAAAGTTCAGTTGTGGCTTAACCGGTGTTTTTGGAGTCTAGGGGCTGGTTGAAAAGGTTACGAGGGTCGTAACCTAAACCGTCAAAGTAAGATCGGCCCAGTGCGAATTATTCTCCTGCCAAGGCTGCCAACGCCTGCTCAATCACCTCCTCCGAGGGGCGCCAGCGGTAGCGGCTGAGATCTACTCGGCCTCTGGGGTCAAACTCGATGCCTTCGTCTTCGAGTATGGCCCGCTGCAGGTAGTCGGCCCCGTTGCGCACGGTAGCGTAGGAAACTTCGCCCTTGGCGTTGATCACCCGCTGCCAGGGCACATCATCAGCTTCCATATCCACTCGGTAGAGGGCATAGCCCACCAGCCGGGGCTTGCCGATCAGCCCGGCCAGCTCGGCCACCTGACCATAGGTAGCCACCTGACCGGGGGGAATCTGGCGCACAATGGCGTAGATACGTTCGTAGGTGAGCACGGCCTACCCCACCCCATCGTCGCGTCGGGGACAGCGCAATAGCACCAGGGTAAAGGGGGCGACGGTGACGATCTGCTTGGCCTTATAGCTGATCCCCTGCTCCTCAACGAACCCGTCAGCGGTTTCGGTATCCAACACCACCGTCCACTGACGCTGTTGATCCATTGAGGGGAGGTAAAACTCCTGGGGGTCTGCCTGGGCGTTAAAAAACAGTAAAAAACTGTCGTCCAGAAGTCGTTGGCCGTAGGCATCGGGGGTAATCAGCTCTTCGCCGTTGAGAAACACGCCGAGGGCCTTAGCGGAGCCGTCCTGCCACTGCTCGTCAGTAATAGCGCCCCCGTCGGGATTATACCAGCCGATGTCGTGCACTCCCGAGCCGTGGATTTCGCGCCCCTGAAACCAGTGGCGACGGGCAAACACCGGATGCTCCTGGCGCAGCTGAATCAGCCGTCGGGTAAAGACGAGTAGCGCCTGGTTTGCCTCACTCAGATCCCAGTCAAACCAGGAGAGTTCGCTGTCTTGGCAGTAGGTGTTGTTGTTGCCCTGCTGGGTACGGCCCAGCTCATCGCCCCCCAGCACCATCGGCACTCCCTGGGAGAGCAGCAAGGTGGTTAGCATATTGCGCTGCTGCCGCTGGCGCAGGGCCAAAATTTTAGGGTCGTCGGTTTCGCCCTCGGCCCCACAGTTCCAGGAGCGGTTGTAGCTTTCGCCGTCGCGGTTGTCTTCGTGATTGGCGGCGTTGTGTTTTTCATTGTAGCTAACCAGATCTTGCAGAGTAAACCCGTCGTGGCAGGTGATGAAGTTAATGCTGGCGTGGGGCAGCTTGCCGTTGGCCTGGTAGAGGTCAGAGCTGCCGGTGAGGCGGTAGGCCAACTCCCCCAAGGGAAAGTCTTGGTTGCGCCAAAAATCGCGCATCGAGTCGCGGTATTTGCCGTTCCACTCCGACCACAGCAGGGGGAAGTTGCCCACCTGGTAGCCCCCCTCCCCCAGATCCCAGGGTTCGGCAATTAGCTTGGTAGTGGAGAGCACCGGATCCTGGTGGATGATGTTGAAAAAGGCGGCCAGGTTATCCACTTCGTAGAGTTCGCGGGCCAGGGCCGAGGCCAGGTCAAAGCGAAAGCCATCGACATGCATCTCCAGTACCCAGTAGCGCAGGCTATCCATGATCAGCTTGAGCACCTGGGGATGGCGCACGTTGAGGGAGTTGCCGCAGCCGGTGAAATCCATGTAATAGCGGGGGGTTTCGTCTACCAGGCGGTAGTAGGCGGCGTTGTCAATACCGCGTAGGGTCAGGGTCGGCCCCAGATGGTTACCCTCGCCCGTGTGGTTGTAGACCACGTCTAGAATGACCTCAATATCCGCCTGGTGGAGGGCTTTGACCATTTGCTTAAACTCATTAACCTGCTCTCCCTCCTGACCAGCGGCGCTGTAGCCACCGTAGGGGGCAAAGAAGTTCAGCGAATCGTAGCCCCAGTAGTTGCGCAGCCCCGTCTGGGCAAGGTGACCCGGAAAAGCATGGAAGTGATGCACCGGCAGCAGCTCTACCGCCGTAATGCCCAGGGATTGTAGATGGGCAATTACGGCTGGATGGGCGAATCCGGCATAGGTGCCCCGCAGCGGTTCGGGCAGGTCGGGATGGCGCTGGGTCAGCCCTTTAACGTGGGTTTCGTAAATGATGGTGCAATGCCATGGGGTATTGGGGTGGCGGTCATCGCCCCAGTCGAAACTGGAGTCGATCACCACCGCCTTGGGCATAAAGGCGGCACTGTCGGCCTCCGAAAAGCTGAGGTCAAGGTCTTCAAAGTTGGGGGTCGCCTCTAGGCCATAGCCAAAAATGGCCGGGTCAAAGGTGACATCGCCGGTCAGGGCCAGGGCGTAGGGGTCAATGAGCAGCTTATGGGGGTTAAACCGCTGACCCTGCTCTGGGTCATAGGGGCCATGCACCCGATAGCCGTAGCGCTGGCCCGGCCCCACGTCGACCAGGTAGCCGTGCCAGACGTAGTTCTCTATCTCCGACAGGGGGATGCGAGTCTCCCGACCATCGGCATCAAACAGGCACAGTTCGACCGCCGTGGCGTTTTCTGAAAACAGCGCGAAGTTTGTGCCCGAACCATCCCAGGTAGCCCCTAGGGGATGAGGACGACCCGGCCAGACTTGCATTCCCATGATTCCTAGAAAAATTGAAAGTTTCCCTACTTATACCAAATCCGAGTCGTATAGCCCCGATTCCTAACCGACCAAACCGTAGGAGCGTTGGCGCAGCCTAGCCAGAGGCTTGATGGCATTCGCCCGATTGAATCGGGGGTAACCCAGCAGGATTTGGTATTGGAGTAGCAGGGTGGGCTGTGGCCGGGATGATTTTTCGAGTGTTGGGTGGCGGGTGGCGGGTGGCGGGTGGCGGGTGGCGGGTATCCAGTATCGGGTGTTGGATATTAGGTAGCGCGTCTTGGCGGAGTTGTTACCCTCAAGGCGATTGCTCTGGCAGTCACGGAGGGGTCTACAGTGACCAGCGGGGTTAGCCCCATTTCCCACTAGAACCCTGGCCTCTGCTTGTGTCTAGCCTACCCAGCTCCAGCCCTATCCTTTATCCTGAAAACACCTTACCTTACCCCAGGGCATTTTCAATGATGCAGGTCGACCCCCCGATTTCAACCGATGTCGTGCTGGTGGGTGGTGGCCACACCCACGCTTTGGTCCTGCGCAAGCTCGGCATGGTGCGACGGCCAGGGGTGCGGCTAACCCTGATCACCGATTTGGTTGATACCCCCTATTCGGGCATGTTGCCCTGCCACGTCGCCGGGCATTATGGCTTTGACGAATCGCACATTGACCTGCGGCCCCTGACCCGCTTTGCCCAATGCCGATTAATTATGGATCGCGCCGTGGGTCTGGATCTGGCCAACCAGCGGGTCATTACCGCCAACCATCCCCCCGTAGGGTTTGACATCTTATCCATCGATACGGGCAGCACCCCGGCCACGGTGGCGGTGCCCGGTGCGGCGGAGTATGCCATTGCTGCTAAGCCCGTGCCCGACCTGCTGCGCCAGTGGCATCAGCTCTTGAGGGAAGTCCAGGATAATCCCCAAAAACCCTGGACTATCGGCATCGTAGGGGGTGGGGTGGGTGGCGTCGAGCTGACCCTGAACATGCAGGAGCGCCTGCATCGTCTGCTGCAAACCCTGGGGCAGCCACCCCAGCAGGTGGTGTTTCACCTTTTCCATCGGGGGCTAGAGCTGGCCCCAGGGCGCAATCGCTGGAGCCGTCGCCGCCTCCAGCAGATTCTGCACGCGCGTGGGGTGCAGCTACACCTGGGGGAAGCCGTGGCAGAAATTGCTCTGAATTCTGCCACGGGGCAGCGGGTAATTCAGGGAGAATCAGGGGTGAGGGTGGGGTGCGATCGCGTCTTCTGGGTCACCAATGCCGCCGCCCCGGCCTGGCTGCAAGGCTCGGGGCTCTCCCTCGATGCCCAGGGCTTTATCCAGGTGGGGGATACCCTGCAAACCCTTTCCCACCCCAACGTGTTTGCCGCTGGAGATGCGGCCACCATGGTCAACCATCCCCGCCCCAAGGCCGGGGTGTTTGCGGTGCGCCAGGGCCAACCCCTATTCGACAACCTGATTCGGTATTTAGGCGGACAACCTCTGCAGCCCTTCCGACCCCAACGGGAATTTCTCAATTTAATTGATGTGGGTTACGGCAAGGCCATTGCCGCCCGTGGCCCCTTCGCCTTCGAGTCCTTCCTCTGCCGCTGGTGGAAGGACCGCATTGACCAAAAGTTCATGGCCCTGTTTACCCAGTTTCCTGCCACCGATGTCGGCGCCATGCAGGTCAGCGCCCCGAAGACTCTTACCCCCCCGGTGCGGCCCGCGTTACCCCCCTGCGCGGGCTGCGGGGCCAAGGTCGGTGGAGCCGCCCTGGCCCAGGCGATGGATCGGCTACGGGCCGACTTCCCCGACTTTGGGGCCGCCGGAGGAGATCTGTTGATTGGCCTCAACGCTCCGGACGATGCCGCCGTCCTGGCCGTGCCCCCCGGTCGCATGATGGTGCACACTGTCGATTTCTTCCCGGCCTTGGTGGATGACCCCTTTGTTTTTGCCCAAATTGCCCTTAAGCACGGCCTCAGCGATCTCTACGCCATGGGCGCTACCCCCCACAGCGTGCTGGCCATTGTCCAACTGCCCGATGCCACCCCGGCTAAGCAGGCCGAGACACTCTATCATCTGCTGTCGGGCATTCACAAAGGGCTAATGGCCACCGGCACCCCCCTGGTGGGGGGGCATACCACCGTTGGCCACCAACTGGCCCTGGGCTTTGCCTGCAACGGTGTGGCCCAGGCCGACCAGCTGCTCCGTAAAGGCGGACTGCGACTGGGAGACGTGCTGATTTTGACCCAGCCCCTGGGCACCGGTACCCTGTTCGCTGCCGATATGCAGCGCCAGGCTAAGGGCCGGTGGATTGAGGCGGCCAT
Source organism: Nodosilinea sp. CTOTU7336 (assembly GCA_036848635.1). GTDB lineage: Bacteria > Cyanobacteriota > Cyanobacteriia > Phormidesmidales > Phormidesmidaceae > Nodosilinea. The sequence continues at coordinate 81,300 of DAIUJR010000009.1, forward strand.
TGCCCAGATGCTGACGCCTAACCAGGCCGCTGCCGAGATTCTGCGCGACCACCAGGCCACCGCCTGCACCGATGTCACCGGCTTTGGCCTGATCGGCCACCTGCTGGAAATGGTGACTGCATCCCAGGTACAAGTAGAGCTAGACTTGACCGACCTGCCCGTGCTGCCGGGGGCGCGGGAGACGGTGGCCGCGGGCATTGTCAGTTCCCTTCAGCCGCAAAACCTTCAGGCCGCGACTGCGATTGCTAATCGAGCGGCCTATGCCCACCATCCCGACTATGCCCTCCTTTTTGATCCGCAGACGGCGGGGGGGCTGCTGGCGGCGGTGCCGGGTCAGTTGGCGTTAGCCTGTGTTCAGGCCCTGCGCCAGCACGGCTACCCCGCCGCCACCGCTATTGGAACCATTACGGACACGGACGTGGAGTGCTCTGCTCAACCAATTATGATTAGATCTGGGCCTATCTCTGGGCAGAGCTCAGGGTCGAGATTGCCTGTAAATAATCTGTATTGATGGTTAAATAGTAGCCTAGTCCTTCGCGTTGGCGACCTGTACTTGCCGCAAAATGGCCGCCTGAATCTTAGCGTTAAAGTCAGGATCATCCACAGTCGTAATCACATCGTAAGGACGCTGACTGAGCCTATCTAACATAGACCTGAAGAGCGGCCTTATCCTCGCGATGTCTCAGAAAGTGTCGTTGAGACCAAACACCTTTAATTTTAGCGTTTGCTTTCTGGTGCACTTGAATATCCTGCATTAGATACTTGTCCCACAGACGTGGATATCAATGATGCTACCTTGCAATTTATGCCGACTCTGCTAACCATTGACGAATTCTTACGGTGCCCCGGCCCCATTCTAGACGTGCGCAGCCCCGCCGAGTATGAGCACGGGCATATTCCCGGTGCAACTAGCTTTCCTTTGTTTAGCAATGACGAACGTGCCCAGGTGGGTACCTGCTACAAGCAGGTGGGGCGCGAGGCGGCCGTGGAGTTGGGGTTTGAGCTAGCTGGGCCAAAGTGCGCCTTGTTCATTCGTCAGGCCAAAGCCCTGGCTCCCGACCGACACCTACGGCTGCACTGCTGGCGAGGGGGCATGCGCAGCGGCGGCATGGGCTGGATTTTAGACCTCGCCGGGTTTACGGTCAGCACTCTGGAGGGGGGATATAAAGCCTATCGCCAGCGGGTGCGTCAGATCTTAGCCACCCCTAAACCCCTAGTAGTGCTCGGCGGCATGACCGGCACCTCTAAAACCCTGATTTTGCAGCAGCTGGCCGCCCTGGGGCAGCCGGTGCTTGACCTAGAGGGTCTGGCTCACCACCGGGGCAGCAGCTTTGGGGCGCTGTTGCTGCCACCCCAGCCCACGACAGAGCATTACGAAAACCTGATCGCCCAGCAGTGGGCCAGGTTTAGCGGCGATCAACCGATCTGGATTGAAGCAGAAAGTCGCCGGGTGGGCACCTGCCGCATCCCTGATGAGTTGTTTAACCAAATGGTCAATGCCCCTACCCTCGAAGTCACCCGGTCGGTGGATGAGCGCCTTGATTTGCTGGTATCTATCTATGGCGAAGCCGACCTCGACGGGCTGATCCAGGCTACCCAGCGCATTGGTAAGCGCCTAGGAGGGCAGCGCACCCAGGCGGCGGTGGCGCTGATTCAGGCGGGGCAGTTGCGGGAGGCCTGCGCGATTATTCTGGATTATTACGATCGCACCTACCGCTACGACCTGGAGCGCCGCGACCAGAGCATCCCCCAGGTAGACATTACCGGCCTGGAGCCTGAGGCCAGTGCCCGCTGGTTGCTACAAAAACGGGCTGAGCTGTATCCCCTAGTGGAGGGCAGCGTTTGGGCACCTAGCCCAGATCAAGCCCTTCATCAAAACCCTAATTTTCAGCCTCAGGCTTCACCATAACTTGATGGCCGATTCAGTAGAAGCCTGGATTGTGTTTGCCGATCGGAATCGCAGAATAAAGGGGCACCTTAGCGCACCCGGAGTCATCTGTTTATGAACACCAATCACTTTTACGCCCTGAGTACTCTGGTTGGCATAGCGGCCGTTGCCAGCCTGTCCCAACCCGCCGAGGCCATTTCCTTTACCCTCGGTAGCGAAAGCGCCACCCAAGCCTCCATGAAAGGCATCGCCGGGTTCAACGGCGAAACCAACCAGGGTGCCTACTCGATTTATTCTCAAAATTCAGGCTTTAATACGGTAAATTTCAACAACGGTAACTTCGCAGCGGTCAATTCCCAAAATCAGGCGGTTAGCAATGCGGGCATTACCTACTCCTACGTGGGCAGTAGCACCAGCAACGCTAGAATCCTCAAAGACCAGTGGGCGCCTACCTTTGATGCCCCCAGGGATAATAAGTCCTCTTATTTAACTTCCTTTAAAGGCACTGATGTTCAAATCAAGCTCGACAGCACGCATAACTACTTCGGTGTTAATTGGGGCTCAGCCCACGATGGTAACGAGTTTGCTTTCTACAACGGTGATACCCTAGTTCACAAATTTGTCTACTACAACGATAACCGTACCTATGCCGACAGCGCCAAAACCACCAACGTTGCCTCTGCCCTCAAAACCTATGGTACCGTCGGCAACGGTAATGAGTACAACGCCTACTTCAACTTCTTTGCCGACTCAAGTGCCGACCTGTTCGACAAAATCTTAATTTCCCAGGTCGGCGGGGGCGGGTTTGAAACCGATAACCACACCTTCCAGGCCGGTACCCGAGGCTTTAATGAGTCGCCCGAGTCTGTTCCCGAACCCGGCATGGTGGTGGGGCTACTGGCGGTCGGTGGGGCACTGGTGGCCAAGCGTCGCCTAAGCACCAATCCTCTGGGGTAGGCTCAGTCAGCGGCGAAGACTTGTGTTCTGACCATCCGACTTGGACTGGCAGAGCGCCAGTCAGACAGCGAATACAACCCACGGCAGGTGACTTAGGTCACCTGTTTTTTTGTCGCCAATCTGTGGCTAAGAGTGGTTTATTTCAGAGACACTTTGCGATAGGGTGACGAAACCAGGTATTCATGAGGTTCTTCGTGGTTCCTTTAAAAGACTACAATCCGGTGCGCACCACGCCCTACGTCACCTACGGGCTGATTGCGCTAAACGTGGCCATTTTTCTCTACGAGCTCAGCCTGCCCGCCTACGGGCTAACGGATTTTTTCCACGCCTGGGCGTTGGTGCCAGAGGAATTTTCCACCAGTATTACCACCGGGGTGTCAACTTTAAATGCCGAGGAATGGCTGACCATCATTACCAGCCAGTTCCTTCATGGCGGCTTCTTACACGTGGCCGGTAACATGCTCTACCTGTGGATTTTTGGCAACAACGTCGAAGACCAGATGGGGCATGGGCGATTTTTGGTGTTTTACCTACTCTGCGGCACCCTGGCCAACCTGGCCCAGTGGTTTTTTGCAACGGGGTCAGACGTTCCCTCGTTGGGGGCCAGCGGGGCGATCGCGGGGGTGATGGGGGCCTATATTTTTCGCTTCCCGGAGGTGCGAATTTTAACCCTGGTGCCTCTGGGGCCAATCCCTCTGCCGCTCAAAATCCCAGCTATTTTTTACCTGGGCATCTGGTTTTTGCAGCAGGCCTTTTACGGCGTAGCCAGCCTAGAAGCCCCCGTTATGATCGGCATGGAGGGGGGCGGTATTGCCTACTGGGCGCACGCCGGGGGCTTTTTAATTGGCGTCTTGTTGGGGCCGCTGTTTGGGCTATTTAGCCAGAGAGGCGACCTCAGAACCGTTGAAATACCTGAGCCTGATTAAAGCACTTCATTAAAACTTGACGCTGACTCGCTTAGGCTGCAAATAGCCCAAGTAGCTACTTTCATGGTCTGCCGACTCAACGGAATTGAGCTGGGCGATTAAATTCTTCAGGGCCGACACCTGGTTGGTAATCATGCCGTTGATGTCGATGGTCAAATCAAAGCTGGCGGCGGATGAGTCTCCCGCTGAACGATTGGCGATCACCGCCTGCCACGACGGTTCGTAGGGTAGCCAGGCATAGTCGGCGGAGTTTAGCCCTAGCCCCGGAGTCCAGAGTTTACCGGGGTATTCCAGAGTTTCCGTGGGAACCAGGGCCTTGCCCCCCAGGTCTTCAATTTGAATACGAGTCGCCCCTAAATTCGCCAACAGCCGAATTAGCTCTTGCTTGCGTTCGTGGAATAGCTCGGAAAAATAGCTGGCTACGGGCAGATATACCTGCTGTTTGGCGGGTAGCGGATGTTTACGGTAGTAGCGCTGGGGAATAGGGTGCCCCGGCAGAAACTGAAGCCCCGCTGGCATGGCGGTGATGACTGCTTTATCCACCTGGGTTTCGTACCAGTGGTCTAGATCAACGCTGCTGAGGGCTTTGTAAAGCAGGCGCGAGTCACGATTGCGGTTGAGAATGAGCTGCTCCTTGACGGCTGAGCCGGGCAGTTTATCGTCGAGCAGTAGGCGAATCACCCAAAATAAGGCGGCGGTGCTGCCCGGTAGCTCTAGGGCGGTTAGCACCGCCAGGGAGCTTACCGTAGAGTGAGTGTGAATCATCAGGCTTTGGGTGGCGCGGCGCAGATCCAGCTCGGCCCGAGAAATAATCACGTCCTGCGAACGGAAATTGTACTCAATCGGATCTTCAAAATCCTTGGGGGTTTGGCCCTGGCCCAGCACGTGCAGCAGCGGCCTATGCCTAAAGTTTTGGGCACTGGATGAACCCGACGACTTGAACAGAGCGCGAAGAATCATACTCACTCCTGAGACTCCTTATTTAGGGCCAACTCCAGCCCAGGTTGCAACTGGCCCGAGAAATTGTTACATTACTTAACAAAAGAGCTACGGTTTGGTGTGAATGGCTAACGAGGCAATTTTTTACTCACGGAGGATTGTCCTAGGAGGGGTTTAGAAGGGTTTAGGCTATCCCTCTATCAGCGCTTTAGGAAATAGAAACAGGGTATTAGGTATGGAGCTGAGATCCGTCACCACTGATGTGGTTCAAATTCTGGAACTTTACGCATCGGGCCGCCTCGATTTTAGCCATCTAGACTTTCACGAAGCCTGGATGCCAGGCGTAGAGCTACCTGGAATCAATTTAAGCCAAACCAATCTGTCGTCGGCTAGCCTTTACGAAGCCATACTTACCGGTGGCTGCCTCCAGGGATGTAACCTCTGGCGCGCCAATTTGGAGTACGCCAATCTCAGGCAGGCCAATTTATCCCGAGCTGTTTTGATTCGGGCCTGCTTAGCCCACAGCGACCTGTCGGCGGCTAATCTAACCTCAAGTGATTTGCGGTTGGCTGATCTGCGCTTTAGCAACCTGATAAAGGCCAACTTACAAAGCGCCAACCTGAGCTACACCACCCTGACCAATGCTGATTTAACCGGGGCTGACCTAAGCGGGGCCGATTTGACCGGGGCTGACCTGCGCGGAGCCACCTTGACCAACACCAGCCTAGTGGGCGCCACCCTAGACAGGGCCTGGCTCGACGGATCAGACTCCTCACGGCCAGAGCTCTCGGTTTTGGTTTAGCCGCCCAGGTTGTTCGTAACTAAAGCCCGATTTCCTGGTGCGTCGGGTCGTAAAATTAGGTTAGGCGTTATCTGCCAGAGCCGGGCGCAGCTGCCCATGGTGCTGCCGCAGCCGACTCGCGGCAGCATTGGCATCAAGCTGGCCTAAGTGCATCATCAGCGCTAGTTTTACCTGCTGGCCGCTGCGGTCTAGCAGCTCGCTAGCGGCGCTACGATCTAGGTTAGTTAGATCGCATAGGATTCTGAGGGCGCGATCGCGCAGCTTACTATTAGTCACCGCCACATCGACCATCCGGTTACCGTAAACTTTGCCCAGTCGCACCATGGCCCCGGTCGACAAAATATTGAGGGCCATTTTAGTCACCGTACCCGCCTTCAGCCGCGTCGAACCCGCCAGCAGCTCAGGCCCCACCAGCAAACGAATGTCAATATCTGCCTCAGCCGTTACCTGGTCGGCGGGTACGCAGGCGATAAATACCGTAGTAGCGCCCCGCTGGCGAGCGGCGTGGATTGCCCCTTTCACGTAGGGGGTAGTGCCTCCGGCGGTAATGCCCACCACCACGTCAAGCTTGTGGATCTGGCGCTGGGTGATGGCGGCTTCACCATCGCTAAACACATCCTCTAGCCCCTCCGAGCTTTTAACTAGGGCCGCGGCTCCCCCAGCAATCACCCCCTGCACCATGTCCGGCGGGGTGCAAAACGTGGGCGGACACTCAGCCGCATCCAGCACCCCCAGTCGACCGCTGGTGCCAGCCCCCACGTAGTACAGCCGCCCCCCCTGTTGCAGGGCCTGGGCGATGGCCTCAATGGCCTGGGCTAACGCCTCCCGCGCCCCAGCAATGGCCTCCAGGGTGCGCTGGTCTTCCTGATTGAACAGATCAACTAATTCCAGCGCGGTAAGCTGGTCGAGCTGAGCACTACGGGGGTTGGCCTGCTCGGTGAGCAAATGGCCACGGTTAGCGGGGTCTAGGGGTAGGGTGGGGGGCATGGGGGTGGATGGGTGGAGGGTGGGCGGTGGGCGGTGGGCGGTGGACGGTGGAGTATCAAGAAGTGTTCCTAGGGTTGTGGGGTGGCAGAATGCCTACCCAGCCAGGATAAGTGGAATGCCCATGACGTGCGGCTTTTAAAGGTCTTAATCAATTTGCCCATCAGAATTCAATTCACACAAAACCTGCCCATTCTCGCTCATTTTAAAGATCTAGCACCCCTCACCCTTTATACCCCTCACCCCTCACCCTTTACCCCTCACCCCTCACCGTACAAACCGAATCGTCAGCGGATAGCGAAAAGTCTTCCCCTCGGAGGCTTTGACGGCGGCGATGATGGTGGAGATCACCTCCAGGGGCACGAGTAATGCAGCAATTGGGAGGCCAATCAGAATAAACATTAGTGGTAGGGTGATCAGCCAGTAAATCACCATTGAGAGCTGAAAGTTCAGCGCCTCCTTAGCCTGCTGCTCGATAAAAGGAGAATCGCGGCCCTTGGCCAGCAGCAGCGCCAGGGGGGCAATAATTCGCCAGGGCAGCAAAAAGAACCCGCTGCCCCAAAACAGAACGCGGGTCAGCCAGTTAGCGGTCACGATTAGGTAGCCAAATAGCGGAGCCAGATGGGCCAGGCTGGCCAGGGCGGTATCCGACTGGTAGCAGGAGGGTTCCTCCTCGACACCATCTTCTGGGGAGGGGGCGCTAGGTGACGGCAGGGAGGCGCTGCTCGCTGGGGTGGCGGGGCTAGGACTAGGATTAAGGCTAAAGCTTTCCTGCCAATCTAGATCGGGGTGCCCGACTTGGCGACTGGTTAAATGAACCGACTCCAGGGGGCGGGTCAGGCCCAGGCGGCGAAATCCCCGACGGATGGCTGGCACCGTTTGGGCTCTGGAGATGGGTTGATCCGCTTCTAGGGCAATGTAAAGCTGGTCGCCCTGCCAGTGGGCATTGGCGGTTACCCCCTGGGCCGCCAGGGAAGGAATGATCAGCCGAGCGATGGCCTGGGCATCGCCCTGGCGGGCTCGTTTGATTAGCTCTGGCAGGCTCATGGGAGGGTACTCCAGCCGCTACAGAAGTTTTTCGAACTGCTGTCGGAGCCGATCTAGCTCGGTTTGGGAGAGGGTTTCGGCACTGGTTTCGGGGGCTTTCTGCGGAATCGTTGGCGGCGGGCCATCAGGATCCCAATCCAGGGTTTCAACGGTGCTTTCGGGGGGAACCGCCAATGCCCCCTCGGGCACAATTTTGCAGTCATAGCCAGCGCTCTGGCAAAAATCTTCGATATCTTCTTGGTCAATGGCCTCGACCGCTGCCTCTGGGAAGTCTTGGGCCTCTAGCATGAGGGCAAACCGGGTGGCGTCGTCTTCGTTTTCAAACATGAGCACCACGTCTTGATCCTCAACCTTGAGCGTGTGGATACCCTCGTTTTCGGTACGGGCATTGAACAACAGCACGTAGACCACCATAGCCAGACCCCAACAACAACGCCGCTTTAGCCATAACGATGTCTATTTTACCGGCCCATTGGTGCGTTGGAACGGCTCGACTGGCCTCAGTTGCCAGAGCTATCAACCACCAGGGCACTTCGCAGGCCGGTTATAAAATTCCTGGCAAACTGTGCGCATAAGCCAGGGAGTTCTCTAATATATTTGGGTGTTCTGTGACGGCATAACTTTTCATGGCCCATTCCCAAGAGCCCGAGCCAGACCAATCTTCCCGTAGATCCCATCGCTGGCTAGGTAAGGGGCTAGTGGCGGGGTCTGTGCTGCTGCTGCTGGGGGCCGGGGGGGCCTGGCGCGGATGGGTGTTTGTACAAAAAAATCTGCCGATCTGGCTGTCAGCGCAGCTGTCTGAGTCCCTCAGTCGTCCGGTGGAACTGGGGCCGCTAGAGCGACTGGGGCCAGCGGGGGTGCGGGTGGGGCCGTCTACCATTCCGCCGACGGCGAAGGATCCCGATACCCTTTCCCTCCAGGCCGTTGAGGTGCGAACGAATTGGCTCAGGTTGCTGCGTCGGGAACTGCCCCTGGTGATTGAGCTAGAGCAGGCGGATGTTTACCTGGAGCAGAACGCTAACCGCGAGTGGATCGGCCTGGATCTGGATTTGCCGGATCAGGAGGAGTCCAAAGATACCCTGATATCCGTCAGGCTTGATACCCTGCGCCTCAGCGACAGCCGCTTGACCCTGGTGCCCTTTACCGAAGCGGCGGCCGACCCACCCACCGTTGCCCTAACCGATGTGGAGGGCGAGGTGCGGTTTGATCCGGTGGAAATCGAAAATCCGGCTACGTCTGACCTGCCAATTCAGACCCAGCAGGTAGACCTGGCGATCCGTGGTACCTCCGTTAAGGGTGGAACAGTGGATTTGACCGGTTCTGTCTTGCTATCCCCTGCCGATGCGACGCAGGTGAGTAGCGTGCCCCGCACTGCTCCGGTTGGACTGCGGTCTATCCAAAGGCTTGGCCAGCAGGTAATTTCAGGTTCAGCGCCCGGTTGGGCTCAGGATGCTGAAGTCACTGCTCCCCAAGTCACCGCTCCCCCAGCTGGGCAGGTTGCCCCTGGCCAGGCTCCCCAAATTAACCTCAACCTCCGCGCCCAGGCGGTGCGCGCCACTGACATCATGCCCCTGGTGGAGTCATTTTTGGCGAGGCCGCTGCCGGTGCAGTTCCCTACTGGGCTGGTCAGCGGCAGTGTCGATATGGAGACCGGCGGCGAGGCCTCCCCCAGCTTTACGGGCACGGCGCGGGTGACTGAGGGCACCGTTGTCACCAAAGGTTTACCCGAACCGCTGCAAGAACTACAGGGCGATGTGCGGTTTAAGGGACGCATCATTGGCTTTGAGGGGGTAACGGCTCGCCTGGGCGAGGTGACGGCGAAGGCGGGCGGCGATTTAGATTTAGATGCAGGCTACGACTTTAGCGGCCAAATTAACCCCTTTACCCTGGCCCAGGTGTCGGAGCTATTTGAGCTAGCGTTGCCGGTGGCGGCGACGGGCACTTTTATCGCCGATGTGACGATGACCGGGCCTTTAGCGAAGCCGGTAATTGCCACCGAGCTTACATCCCAGGACACCATTACCATCGACCAGGTGGCCTTTGCCGAGGTGGGGGGGACGGCCACCCTAAAAGCTCCAAATCTAGTGGTGGAGAGCTTTCGGGCCATTCCTGAGGCGGGTGGAGCGATCACCGGCAGCGGGCTGTACGCCTTTGGAGAGCCGGGGGAACTGTCCCTATCACTCGTGGGCGACAACCTGCCCGCCGATGCTCTGGGCCGTCCCTACGGGCTACCCGACACCGTTACCCTGGGGCCAGTATTTGTAACGGCAGCGGTGGCCGGGCCAGTGGGGCAACTGACCGGTACCGCCAACTGGCGGGCTCCGGCGGGTACCTATCCGGCCCGGGGCGATATTCGCCTGGCGAACAACATTCTGCGGTTGACCGACACCTTTGTACAGGTGGCGGGGGGCACGGTGGCAGGCAATGGTACTGTTGCCCTGGCCGACCGCCGCTGGGATGCCACCCTCAGGGCCAATGGCGTGCAGCTGAACCAGCTGGGCGCTAACCTGGATGGCGCGATCAACGGCCAGGCCCAGCTAGCGGGGACGCTGGATACTTTTAGCCTGGCAGGAATTCAGGCTCAGGGTGTGGCCCAGGCCACCTTAGCCGGGGGCACAATCAACACCCAGGCGGAGCTAAACCGGGGGCAGTGGCGGGCCAATGTGCGGGGTAATGCCCTTCAGCTGCAAGCCTTTGCTCCCGACCTGCGGGGCACGGGGAGCGGCGACTTTAGCTTTTCGGGCCGTACCGACAATCTCAGTCTGGCCGGAATTCAAGGCCAGGGGCAGTTGGTACTCTCCGACGGGCTGGCCTCGGCGGTGGTGCTGGCCCCCCAACTGGCAGCGGTGCAAGAGCCCCTGATGGCCGACCTGGCCTGGAATGGGCAAGCGATTCAGGTGCAGCAGGCCAGCACCGCCGGCATTGTGGCCAGCGGGGTGATTACGCCCCGGCTCACCGGCCCCGCCGCCCCCACCATTGCTAATCTAGATCTAAACCTCACCGTCGATAACTACAGCCTGGCGGCGCTGCCGATTCCAGATGTGGTGCCGGTGCGGGGAGCTGCCTCCTTTGCCGGTCGCCTTACCGGCAGTCTAGACACCCTCACCCTGGCGGGTAACGCCACTCTGGTGGAGCTGGCGGTGGGGGAACTGGCCTTTGCCTCGCCCCTAACCGGCCCGGTACTGTACGCCAGAACCGGCGGCATCAATGTTGATTTACAGGGGGGGGGAGATCGCATCCAGGCGGCGACCGGCCAGGGCGATCGCGATTTAGAGTTTCTAGTCCGCAACGGCGACGCCCTGGCCCAGGGCTATACCCAGGCGGCCAATTTCTACGCCCAAATTGAGAACCTGCCCCTCGACGGCCTCAACCTGCCCACCGGAGGCGAGGATGGCTTTGGCACCGTCAGTGGCACCATCGACTCCGCTACGGTGGCGGGCAACTGGCAGGAGCCGTCCCTGCGGGCCACCTTTGACATTGTGGATCCGGGCTTTGGCTATATCAGCCTACAAACGGTTGAGGTCGAGCCTGATCCAGACGCTGATCTTCCAGCCCCGGCCCCTGACCAACCCACTACTCTGGAAACTCGCTATGGCCGTCTGCGGGGCACCCTGAGCTACGCCAACAACGTGGTCAGCCTGGTGGGCGGTCGACTGGAATCGGCCTCTGGGGTCAGTCGCTACCTGCTCAGCGGCACCTACACCCTGGGCGATGCTCCCCAGGTGAATGGCGAACTGGTGGTAGACAACGGCCAGATTCAGGACATTCTGTTGACCCTGAAGATTTTTGAGCTCTCGGATTTTCGCCTTAACCTGCTGCAGCCCCCCGACTGGTTTCGGCCCCTGACCGAGGCGGATCTGGCGGCGCTCCAGACCCAGCCGGTGGGAGATCGCAACGCCAGCCTGCTGGATCAGCTGCGGCGGCTGGCCGAGGTGCAGCAGCTTCAGGATATTCTGGCAGCCCAGGCCGACAACGCCCCCCTGCCCCCCCTAGACGAGCTGAGGGGAACCTTCTCGGGCCAGGTTACCGCCAAGGGGGCCTTGCCGAAGGATCTGCTGGTGAGCGTTGATCTGGCGGGGGCGAACTGGTTTTGGGGCGACCCCACCAACCCCAAGGGGGTCACCTATCGGATTGACGAGATTGTGGCTAGGGGCACCTATAAAGACGATGTGATTGCCCTTAACCCCGTCAGTTTTAGCTCGGCCCCCCCTAATTTTGACCCAGTCACCGACGACCTGGCCACCGCCGTTTTAAATGGCGAATTTAGCTTCGATCAAAATGACCCCGTTGACCGCACTCTGCGGCTGGATGTCGCCAGTGTGCCGATTGCGGCGATCCGCCAGCCCCTGCGGCTGCCCGCCAACGTGGATGGCCTGATCAACATCGGGGCTGCCCTCACCGGCACCCTCGATAACCCCCAGGTACGGGGCCGCCTGGCCGTGAGCCAGGCAACCATTAACCGCAACGCCATCGACCAGGCCGCCGCCACATTCTTGTATAAAGATGCGCGCCTCAACCTGCTGGGCAACGTAGCGATTCAGGATGAGGTCGATCCTCTGACCCTGAGGGCCAGTCTTCCCCTGAAACTGCCGGGGGTGACCCAGTTGCCCCAGTCCGACGACTTAGATATTCAGCTGCGGGTCAAAGACGAGGGCTTTGCCCTGGTTAACCTGCTCACCCAGACCATTACCTGGGAAGCGGGCCAGGGTGAGTTAAACCTGGATGTTACCGGAACCTGGCCCAGCAACAAGCCCTTCCAGGAAGCCCTCACCTCCCTGGTGGTCGGTGGGGCCGCTAGTTTTGACGGCGTCACCATCAGTTCTAAAAGCCTGCTGGAGCCGTTAACCAATATCCAGGGCAATATTCAGGTGGTCAACGGGGCGGGTAACGGCGTCAATAGTTCGGTGTACACCAACGGGTTAGTGCTGGATTTCCAAAATCTCCAGGGCGACTTTAGCGCGGGTCAAGTGGTCGCCGATGGCTCCCTCAAAGTCGTCCCCTCTGTTAACGACCTATTTCCCGGTCTGGTTGGCAATGCCAACGCCAATGGCGATACCTCGACCCCGACTACTGTAACCCCGTCCCCGTTTATTCCCGCTGACGAGCGGTTTAGGCTCACCCTCGACAGCATTGCCCTCAACTTTAGAAACCCCGCTGGCAACTACCGGGGCCGCCTGGATGGTCAGGTGGTCGTGGGCGGCAGCCTGTACCTGCTAGAGCCGATGGTGTCTGGGGAAATTAGGCTTTCCAACGGTGTGCTGACGCTGCCGGATGCCCAGCGGGATGACGAAACCGCCGCTGCCCTGCCCCCTGGCAGTGCCAGCCCTGGCCCCAGCCTTTACCAGCCGCTGCCTCCGGTATTTGAGGATTTTCAGGTGGTCTTAGCGAATGGTGTGCGGCTGGCCATTCCAGGACTGGTGGATGTTAACGCCGAGGGTAGCCTCGATTTAGTCGGCACCCTCCCTGACGTCAAACCCGATGGCCGTATTACCCTGCCCTCGGGCCGCATCAACCTATTAACGACGGAATTCCGCTTCTCCGGGCGCGACAACTATGCTGAATTCAGCGCCTCCGACGAAACCATTGACCCCTATGTGGTGGCCGACTTGACGGCGGTGGTTCCCGATAGCACCGGGGTGAGCAACACCCTGGCCGTGGCCACCCCATTTCCCCGCAACGAAATTAGCGACGCCGAACTGGATCAGCTGGGCCTCACCCGGGCCGGAGTACAAACTGTGCGGATTCAGGCTCGGGTTGATGGCCGGGTGAGCCGCATTACCCAGCTCCAGGGGGTAGAGCTATCCAGCACGCCAGCCCGCTCCCAGAGCGAAATTGTGGCCCTTGTCAGCGGCGGGTTTATCAATGCCCTAGAATCGACCCTGGGCAGCGTGTCGGGGGGCGGCGATGGCTTTCAGGGGCTGATTGCCTTTGCGGGCTCTGCCCTGTTGAATAATATTCAGGGCTTCCTTGGAGCTGGGCTAGAGCGCACCGAGCTGCGGCTGTTTTCGGCCTCGCCCCCCTCGGCCCAGCAAAATAACACCCTGGACATTGGCGGCGAAATTGGTTTTAATTTCTCCCCAAGCATTTCAGTTTCGGTGCAAAAGGTGTTTACCGACATTACCCCGGCGGTGTTTAACGTCAGATATCGGATCACCGATAACATTACGCTGCGGGGCATTACCAGCTACGAAGAATTTGACGAAAACACCGGGGCCATTCTAGAGTTTCAGTTCTAAACTAACCCTCACGTAACCCATGGATCCTAAGCCGCCATTGCCATCTCCGGAGCTGACGCCGGATGTCCCCGAAACCTCCCCAGGGGTAATCAATGATGGCCCGTCCGATTCCCGCTGGAAAAAGCTGTGGGCCGGGCAGGTGGGCAATCTCAAGGTGCTGGGGATCGCCCTGGTAATTGCCCTGGGAGTGCGGCTGTGGATTGCCGAGCCGCGGTTTATTCCCTCCAACTCAATGGATCCTACCCTGTACATTGGCGATCGCCTGATTGTCGATAAGGTGAGCTACCGCTGGCAGGCTCCTCACCGGGGCGATATTGTCGTCTTTGCGCCGCCGCCGTTGCTGGCCGAACTGGGCTACGGGGCCGGGCAAGCCTTTATTAAGCGGGTAATTGGGGAGCCGGGGCAAACCCTAGCGGTGTCTGACGGTCAGGTGATTGTAGACGGTAGCCCCCTCCAAGAAACCTACATTTTAGAACGCCCTCAGTACGAGATGCCCCCGGTGGCGGTGCCTCCCGGCTATGTCTTTGTCATGGGAGACAACCGCAATGACAGCAACGACTCCCATGTATGGGGGCCGCTACCGCAGAACAACATCATTGGCCGAGCCCGCTGGCGGTTTTGGCCGCTTAACCGGCTAGGGTCGGTGAGCTAAGGCGACGGCTGGGAAAGAAAATACCCGCTGTAGACAGACTCTCGGGCTGAAGTCCCGTCGGCGCAGAAATAACGAGGTAAGTTCTGGGCTGGAAATCTCCGCATGGGCCAATCAGAATAGGTTAGCGTCATGCACTACCGTCTAAATGCGCCAAATTGTGTAGGATGATCTCGACGCTGAGGTAAAGCTTATGTTGGTACAGCTTGTTCGCCCGTTAGTTCGTACCCAGGTGCAAATGCTTTCCCAGGCCCAGTCGGCCAGTGGCAAACTGGTGTCCATGGTATCTCAGTGGCTAGGTTACCTCGGCATTCAGGCCGAAGTCACCCAGCTGCAAACCCTGGGAAATAGAATTCAGGTTTCTCTCTGCGTAGGCAAGCCCGAGCAGTGCACCGAAGCCGAGTGGCAAAAAATTCTGACCAACCTTGATCAGGGCCATGGCAGTGATACCGACGACGTTATCCTTACCTACACAGCCATGAACGCCGCTCAGCAAAGCAAGGTTCACCGGCTGCTGGCATCGATTCTCCAGGCCGGGGGGGCCAACCCCCTCGACGACTGGGCCAGTCTCCGGCTGCGCCTGGCCACCTTTGGGATGGAAGACGCTATGCTGCGGGGCATTCAATCGGCCCTCAAGGCCCCCATGCCCATGGAGCTGCTGGTCGAGCAGCTAGAGCCAGACGTGGCGGCGTTTGTGCTGTCGAAAGCCATTAATATTGCCCTGCTCGATCGCCAAATTAACCCGGCTGAAGACACCGCCCTCAAGACCCTGCTCAGCGCCCTCGATCGCGAAGCCGTAACGTAGTCTCCATTGTTTATGACTCCATGACCATGGCCACGTCCCAAGTCCTGTTTCACCTGGCCTTTCCCGTCACCGACATCCCCGCGGCTAAGGGGTTTTATGTGGAGGGGCTGGGCTGCGAACCCGGTCGAGAAACGGCCCAGTCGCTGATTCTCAACCTTTACGGTCACCAACTCGTCGCCCACACCACCCCCGAAGTCCTGCCCCAAAGTGGCATTTATCCCCGCCACTTTGGCCTGGTCTTTTTGGCTGAACCCACCTGGACCGCCCTATTAGAGCGAGCCAAGGCCCACCAGCTCAAGTTCCATCAGGGCGAAAAGCGACGCTTCCCCGGCTCTCCCCTAGAGCACCGCACCTTTTTCCTCGAAGACCCGTTCTATAACCTGCTGGAGTTTAAGTACTACTGCTCCCCCAGCGCTATTTTTGGCGAGCTGCAGCACAGCCTGGTGGGCGATTAGCGAAACACCGCTTGGCCCTCGCCGCATGATAGGGTGAGAGTCTACGATTCGGTTCTGGGGGAGACCCGCCCCTGGAGGTAACGGGGAAAGTCCGGTGGGAGTCCGGCACTGTCCCGCAGCTGTGAGCCGATTTTGGATTTAAGTGCCGCCCAATCTAAAATCCAAAATTACGCCAGTCAGAACGCCCGCCGAAGCTCATCCACTGTTGTTCATCTGCGAGGTACGGATGATGACCTCTAGTTCTGCCCCTGGAATGCCAGGGGAAACATCGATTTGGGCCGCCCGGTGGCGGTTGCTATCTCACTCTCCGATATGGGTCGGCGGTTTACTGGGGCTGGGGAGCTTGAGCAGCGTGGTGTATCCCCATGCGCCGTTGGCGGGGTTTGCGATCGCCGCTGGCACCACTTTGCCCCTCAAAAAAGGGGCGGTTGTGACCACGCTGATCTGGCTGGTTAACCAGGCCATCGGCTTTGGCCTGCGGGGTTACCCCCCCACGGTAGAAGCCTTTACCTGGGGTGCCCTGATGCTGTTAGGCAGCTGGGTCGTGCTGCTGCTGGCCGCCCTCAGGCCCCGGTTTAGCCAGCGCAGTTTTTGGGGCCACCTGGCCTGGGTGGCCCTCAGCCTGGGGCTGGGCTTTGGGCTGTACCAATTCACCATTCTGGCCGGGGGCTGGCTGATGGGGAGCGCCCACCACCTGCCCTGGCCCGTGGTGGCCAAACTGTTTTCTAAAGATTTGGTCGCCACCGTGGTGCTGACTGGCGCCTACGGGCTGCTAGGGGCACAGCCGCGAAAGCGAGCAGCCTGAGGTCTAGATCCCAGGGTTCTGCAGCCAGTAGCTCTGTTCACAGGCCCATTCCCCAGTTTAGATCCCAGGGTTCTGCGGTTAATAGCTCTGTTTACAAGCCCATTCCCCGCCAGAACCCTGGGATCTGCTGGCCTACGCTCTAGATCCCAGGGTTCTGCGGTTAATAGCTCTGTTTACAAGCCCATTCCCCGCCAGAACCCTGGGATCTGCTGGCCTACGCTCTAGATCCCAGAGTTCTGCGGTCAATAGCTCTGTTCACAGGCCCATTCCCCGCCAGAACCCTGGGATCTGCTGTAACGGCTCTACTCAACCCATTTTTTATCGTTTTAAGAACACCCATGGCTAAACTCCCCGTCACGATTATCACCGGCTTTTTAGGGGCGGGTAAAACCACCCTAATTCGTCACCTCCTGCAAAACAACCAGGGGCAGCGGATTGCCGTGCTGGTCAACGAGTTCGGCGAAATCGGCATCGACGGCGACCTGCTCAAGGCTTGCCAGGTGTGCGATCAAGGGGAGGAGGTTGAAACCGGCCCGGGCACCATCATCGAACTCACCAACGGCTGCCTCTGTTGCACCGTGCAGGAAGAGTTTTTGCCCACCATGCAGGAGCTGATCAAGCGCCGCCACAGCCTCGACTGCATTGTGATTGAAACCAGCGGCCTGGCTCTGCCTAAACCCCTGGTGCAGGCCTTTCGCTGGCCCGAAATTCGCACCGCCGCCACCGTTGATAGCGTGGTTACGGTAGTGGACTGTGAAGCCCTGGCGGCCGGGCATCTGGTCAGCGACTTAGAAGCCCTGGAGGCCCAGCGCCAGGCCGACGACAGCCTCGACCATGAAACGCCCCTGGAAGAACTGTTTGAAGACCAGCTCAACTGCGCCGATCTGGTGCTGCTGACGAAAGTAGACCAGGTAGACGCCGACTATCGCCAGCGGGTCGAACGCTGGCTAGGTGAGCATTTGTTGCCCCAGGTTAGGGTGGTGCCCTGCGATCGCGGCGCGGTCAGCCCCGACCTGCTGCTGGGCTTCAACGCCGCCGTCGAAGACAACCTCGACCATCGCCCCAGCCACCACGACCATGCCGACGACCACGACCACGACCACGACATTACCGCCGTGCCCCTGGTGCTCGACCAGGGCTTTGAGCCCCATGCCCTGATGGAACGACTGGCCCAGCTAGCCACCACTCACGAAATCTACCGCATTAAAGGCTTTGTCAACGTGCCAAACAAAGCCCTGCGGCTGGTGGTACAAGGGGTGGGCCAACGCTTCGACTCGTTTTACGACCGCCCCTGGCAGTCCGGTGAAATCCGCCAGACCCAGCTCGTCTTCATTGGCAAAGGGCTAGATGAAACAACCCTTCGAAAAGCCATCCTAGCCGCCGCCGTCCCACCCAAACTGCCAACCCGCTAACAGCTCAAGTTTTGAACTTTGAATTTTGAACTTTGGGTAGTGCATTTTAGTAAAGGACAGAGGAAAGTATAGGAGCTTCCCTTTCTGTCAGCTTCTCTTCGACGGGTTGGCGGAATGCCCGGCCTGTCGTGACTATGTCGCGCGCGCAACAGCTCGTCCTTCCTTCGTGAAGGCGCACGCCGATCAGATGGCGCATTTCGCTAAAGCAGACTGAGACACCGGTGTTTGTTTCGCCAAAGACCCCACCAATCGCCAGAAGCGAGTTGCCATCCAACAATGCATTCAGCAGGGGTTAGGCGGCATCGAAACCTCGGCTCTACTTCACGAAGGTAGTCAAACGAAACTCACAATCATTCGCTGTTGATGCAGACTCAGGAGAATATCAATGACCATAGAACTTGATCACACAATTGTTCCTACTCGCAGTCAAGTGAAGTCAGCCAGGCTCTTGGCAGAACTCCTCGGGGTTTCGTGGGCTGAGAAAAGTACTGGTCCATTTTCACCTGTCTATATCAATAGTGGGTTAACGCTCGACTTCCAGGAAACGGATGAAGCGTTCCCCATCTATCACTTTTGCTTCCGGGTCACCGAAGCCGAGTTTGATGCCATTCTTAAACGGATCAAAGCGGCTGGAATCAAGTACCGCAGCACGCTGCGAGGAAGCCTGGATATGCAGATCAACACCGAGTATGAAGGCCGCATGATCTACTGGAACGAGCCAGACGGGCATCAATGGGAAATGTTGACGGTCAGCTATGCTCGACAGGAAAGTTAATTCTGAGTCTCTGTGCGCTGCCACATCAAAGACATAGGAGAATACAGACATGACCCAAGGCATTTTTAGCACCACCGAAAACTTGCGATCGCAGCGGTTCTACCACGGCACACGGGCTGAGCTGAAGCCAGGAGATTTGATTAAACCCAGCCATCCTCCAGATGTTGGTGATCAAGACAGGATGACACCCTATGTCTACCTGACCCCCAATCTGGATGCGGCCATTTGGGAGGCAGAACTGGCAGTTGGTGAAGAGCCTGGCAGAGTCTATACCGTAGAGCCGACTGACCAGATTGAAGATGTCTCTGACCTGGCGGATCATAAATCTCCAGGACACCCGTCAATGTCATGGCGTTCCCACAAGCCGTTGCGGGTTACGGGCGAGGTTACGGAGTGGCTGCTTTACCATGGCACTCGGGCTGACCTCAAGCCAGGAGATCTAATCAAGCCGGGCCATACCCCTAACTTCGGCAATAGGGATAGAACAACACCCTATGTCTATCTCACCCGCACGTTGGAGGCCGCCACGTGGGGAGCAGAGCTGGCGGTTGGTGAAGGGGCTGGCAGAATTTACGTCGTGGAGCCGACTGGCCCGATTGAAGATGACCCCAATCTGACGAATCAGAAGTTTCGGGGAAATCCGACGAAGTCATTCCGATCTCGTGAGCCGCTACGGGTTACGGACGAGATCACCAATTGGCAGGGGCATTCGCCTGCAGCGCTCAAAGCTATGAAGGATGGACTAGAACGACTTGAGCGACTTGGGATTGAGCCCATTGACGACTGAACCATTGAACATTTTTTGAAATTTTGTGACCTAACACCTGAATCGACCTGTCGATTTGAATGGTCTCTATTCGACTAATCAACAGAGCCAGGATTGGAACTCTTTCCACCTTGGAGCCAATCAAAACCAATCATTTAACAGGAGAACTCACCATGAAAGTTGTGGTTTTAGTCAAAGCTACTGAAGATTCGGAAGCTGGAGTGATGCCCACCGAAGCAATTCTAGCTGAAATGGGGCAGTTTAACGAAGAACTCGTCAAGGCCGGTGTGATGCTGGCGGGTGAGGGGCTGCATCCCAGTGCCAGGGGAGTGCGGGTGCAGTTTTCTGGCAAAAATCGCACCGTTGTTGATGGACCATTTACCGAAACGAAAGAACTGGTTGCGGGCTTCTGGGTTTGGCAGGTGGAGTCGATGACCGAGGCCCTTAATTGGATTAAACGCAGTCCCTTTCAAGACGGTGAAGTCGAAATTCGCCCCATCTTTGCTGATGAAGATTTTGGTGAAGCCTTCACCCCAGAACTTAGAGAACAAGAACACCATCTCCGTACCGAGATGGAGAAGCAAAAGAGCACCTAGCTCTCTCAGCAATTGCAATGTTGGTTATCGGTTCTCGTCGGTCAAACAACGTGTGACCAACGAGAACCGATAATATCATAGATTCATTGGACAACAACGACTCACCCATTTGGCTTTGTGCAAAGCAAGTATCGGGTGTTAACAAGGAGAAAACATGGCAACTAATATTTTCGTTAACCTGCCGGTTCAAAATCTTCAAAAATCAATCAATTTTTTCACTCAGCTTGGCTATAAATTTAACCCTCAATTTACCGACGAGACCGCCACCTGCATGATCGTCAGCGATGACATCTTTGTCATGTTGTTGACCCACGACAAGTTCAAGACATGTAATTAGTCACCGCAACAAAGCTGGCCTATTGCGACTGAGGCAAAAGTTTGTAG
>DAIUJR010000010.1:0-98606 GCA_036848635.1 Nodosilinea sp. CTOTU7336
CCCTTAATCTTGGATCCGATTCGCAGATATGGCACATTAACCTTCCAAGTCGTGTTTACAACCGTTTACCCTTTGCCCCAGGGGTAGAGCGGTGGGCCAGAGTACCACGTCGTAACCTGCCCTGGGATAGATGCAGGAAGGCCATAAAGGCCCGCCAAATATAAAGAAATCTTTTTCAAGGAAACCTTTCGCCGACGGCACCATTCTCCAGGGGCCAGCGATCAATGATCTAAAGCCCTATTAGCAGGAAATGGCGGTTTTGTAGGGGTGCAGCCCACAATCAGGGCAGCCCCTAGATCATGTCAGCGTGCTCTAAACCCTGTCCCTAGAGACAAAGTTTCCCTGTATTCTTTCCATCTATTGACGGATGGGTCTGCAAACAGTCTGGGTTAGGTTGACCATAACGCATTAGTGAGGTTCCTATGGACAACACGACTGAAAACATCAAAAATACTGCCGATGGCGGTGAAAGCAATCCGGAAAACGTGGCTGGCAGCGTTGCTAAAAGTACTGAAAATGTTGCCAACAGTGCCACCAATCGTATGGAAAATGTCGCTGATAGCGTGGCTGTGAATGTCAGAAGTGCCGCCGACGACACGGCTAATACCCTGGAGAATGTCTCCAGGAAGGTTGCTGATGATGTTGAAACGACTAAGTCAGCAGTGACGGCTCCCCTACCGACCCCCCCCGACCTTCAGGCTCAGGCCGCTCCTGAAGATTTACAAAAGCGCCTGAGCTGGGGTGAGCCTGCCCTGACTATTTTGGATGTGCGGGAACGCGCTGCCTTTAACCAGGAGCGGATCATGGGGGCCGTGCCCATGCCGATGGCAGACCTGGTGAGCATAGCCCAAGAGCAGCTAGAGATTAACCGCGATATCTACATCTATGGCGAAGACGAAGCTAGCACTGCTCAAGCGGCGCAGCAACTCAGAGCAGCCGGATTTCAAAGCGTGGCCGAAATTCGAGGCGGTCTGTCAGGCTGGAAAGCCACCAATGGACGGGTTGAAGGCACCAAAGCTTAGATTTCGGTGTTGCTGAGCTGAATTAAGGCATGAACTTAGGTAGGGACAAGCGGCCGTTTGCCCCTACGAGGGATGTTAAATGCTTGATTCATACCTTTGTCTAGCTAACGCCTAGATTTCAGCTTTGACCCATTAGGGTTGATTTTTACCTTTACCCGTGACCTGACTCGTGCGGGTAGCCAGCAACGCAAGTTTTTGCGTTGCTTTTTTTGGCAAATCAATGACCATGGTGCGCCTGCACGGCATAAGCGACGTACCTGCCCTGGGGTTGCCCAAAATAAATACTTTTTTATCTCGCCATCCGGGTTTATCCCGCCATCCGGGTGAGCAGCAGCGGGCAGGGGGCATAGACCCGCACAAAATCCGTTAGGGATTCACCTAGCACCTTATCTAAGTCCGGCAGGCCCTTGGCAATGGTGGGGCGACGGTCAGGGGAGCCTAGAATAATCAGATCTACATTGCCCTCATCGGCCATCTGGCAGATTCGTTGCCCGGGCTTGCCCTCTGGGGCCGCGAGCTTATAGGCAATGTCGAACTTCTTCGCCTCAGCGGCGGCGGCGGTCAGAATCGGATCTTGATTGGGGTCGGCGCTAGCCACGTCAAAGGGTTTAGCCTTTAGGCTTGATACGGTATGCACCAGGGTCAGCTCACCGCCCTTAACGTCTCGCAGTAGGGAAATGGCAATGTTTAGCCCTTCCCTGGCGGAGTCAGACTTATCCATCGCCACCATCACCCGCTTGATCGGACGAATGGTGTATAAATCGTCCTTAACCAGCAGCATGGGCCGAGACGACAGCTGAAACACATACTGACTAACGGAATTCTCTAAAATCGCCTTCAGCCCCTGGAGCCCCCGCGACCCCATGACAATCAGGCTGGCGTCAATTTCATCGGCCACCTGTACCACCACATCCTTAGGATCGCCCTCCCGCAGCATGGCCGTAACCCGGCTAGGGTCAAGATTAAGGCTGTTGATGGCCGTGGCCAGGGTGCGGCCCCCCTCCTCCCACTTGGCGGTCATCGCCTCTGCCGATACCTGGGAGGGCACCACGTGCAGCACCGTAATGGCGGCCCGCTGAATCAGAGGAATATCCATCAGTACTTTCATCATGGCTTCGGTGTTGCCGATGCCAGAGTCGGCCAGGAGAATTTTTTCAATCATGGTGTCCTCGTATCGATAGCCTAATGGGGTCTGCTCTCACCCATCATAGGCACGAGCTTCGGGCCTAATTTTGGGCCATTCATAATTTGTAGTAGAGTCGGCCTAAAATTGGCCTAGACTCAATAGCCTGACCTGACAATACTAAATGCCTAACGACTGAGGAACAAAGTTGATGGATCAGTAGGCCGACAAACCGGTACTAACCAAGGATATTAATCAACCCTGGCCAAAGGACAGGAACTCCGCCGAAATCAGAGGAGCGGCCTGCTTGGCCAAAAACATATTTAGGTCAGAGGTAGGATGCGAACCATCCGTAAAGGCAAACTGCTCTACAACTAGATCTACGGGTAGGTTGTTGGGGTTTCCTCCGGCTAGCTGCGTGAGATAGTCTCGATAGGAGAGTTCAATTACAGGAGACAGATTTTCGGGTAAAGACTCTATCCAAGCGTCTAAGCCCCGCTCAAAAACGTCAATGCCATCAATGACTAAGACATTTTCCACGTCGTCGCCATCACAGGCATCCGTCAGAAAATCATCGACATCCTGAATAAAGCCCGTGATGAAATCGCGAGCATCATCGATAAAGCGCTCTGAACTATCCTCAAACTGAGCAGGGAACAACGTTTCTCCTAGCCAGGAAGAGCCGAAATCGATTAGATCGCCCACAAATTTAGTCAGTTCATTGGCAGCTTTTTCGGTATCCCCTGAGATCGCATTGGCGAGGCCGTCAAACAAAAAATCATCGCAGTAATCAGAGTCGTTATACGTATCGATCAATCGGGCATTCACCGCTGCGGCTGTGCTGGTCAAGAAGGCGCGCGTCTGGCCAGAAAAATCTCCCGGTAGCAAATCATCAACCAGGCTATCAACCTGAATAGAGAACGGCGTATCGCCCAGTTTGGATAAACCAAAAATAACGATATTGTCAACAACGCCTTCAAGATCGTTAACGGCTTGATTCAGGTTAGCCACTACTTGGGTGGCGATATCGTCGCTCAGAGCGTTGTCGTCGTCTTTTTCTGGCGTGAGCAGCACACTGGCAAAACGTTCTAAATCTACCAATGCCTCAAACACATCATTGCTGCCAGCATTGATAATGGTGTCGGGTTGATCGCCATCTACATCAGAATTAGGATTGCTGGCTATATCTTGCTTAAATAAGGCAACTTGGGTTTGCAGGCCAATGGGTAAATCTTCCAAGTCGTTGCCTCTGGAGCCAAACACCCCGGTTGTAGCCCCAGCCACGGCATAGTTAATGTTCTCTTGAAAAGGATTGAAAACAGGCGGAGTGGTGGGTAGCCGGAACCCAGGAACTAGCGTGTCTGGGGCAATACCTAGCTGCTCTATAACGGCTTCACCAAGAACTAACCCATTAGAGGCCTTACCAGCGCTATAGGGAGGATCAGGAAAGGGCGTGATGCCAAATACGTCTAAAATATTGGTTAAATTTCCAGTGTCTAGCAGGCTGTCGCCTAGAAAAGAAATTGTCATGATTTTAAGGGGAGTAGAGAACTATTAATGTACTGATATGACGATGGACGCTTGCCTTACGGAGAGCGCGATGCTTTTTAGATTTGTAGGTTCACATTAGAGAGGAGATACTGAGACTATAGTCCCATTTCTGTGCTGATCTTATAGCGGTTCTCGCTGGCATGAGATCCGTTGAGATGTCCATAGCGCTTATGCACCAAAGCCTCTAATGTACTGCCTCCGATCAGGAACCGCTATAAACTCAGGTTAACCAAGGTTCAGAAATCCACCCCGCGCTTGAGGTCAATGCCCTTTTCGGCATAGTGCTTGTGGTTGAATACCTCCGAATGGGTGCTGGCCAGGGCAAAGTAGGCGGGGGGATTTTTGCAGCGGCCGGTGATAATCACCTCGGTGCCTCGGGGCTTGCGCAGTAGCGCCTGGACGATGGGTTCTTCGGGTAGCAGTTCGAGGTCTACCGTCGGGTTAAGCTCATCGAGAATGATGGTCTTATAGAGGCCCGAGGCGATCGCGGTGCGGGCAATTTCCCAGCCCCGTTCGGCTTCCACGTAGTCAATTTCCTGCTGCTGGCCGCGCCAGACGATGGCATCGCGCCCGCAGCGCTGGTGATCAACCAGGTTGGGGTAAATTTTGCGCAGGGCCGCGATGGCGGCGTCTTCGGTGTAGCCATTGCCCCCCTTCAGCCACTGAATAATCAGCACCCGGTGGGAGAGATCCTGGCTGATGCCTCGGCCAATGGCCTGCAGGGCCTTGCCCAGGGCGCTGGTAGACTTACCCTTGCCCGAGCCAGTGTAGATTTCAATGCCTTCTAGGCCGGGAATGCCGTCCTGGTGGGGCTGGGGCTGCATTTCAGAATGCAGGTCGGCCACGTCCAGCAGGCTGGGGGGAGCGCCCCGGCCGGTGGCGATAATTTCCAGGTGGTCGGGCTTTTTCTTCAGGGTGTTGACCACGTCGTCGAGGGGCAGCAGGCCCAGATCCAGCACTGGGTTGATTTCATCCAGCACCACCACCGAGTACAGGCCCGAGGCGATCGCCCCCTTGGCCACGTCCCAACCGCGCTGGGCCTCCTGCCGGTCAAATTTAGTAATCTCTTCTGGGCCAAAGAACTCGGCCCGCCCCGTGCGCACCTGGTCGATTAGGTGGGGAAAGCCTCGCTGCAGGGCCTCAATGGCGGCATCTTCGTCGTAGGTGCGGCCTGGGCCTTTGAGGAACCGCAGCAGCAGCACCCGGCTGTCTAAAAAGTTTTGAATGCCCATGCCAATGGAGCGCAGCACCACCCCCAGGGCCACCTGCGACTTGCCCTTGCCTTCACCGTCGTAAACGTGAATTTGCCCCGTTAGGCGCTCGTTATTTTGCTGGGCGGTGCGAATGCCAATGCCGGTTCTAACCATAGGAATTGCGTATCATTCTTAAGTATTGAGGTGCCCGATCTGAAATTCTAGCGAAACCTGGGCCTAGGTTATACCCTGTTATTGCACAGGGGGTTTCGTCAGCCCCGTTTCTACCCGGCTCAGCCCCATCCGGCTGGCTGATCCGATTTCTTGCTCAGCCCTATCTAGAAGCGTTTGCTGCCCACCCGGCTATGCCACTTACCGATTTGCTGTCAGAACTGGGGCTGATGCCCCTGCGGGCGATTGCCTTTCAAAGCCTGCTGCTGCTGGTGGCGATTGTGCTTGAGGCGATTGTGCTGCGGCAGCGGCTGCGGCTAGGATACCAAACCAGCATGCAGT
Source organism: Nodosilinea sp. CTOTU7336 (assembly GCA_036848635.1). Lineage (GTDB taxonomy): Bacteria > Cyanobacteriota > Cyanobacteriia > Phormidesmidales > Phormidesmidaceae > Nodosilinea. The sequence continues at coordinate 5,403 of DAIUJR010000010.1, forward strand.
ATGCGGCCACGGTTAACCTGTTGACGACGAGCGTAGGCTGGCTGGTTTTTTTGACCCTAGAAGCGGTGCTACCCCTGGCCCTGCGACAGCAGATTATTAGCTTTGTGCTGTTCAATCGGTTCTTTGCCAACGGCTGGATGGATACGCTACCGGTGCTGGCGGTGGTGGTGGCAATTGTGGCTTTTTTTATCACCTACTGGCTCAAGCTCAAGGGCCTAGACTGGCTACTCATGCTGCTCGAGCGCAACCCCGTAGAGGTTGCGCCCGCCCCGGTCTTAACCCCCGAAAGTCGCCAGCGTCGCTATGAGCTAGCCCGCCGCGGCCAGCCGGCAGAACAACCTGCCCAGGGCAACTCGCCCCGTACCCTGGCGGTGCTACAAGCTAACGCCCTGAGCTTTAGTGCTATTTTAGTGCTGCTGCTGTTGCGGAGCGCCGCCGGAGGCCCCCGTGCTTAAGTTTTTGCGGGAAACCCTGCAATCTCTGATCGATGCCCTACTGCCGGATCGCTACTTTGCCTGGCAGACGGTGCTGTACATGAGCTTGTTTTCCTGGCTGATGTCGCTGATCGCCCAGGCCATCGAGGCGACGACCTTTACCGTAGGGCTGCTGGCCACCCTGAGCTGGATGCTGCTGGCCATTGGCGTGGGCTGGGGGATAGAAGCCAGTAACATCAGGCCCTTCGGCATTCCCATTGCGCCCTGGGTGTCGGGGGCAATCGTGTGTATCTTCTTATTTGGCAGCTGGGGAGGCAGCTGGCTACAGCCCGCCCTGGCGACCTGGCCGCTGATTTCCTTTGCGGTGGCGGCGGCCCCCAGCCTGCTGAGCTGGGAGTTAAAGCCCAAAAAAGTGCCCCCGGCGGTACGTCAGCGGCTGGTGCTGCTATTTTTTCTCAGCCTGCTGTTTAGCAGCTGGTTTCAGTTTTATTTTCGCATTCAGGGATGGCTACAGGATTACCCCAGCCTGGCCGCCGACAATTTTGACCAGAGCAATTTCGTCTTTCGCATCCCGGGGCAGCCCGCCGCCCTCTCGGCGGGGGAAGTGCACCTGTCCGCCGCTGCCGAGCTGATTGCAACCCAGGTTGAGGGTAAGCCCTGGCCCTCGGTGGAACGGTGGTTGGCCAACAAAGACGGTCAGCAGCAAATTCTGCAGCAGCAGCTAGCGGATATCCAAACCCCCTCCCAGGAAGATGCGCTATGGCGGCTAGACCTCCAACCTCTCCGTCATGCCGAAGGCTACACCCTCAACCTGAGGGCCGTCTGGCTTGGCCCCGCCGCCGACCCGGCTGGGTACTATTTAGAGAAATCTTGCCAACTAATGCCGGTTAGCCAGGGGGCGGTGTATGACACAACTCCGGCTGGGGTCGCGATAACTCCCCAATGGGCGGCGTTGACCTGTGATTTAGAAACTACGCGCCATCCGGGCCCACCGAGTATGGTTGGCCGCCGGAGTTAGGAGGCTCCTGGCTAAACACGTACCCTGTCATTTCTGCCCCCGGCCTGCGCTGGCGCAGGGCCCAGGCGGGAATCTAGATCAAGAGCCCGTTGCCTATACGGCCTCTCTTTTTCAAAAATCGCCCTAGTTAGGAAAGGGGAATCCATGGTGTTATCTCGAGTAGTGGTGATTGCCCGCAACGTTTTCTTGGAGGTGATTCGCGATCGCGTCCTCTACCTGATCGCCCTCTTTGCCCTGTTGCTGCTAGCGGCGGCGGTGCTGCTGCCCGACATCTCCGCCGGAACCGCCGATAAAATCATCATGGATTTGGGGTTAGCGGGCATTCACCTGCTCAGCGTCATCGTTGCCGTATTCGTAGGCACCGGGCTGATCAACAAAGAAATCGAGAAGCGCACGGTGCTGCTGCTGCTGGCTAAGCCGGTCAGCCGGGTAGAGTTTATTGTGGGTAAGCACCTCGGACTATCGGCGGTGCTGACGGTACTGATCGCCGCCCTGGGGGCCATTTTTGGGGCGGTACTAACGCTCAAAGGCATCGTCTTTTCCTCCGGCAGTCTGGCCTTAGCCCTGGGGTTCACACTGCTAGAAGCCGTGTTGCTAGCGGCGGTGGCCCTGGTGTTTGGGGTGTTTACTAGCTCGTTGTTGGCCACCCTGCTGACCTTTGCCACCTACCTGATGGGCCACCTCACCCAAGATCTCGTTGGATTTGGGCAGATCAGTGACAACCCTGCTCTCCAGCAGGTTACCAACGGTCTCTACCTGGCGCTGCCCGACTTAGAGCGGCTTAACCTGCGCAACGAAGCCGTCTACGGCCTGGCGCTACTGCCCGATAGTCTGGGGCTGCTGAGTAATCTGCTCTACGGGCTGGCGTATACGGCATTTTTGTTAACGGTGGCGACGCTGATTTTCTCCCGGCGGCAGTTTTAGGGGCTGAAATCTGGCTGGGGTCGCGGTGCGAGAGCAGCTAATACGCTATTCTTTTAGCTTGGATGATGCTTGCAAGGCGAATACTCCCTGGGGCAGAGGGTTTTTGGGCTAGATGCCCTCCCGGTGGCCATGGCAGGGTAGGGGCGGCGCCAGGCTTCTCCCAACGACTCTCTCCATACAATCTTTACCCGTTTTCTGAATGTCTAGCACCCTCGCCATTCTTGCTCACCCCAGTCAAATCGATGGCCTGGTTAACTGGCTAGCCAAAAACCAGAAGGTGCTGACCCACTTCAAGATTCTGACCACGGCGGAGATTAGCGAGCGCATCCAGCAGGGCTGGGGGATGGCGGCCATTGATCTGAGATCGCTGCCAGAATCGTCCCAGGGTGGCGACATTGAGCTAGCGGCCCAAGTTTTAACCGGGGAGGTGGCCGGGGTGCTCTTTTTTGCCGACCCCCAGGCTACGACCACCGGATACCCCAGTTTTGCCCTGGTGCTGCGGGCCTGCCAGCTGCGGGGTATTCCCATCGCCCTGAACCCGGCGTCGGCGTCGCTGATGCTGCTGGGGCTGGCCAAGAGCCAGATTGCCTACTTAATCTTCAATCCGGTAGCGGGCCAGGGCAACCCCCAGCTTGACCTGGCCCTGATTCGCGAAGTGCTAGAGCCGCGCATTCTGGTTAACGTAATCATGACCCAGCCCGGTGTGGATCCGGCGGATCAGGCCAGGGCGATCATCGCCAACATTCGCTCGAAAGATGAGAACGATATGGGCAGCAGCCTGATCATCGCGGCCGGGGGAGATGGCACGGTATCGGCGGTGGCCGGTGCCACCATAGGTTCAGGCATTCCCCTGGGAATAATCCCCAGGGGCACCGCCAATGCCTTTGCCGTGGGGTTAAAAATTCCCACCACCATGCGGGGCGCCTGTGAAACGATTTTGGCGGGCAACACCCACGTGGTCGATGCCGCCCGCTGCAACGACATTCCCATGATTTTGCTGGCCGGCTTGGGGTTCGAGGCCGGCATGGTCAGTAAGGCCAGCCGCGAGCTGAAAAACCAGCTGGGCAACCTGGCCTACATCATGGCCGGGGTCAGGCAACTCGCCACCGCCCTGCCCTTCGAGGCTACCCTAGAGATCGATGGCGAAACTACCCACATCAGCACCACCGCCATTACCGTGGCCAACGTAGCCCCCCCCACCTCGGTGCTGGCCCAGGGGTTTGGCGGCGTTATCCCCGACGATGGCCTGCTGGAGGTCACCATTGCCACCGGCACCACCCGCCTGCAGGGGCTGAATGCCTTTGCTTCGCTGCTGGCCTCCGCCGCCGTGGGCAACCCCACCCAGCGAGACAATATTCTCTGCCTGCGTACCCCTCGCCTCAAGGTCACCACTAACCCCGCCCAGACCCTGGTCATCGATGGCGAAATTGTCGAGGCTAACCCCATCGAGTTTGAGTGCATCCCTGGGGGGCTGACAGTTTTTTCGCCCCTGTCAACCCTGTAAGAGACTTAGGTCTGTCCAGGGAGATAGGTAAAATCAGGCGTTGGGGCGGTCGGGGGAGATAACTCGTTCGCAGTATAATCAGGGTCAATGTGCAGGTCGGTAGCCCGCCAGGCTGGTAACCATGAGCCAAAACCCCAACGATTACGACAACTTTGAGCAACGCCAGAAGCTGCTGCGCGAGCAAGAAGCCTATCGCCTGAGCCAGGAAAAGCAGCGTCTGCGGGCGGCTCAGCGGCGATCCAGACTAGCCTGGGTGCGCAGCACCATTCTGCTGCTGGTAGCGGCACTGGAGATTTTGTTAGCCATTCGGTTTTTGTTGCGGGTATCCGTAGCTAACCCCGATAATGAATTTGCTCAGTTTATCTTTAAAATTTCTGACCCGTTCATAGCCCCCTTTTCAACCCTGTTTATTAGCCCGACTAACGCTGACGCCACTCGAATTTTCGATTTAAATTTGCTGTTTGCCATGCTGATTTACGGCCTGCTGGGCTGGCTAGGGGTCGCGTTTGTCAATTATCTCCAGGGGCAGGCGCCTGCTAATCGCTAGTTCGACAAGACATAGTGAGTTAATCCTGCGGGCTGATCCCAAACCATTTTTGGTGGATGGTTTCGTAGGTGCCATTTTCTTTTAAGGTCAAAATAGCCTTATTAACGGGTTTGCGGTAGGGGCTATCTTTGGCCATCACGATGGCAAAATACTGCTCTCGAAACGGCGTGCCGACCACCTCTACCAAATCTCTGCCCTCGTGGGCTGCATAGTACAGCAGTAGGGGGCGAGGGGCGATGACGGCTTCAACCTCGTGGGCCGCGAGGGCGGCAAAGGCCGATTCGGGCTGGGTAAAGCGGGTGATCTGCTGAACGTTGTTAGCCACTAAATAGTCAATCGCTTCGTCATCGGCAAGCAGCGCCACGGGGCGGTTCTGGAGATCGGCCAGGCTGTGAATATTACCCTGAATTTCTTGAACGGCCAGTTCAGCGGTTAGCCCTGCCGTAAAGTAGGTTAAATAAATCACTCCGACCACTAGCCAAAATAGTCCGACGATTTTACCCACTGGCCCGCGCGGCATTTCGTCCGCCTGCCCCAGCAGGGTCAAAATAGTCCACCACAGGGCGTGGAAAATGCCGGGAAAATAGGCAGAGTTATCGATTAAGCCATCTTTATTGTTGCGCTCAAAATACCAAAGCACATGGGCCGGAATGAGCATCAACAACGCCACCACCCCCGTCAGCCTGAGTAGGTCGGGCTGCAAAAGCCGCCGCACAATTTCCTCCTCGGCCACGCGGGTTTGCTCTACCGGCATGGGTACCAAAATTTGTAGCCCCCCCAGCAAAATTGGGTGAGAGAAGTCAAATTCCTGCTCCCGCTGGCTGGTAACGGCAATGGAAGCGATGCCTAAGTCTGCCTGCTCAGTGCGGATTGCCTCTAGTATGGCCGAAACATCGCTATAGGTTTGCAGTGCCGCTGGTTGCTCCATCTCAGCCAAGATCGCTCGACCTACATCGACACTAAAACCGACGATTTCGCCGTTTTTCTCAAAGGCATCGGGCTGAATCAGCCGGGTGGCTACGCGAATCGGCTCAGCCGTCGCGGGGCTAGGAGAAACCACCGAATTACCAGGGGAGAACTGGGCAAAGGCTGGCCAGGTCGTGAGCCAGACCGTAAGTAACCCACCCACAAGTGGCCCACCCAGGATAAAACAACGACGGCGCATGGCATAGCGCAGAATAGGGAAGGGCCGGTTTGGCCTAAAAACCCTGAAAACAGAGGTTGCGTTCACAATCCGAGGCAAGGGTGTTACAGAAGGTAATCTCCCACACATCATAGATGTTGGAACCCCATCAGGGAACTATTCAGCCCGATTGAATCCGTCTTATTTCTACCTGCGCCTCGCCACCACTCAGGCGGCGGGCCGGATCAAATCTAAAACCTCTGTAGCCTAGGTCACGCTGCGTTAATTCATCCTGGGCTGGGCTTTGCTGCGTTGAGCATAGCCGTAACGCAGCAAAGCCCATGACTTTACCAACCCACTTACCAAAGTGCCTAGATGGGGCTGAGTTGGAGGTTAAGTGCCCCCTAAATGAATAACTCCCAGCCAAAAGGCCGGGAGCTGTTCAAGTATAAAAGGTTCAGCTAGTAAGTGGGGTTCTGTATAAAGACTCAACGGCGTGGGCGGGCGCGGTTTGGCTTACCCACGCTTAACATTCCCCACTAAACCACCAAAATCAGGATAAAGACTAAGTGATCGCCGTGGCTTCATCAGACTTTCATATAAACGGGTTGCCAGGGGATGACCCCTCAAAGCGGGGAACGATGCCCCAGCCAGAATTCAGGAGCCAGGAGGCATGCAAGCTCTGGATTATGGATCCTGACGGCTGGTTGAGTTAGGGCGTTCTGGCTAAGGCGACTCACCTTCTCAAGATCCCTTTCGGCCCGTCGAGTTGATACCCTAGAGATATCCCACCGACCGTACTTTCATCATTGCGTCACTAGAGTCTATGGTGCAAGCTCACCCATCCTCTCAGCCTGCGGTGGTCTATCCCGATAGTGATGGGCAGCCCATGGCCGATAACACTAAACAGTTCCGCTGGATTGTAGCCATTCAGCAAAATTTAGACTGGCTGTTTGCCGACGACCCTGATGTCTTTGTGGCTGGGGATCTGCTGTGGTACCCAGTGGAGGGGGATAACAAGACCCGTACCGCGCCGGATGTAATGGTTATTTTTGGCCGTCCTAAGGGCGACCGGGGCTCCTATCGCCAGTGGCAGGAGGGGGGTACTTCGCCCCAGGTGGTGTTTGAAATTCTCTCCCCCGGCAATACCCGTGCCGAAATGAACCGGAAGCTGCTGTTTTACGACCGCTTCGGAGTGGAGGAATATTATCTCTATGACCCCGATACCAATGCCCTCAGCGGGTGGCAGCGCAATGAGGACTTTCTCGACATCGTTGACCCCATCGCTGACTGGGTCAGCCCCCGCTTGGGCATTCGGTTTGACCAGTCAGGGGCAGTGCTGCAAATTATTCGCCCCGATGGTGAACCCTTTTTAAGCTATACCGCCATTGCTCGACAGGCTGAAATTGACCGCCAGCGGGCCGAAGCCGAACGTCAGCGGGCCGAAGCCGAACGTCAGCGGGCCAGTGAAGCTGAAATGCGGGCGGCTCGATTGGCCGAGCAGCTCAGGGCGTTGGGTGTTGATCCAGACGATCCCTAAGTTAGTTTCTAAAGTCAGTTTCTAGAACGCGGCGGTGGCTGGCCCTGGGGCAACTGGTGGGCCCAGGGCCAGTATCGGCCTTAACCATGGTCGCGTCCAGCCCAAATGCTGAAAAACCCTTTAGATTAAAGATCAGGGAACCATAGACTAACTACAAGAGGAACACCCACATGCGGGTATTGTTAATGACCGGAAAGGGCGGGGTCGGCAAAACCTCGGTGGCGGCGGCTACGGGCCTGCGCTGTGCCGAGCTGGGCTATAAAACCCTGGTACTAAGCACCGACCCGGCCCACTCCCTGGCCGACAGCTTTGATCTGGAGCTGGGGCACGACCCGCGCCCGGTGCAGCCCAACCTTTGGGGCGCTGAGCTCGATGCCCTGATGGAGCTAGAGGGCAACTGGGGGGCGGTCAAGCGCTACATTACCGACGTACTCCAGGCGCGGGGGCTCGATGGCATTGAGGCGGAGGAGTTGGCCATTCTCCCCGGCATGGATGAAATCTTTAGCCTGGTGCGCATGAAGCGCCACCACGACGAGGGCGAGTATGACGTGCTGATCATCGACTCGGCCCCCACCGGCACCGCGCTACGGCTGCTGAGCCTGCCGGAGGTGGCGGGCTGGTATATGCGCAAGCTCTATAGGCCCTTTCAGGCAGTGTCTGCGGCCCTGCGCCCCCTAGTGGAGCCGTTGTTTCGTCCGGTAGCTGGGTTCTCGCTGCCTACCAAGGAGGTGATGGATGCGCCCTACGAGTTCTATGAGCAACTGGTGGCGCTTGAGAAAGTCCTCAGCGACCCCACCACCACCTCGGTGCGCCTGGTCACCAATCCTGAAAAAATGGTGATTAAGGAATCCCTCCGCGCCCACGCCTACCTCAGCCTTTACAACGTCGGCACCGATCTGGTGATCGCCAATCGCATCATCCCCGACACTGTGGAAGATCCGTTCTTTCAGCGAATGAAAGAAAAGCAGCAGCAGTACCGGCATGAAATCCACGAAAATTTTCGACCGCTGCCGGTTAAGGAAGTACCTCTGTTTGCCGATGAGATGTGCGGCCTAGAAGCCCTACACCGCCTCAAAGAGACGCTGTATCATAACGAAGACCCCACCCAGGTTTACTACAAAGAAACCACGCTGCGGGTCGTCCAGGGAGATGACCACTACAGCCTGGAAATTTATCTGCCTGGCATCCCCAAAGACAAAGTCGATCTGAGCAAGTCAGCGGATGAACTCAACATTCGCATCGGCAACCACCGCCGCAATCTGGTGCTGCCCCAGGCGCTGGCGGCGCTCCAGCCCTCTGGGGCCAAAATGGAGGATGACTACCTAAAGATTCGCTTTGCCACCGCGGCTTAGGGATTGAAACGCATAAACGAACCACAAACGTACTGTCTATGACTATCCGGGCGCTAAAACCGTCTTTATTGCAGGCTCTGTTGCCGGTTGGTGCGGGCCTTTTATTCATGACGGTCATTGTTGGGTTACAGATGCGGTCGTTTCAAGCCCTGCAAACGTTGGCGGCCACCGCGCCGCCCCAAGCCGCTCTGCAAACCCAAGAACAGCAAGAAAAGCTGCGGTTGCAGCTTTTGCGAGAAACCCCTAGCTTTGGCTACAACAACTTGGTCGCTGACTGGGCTTTTTTGAGCTTCTTGCAGTATTTTGGCGACACCGACCGGCGCTCCCAGGTGGGCTATGGGGTCAGTCCAGAGTTTTTTGAGGTGATTGTCGATAAAGACCCATACTTCGTCACCCCCTACCTGTTTCTCTCCACCAGCACCTCTCTTTTTGCCGGAGAGCCCGAGCGCACCGTTGAGATCATGACCCGCGGCACCGCTGCGATGACCCCCGAAGTCCCTGCGGGGGGCTATCAGGTGTGGCGGCTTAGGGGCATTGACCAGCTCTTGTTTTTGGGCGATGGGGCCGGGGCACAGCAGTCCTTTGAAACCGCCGCCAGCTGGGCCGACCAGTCTAGCGATCCGGCGGCGCCGTCGGTGGCCGAGGCTTCTCGCCAAACCGCGGCCTTTTTAGCCCAAAACCCGGTTAGCAAAGCGGCTCAAATTAGCGCCTGGATTCAGGTCAGTAACCTGGCGGTGGATGAACGCACCCAAAGGCTGGCGGTAGAGCGCATTCAGGCCCTAGGGGGCGAGATTTTGCAGCTTGATCAGGGCCGCATTACCGTGCGCTACCGTAGCGACGAGTAAAGAACCACGGTAGCGATTAGCTTGACAACCAAGCTAATCGCTACCAACTGACACTTGATCATAAAAAGCCGCCCTGGCAGTCAGGGCGGCTTTTGTTCATTAGGGGCTATCTGGGGTTAACCCATCATGCCCGTCGGTCTAGTAGTCGAAGTCGCCGCCGCCCATGCCAGCGCCAGCGGGGGCGCTATCTTTGGGTTCGGGCTTATCGACGACAATGCACTCGGTGGTCAGCACCATCCCGGCGATCGAAGCGGCGTTCTGCAACGCCGAGCGGGTAACCTTAGCGGGGTCAACGATACCAGCGTCAAACATATCAACGAACTCGCCATTGGCGGCGTTGTAGCCGACGTTGAAGTCCTTCTCTTTGACCCGCTCGGCGATTACCGCGCCGTTTTGACCGGCGTTTTCAGCAATCCGCATCAGGGGTGCGGCCAGGGCACGCGACACGATGGTAGCACCGGTCAGCTCTTCCCCGGTCAGGTTGGCCTCAATCCAGGCATTGAGGTCGGGTACCAGGTGAGCCAGGGTGGTGCCGCCGCCGGGGACGATGCCCTCTTCTACCGCCGCTTTGGTGGCGTTGATGGCGTCTTCAAGGCGCAGCTTGCGGTCTTTCATCTCGGTTTCGGTGGCGGCCCCGACTTTAATCACGGCCACACCGCCAGATAACTTGGCGAGGCGCTCCTGCAGCTTCTCTTTGTCGTAGGTCGACTCGGTGTCGTCGATTTGGCGACGAATTTGCTCACAGCGAGCCTTGACCGCCTGCTCGTTGCCTTCGGCTACGATGGTGGTGTTGTCTTTGGTGATGTTGAGGCGACGGGCCTGACCCAGCATGTCGAGCTTGGTGCTTTCCAGCTTGAGGCCGGTGTCTTCGCTAATCACCTGACCGCCAGTGAGCACGGCGATGTCTTCGAGCATGGCCTTACGGCGATCGCCAAAGCCGGGGGCTTTGATGGCGGCCACGTTGAGCACGCCACGCAGGCGGTTTACCACCAGAGTAGCGAGGGCTTCTTTCTCGATGTCTTCGGCGATGATAACTAACGGCTTGCCGGATCGAGCCACTTGCTCAAGCACGGGCACCAGATCTTGCACCAGGGCAATTTTCTTGTCGGTGATGAGAATGTAGGGCTCTTCCATCACCGCTTCCATGCGCTCGGTATCGGTGACGAAGTAGGGGGAGATATAGCCCTTGTCGAAGCGCATCCCCTCGGTGACCTCCAGTTCGGTGGTCATGGACTTGCCTTCCTCTAGGGAAATCACCCCTTCACGGCCCACTTTGTCCATGGCTTCGGCAATCATGGCGCCCACTTCTTCGTCGTTACCGGCGGAAATAGAGCCAACCTGAGCAATGGACTTAGAGTCGCCGACGGGGCGGGCGTGCTCAGCAATTTTCTCCACCAGGTAGGCGGTAGCCTTGTCGACGCCGCGCTTGAGGGCGATCGCGTTGGCCCCGGCGGCCACGTTACGCAGCCCTTCCTTCACGATGGCGTGGGCCAGTACGGTGGCGGTGGTGGTGCCATCCCCAGCGGAGTCGTTGGTTTTAGAAGCCGCCTGACGAATCAGAGCTACGCCGGTGTTTTCAACGTTGTCTTCCAGCTCAATTTCCTTAGCAATGGTGACGCCGTCGTTAACGATTTGGGGTGCCCCAAACTTTTTCTCTAGCACCACGTTGCGGCCCTTAGGCCCCAGGGTAACGGCGACGGCCTCGGCCAGAATGTCCATGCCGCGCTCAAGGGCGCGACGAGCGTTTTCGTTGTAGATAATGCGCTTAGCCATAAATAAAATGTTCTCCCAATATGGATGAAGTCGTGAACGCGAGAAAATTAGACATCAGTGGCCAATAGCTAGAGGGGAATAGCTCTGCAACTTAGAAAATTACGGCTAAGACCTCAGCCGTAAATCGCTAACCCCTAGCCCAGCACGGCTAGAATGTCTTTCTCAGACAGCAGTACATACTCCTCGCTGCCGAGCTTGATGTCGGTACCGGCATACTTGGAATAGAGAACCTTATCGCCAATTTTGACTTCCATGGCCTGACGGCTACCTTTGTCATCGGGTTTGCCGGGGCCAACGGCGGTAATTTCGCCAACCTGGGGCTTTTCCTTAGCGGTATCGGGCAGAAAAATGCCGCCAGCAGTGGTTTCTTCAGATTCACTGACTTTGATCAAAACTCGATCGGCTAGGGGCTTAACGCTAGATGCCGCCAACGTGATAGCTGCCATAAAACACTTCTCCGGATTTGCTACAACGACAGCGCCTGGGGTAAAACCCTGTTCACTCAGACGCAATACATAACCTATATAACGGAGCTTAGCACTCTCAAGCTCCGAGTGCTAATTTACGCCGTCAAAGGTAGCCATGACAATGAATGCCGCTGTACGGGTTCCCGAACTGGACGGCCTGGCGACCGACGGAAGCACCCCCTGGTCGCAGGCCAAAAGACCTGTGGAGCGCCGCCTGGGGGGAATCAAAAGCTGTTCATAGGGGGGCTTGGCTTGAGCTACCCCAGGCTAGCAGAAGCCTGAGGATGCGGAGGGTATCGCTGTCCTTGCGTTCGGCCCGAGCGGCGCCACCCAACCTCAGTAGATCATAAAGCCCCTGCTGGCCCACCCTGCGGGAAGCAAGCTACATCCCCCAGCCCCTTCTCCCAACCTGGGAAAAGGGGGCCAGAACGGCTCAAAGCCCCTCTCCCAAGCTTGGGAGAGGGGTTTGGGGTGAGGGCAATTCTGCGGCTAGGCCCATCGTTTTCGATCTACTGAACCTACGAGAACTCTAATTTTTAATCTTGACGCTGCACTTAGGGACAAGCTGAAAAGTTTGGGGCGGCATTGCGGTCAACCCGATTTAGGGCTGGAATTCTCTTCAGACTTAAAAATCCTTCCATAATTAGAGCAGTGACTTTCCTAACCTGCTATGACCCTAGCCGCATCTACCCGTACCCCGGCCCTGCACCTCGACTACGTGCGCCAGCACTTTCCAGCCCTGGGGAGCGACTGGACGTTTTTAGATAATGCCGGGGGTTCCCAGATCCTCCAGCCGGTGGTGGAGCGCATAACCGAGTTTCTCTACACCTCGAATGTGCAGTTGGGGGCGTCCTACGCGGTTTCCCAAACGGCAACGGCGCGGGTAGCGGCGGGCACTGAAGCCATGGCAACGCTAATTAACGCCGCCGACCCGGCAGAGGTGGTCTTGGGGCCGAGCACCTCTGCCCTATTTCGCATCTTGGCCCACTGCCTGGGGCAAACCCTGGCCCCGGGGGACGAAATTATCGTCACCAACAGCGACCATGAGGCTAATATCAGCCCCTGGATGGAGCTACGGCGCCAGGGCATTATCCTCAAGATCTGGAAGGTGAATCCAGAAACCTTTGACCTTGACCTGGCTGATTTAGAGGCTTTGCTGACTACCAAAACTAGACTGGTGGCCGTTACCCACGTCTCTAACGTGCTGGGCACCATTAACCCAATTCGCCAAATTGCCGATCGCGTCCACGCCCACGGCGCGCTGATCTGTGTTGATGGCGTAGCCTATGCTCCCCACCGCCGGGTGGATGTGCAGGCCCTGGACGTAGATTTCTACGCCTTTAGCTTGTACAAGGTCTATGGCCCCCACCTGGCCCTGCTCTACGGTAAACAAGCACATCTGCTGGCCCTGCCGGGGTACAACCACTTTTTTATCGAAAATACGGCGATTCCCTACAAGTTTCAGCCGGGGGGCAGCAGCTATGAGCTGACCTACGGGCTAGGGGCTATTCCTGACTATTTTCAGGCGCTGGCCCAGCACCACTGGGGTGATGAACCGGTTCCAGTGCTGGCCGGGCGGCTCGATCAAGCCTTTTCGTTGATTCAAGCGCACGAGCAGGGCTTGAGCGAGCGTCTGCTGACGTTTCTTCAAGCTCAGCCTCAGGTTCGGATTATCGGTCGACCCGAAGCTGACGCGGCGCGGCGGGTGCCAACGATCTCGTTTGTGGTAGATGGCCTCGACAGCGATCAGATTCCACCCCAAATCGATCGCCATCAGATTGGCATTCGCTACGGGCATTTCTACGCCCTGCGGCTGATTGAGGATTTAGGGCTGCTGCCCCGGGGCGGTGTGGTGCGGGTTAGCCTGGTGCACTACAACACCATGGCGGAGTGCGATCGCCTCATTACTCACCTAGAACCCCTGCTGTCGGCCCAGGCCTGACCTGGAGCCCGAATGATTTACTCGCACCGGAGTCAACATCTGCCGTTACCCCGTGGGGGCTTCTAACCCCGCTAGGGATAGTAGAACCCGTCGGGATACTCTGACACCTCAAACTCAAAACAGTGGCGTCCCTGGGGATGCTGCCAGCGCTGAGCCTGAGAGTCTAGGGGACGATTGCCCAGGGGATAGGTGCTGCTGTCGGTATCGAATTGGGCGCAGAGCGCAAAGGTTTGATCGCTGAGACGCTGAAATTCGTAGGGCTGGTTCGTCAGAGGGTCGGTGCCGAGGTCTGCCGCATCCAGCGCGGCGGGTAGTGTGTAGGCATCGGGCTGGGCGATAAAGTCTTGATGTAGGGTTTGGGCGATCGCACCCAGGTCTTGCAGCCGCTGCCGATCGGCCGCCACCGACCGCTGGCGACCGGGGGTGCCCAGCACCCAAAACCCGGCCACCAGCCCGGTAACGACGGCTACCGTAGCGGCGGCAGCAAACGCTTGATCAAACGACAGTTTCTTCATGGGGTCACCCGCAACGACTTAGGGGCCGGTTCGCGCCGAATCCAGTGGGTGTAGTACCACAGCACGCCGCCATCCAGCACCAGCACTACCAGCACCTTGAGCACAAAGCGCAGGGTCAGCTCTCCGCGCAGAAATGAGGTGAGAAAGGCAATTAGCGCCCCAATTGCAATCAGGGCCGTGACCCAAAGGGTGAGGTAGGTCAGCCACTTGCGCACCCCCGAAAAGTATTTCTCCCGATGATGGGCCAAGTCTCTATTGATTTGCCGCATTAGCCCCAGATATACCGGATAGGCCACCATCAGCCGCGCCAGGGCAAAGGCCAGCCGCCAGGAGGAGTCGCCATAGTAAGGGTTAAGGCTATCAGGAACTAGATTATCAATAAAGAAAAACGCTATTTCTCCTAGGGCCTGCGTCCAAAGAACCAGGGCAATAAAAGCTAGCAAATAAAAGAAAGCATCGCGGGCCATCTCCCCTGAGCCCCCCTTGGGGGTGGGAATGGGCTGGCCAGTAAGGGTTTCATACACCTCAAAAAAAGCTCGCTCCACCTCCCGCTGGGGCCAACCGTAGTCGCGCAGCAGCTTGCCAATGAAGTCATCCGTGGCCCCGTGGTTGCGGGCCAGGTGAATAAACTGCACTAGCTCGTGGCGGGAACTGGGGGGTGGGACAGGGGGGGCCATTGGGGTTGGTAGTTCAGTTCAGAATTCAATGTTAGGTCATCTTTAGTCTAAGCCACGGCTCAGCCTGAGAGGGGGCAAAGGGTGGTTATGAGTATAATTGCTGCTCAGAGCGCGTACAGGCCTGCAACCATGGCCCGCGTTTGACCTAGCTTTTACCGTGTCAAGTCAGGCTCCCTGAACTCTTTAAACAGCCCCTCAGGTCAGGCGCTGATGGCAGTCAGCTTGCCTCTCACCGGCTCAATTTAAGCGAACTAGCGAGACAATAGCTGTAAGTGCTGTAGTCTAAATGCAGTAAGATTCGGCCAGTCGTATGGTCGGGCGGCAATCGGTTTTAGGTGGGTGCGACTCATACCAATTGGTGATCTCGATCACCGTTCGGCTCATCTCGGATGGACATCAAGCCCCGACAGCGGCACGAATGGCTCAGGTTCTGTGGAGACCCAGCGCATGGTACAAGCAAAAGTAAGCGGCCCGACGACCTCAGTTGAGCCACAGTCGGCTGATTCTGATCGGTTAGAAACCGTAATGGCTGACCCCGCCGAGGTGGAAAGGGGCCCCGCCGACCAGATTGAATCTGATCAAATCGAGGCCTTATTTAAGCACCTTAAAACCCTGCTTAACACCGTCGAAAAACTCCAAAAGGCACGTCTAGAAGTGGGTGATCTTAAGCCCCTCGTTCTGCGGCTGCTGGATGGCGAGCTGCTGTCCGGGGAAGACCTGGAGGAGCTCAAGTCGGGGGTCGGAGGGCTAGCCAAGCTGCTGCGCCTGTACGGTGATTATCAAATCGCCCTAGAACAGGCCCAGCCCGCTAAGGCAATTCTGGATGATGTGCTGAAATCCTGAACTGTTGCCGCCCTTTGTAGGATTTGTAGGATGGGTTACCCGCCGCGTAACCCATGCGGGACGGGTTTTGATGGATTCCGGCTGGGCAGACCCATCCCAACCGGAGGATGCGTTGGCCCAGCCGTAGCGCACCCCACGGTTGGTTAATCAAAGCCCAGGTCAATGCCCTGTCCGGCATGTACCAGGGCCAGTTTGTAGTATTTTTGGGCATGTTCCAGCAGTTCTAGGGCCTGGGAATCAGCGACGGGTCGCACCACCCGGCCCGGCACCCCCATCACCAGCGATCGCGGCGGGATGTCTTGGGTGACTACGGCCCCGGCCCCGATCACACTGCCGACCCCGACCCTAACGCCGTTGAGTACAATCGCCCCGATCCCCACCAGGCTGCCCTGTTCGATGTGGGCGCTGTGGATGACGGCCCGGTGGCCAATGGTAACCGAGTCCTCCAGCACCGTGGGCTGCCCTGGGTCGCCGTGTAGAATGGCCCCGTCCTGCACGTTGGTGTAGGCTCCTACCTCAATGGTTTCCACATCTCCCCGCAGCACTGCCCCGTACCAGATGCTGCACCCCTGGTGGAGCAACACGTGACCGATAACGGTAGCGTTAGGGGCAACAAAGGCCGCTTTGGAGCGGTCTGGGGTCGGCCAAATGAGGGGCGAGGGTGAGGACATTTTTAGTAAAGTTGCCAAGAAAATTGATCGATTCAGCCAATGGGGTACGCCGACTACGGAGTGTGCCGAGTTCCCACAGGTATAATACGGCTACAGCGCCGAGTTCATTGCCGCCATAAGGGAACGTGTGGTTTCAGCCCAATGGTCAATTCCGTTTTGCAGTATCCCATCTACGGCCCAGAAATCCAGTGTCCTCACTGTCGTCAGACCATTCCGGCTCTGACCTTGACCGACACCTACCTGTGCACTCGCCACGGGGCGTTTGAGGCCAACCCCGATACGAAAGAACTGGTGCATCTCCAGTCGGGTCGCCACTGGCGGCAGTGGGATGGCGAATGGTATCGCCAGCACACCCACCCCGACGGCATCCGGTTTGAAATCCATGAAGCCCTGGATCGGCTCTATACCCAGGGCTATCGCGCCACCCGCGTGATTATTGCCGATCGGTATCGGGAGCTGGTGAATGCCTACCTGGAGCGCAACTCTCCCTGGCGGGGGCAGATGGATTTGTCGCCAGCCCCCAAGCTCTACGGTTTGCCGGTGGAGTTTAGCCCCTCCCCCGACCACGATCCCCAGTGGGCGGTGATCAACTTTAACCTGGAGAAAGAGCCCGGCGTACCGGTGCGCTATCCCTATTTTCGCCTGTTTGAGTAGCTGGCCCGATGCTCCACCACGCGTCTATTCGCACGCAGAATATTCATCGCGCCATGGCGTTTTATGAGTGCCTGGGCTTTACGGTGCACGAACGGTTTACGGCGGGCATTACCCTGGCCTGCTGGATGGAGGGGCTGGGCGGGCGGATCGAGCTGATTCAGGTGCCCGAACCCGCCCCGACGGCGGATGCCTTCGGGGATGAGCAGTACACGGGCTACTATCACCTCTCCTTCGACCTGACCGAGCGGGTCGAGAGCTTGCCCACCTGGCTGGGGCGGCTGCGAGAGCGGTTAGCCGTGGCCGCCCCGGCGGCTGAAAACATCAACACCCTGAAGGTCTTGCTGGAACCGCAGCAGCAGATCATTGGCGATCGCGTCTACGAAGTCGCTTTTATCGCCGATGCCGATGGGTTACCCCTAGAGTTTATTCGAGTCCTGGGCGATGTCCAATCCTGACGGGGTGAGCCCCTTTGCCGACAACTGGGCCTATCTTAAAACCGAGCTATCCTGGCTCGATCGGCTGCTGATGGTGGCAGTCTCGCGCCAAAAGCGCGATCTTCAAGACCTCGACGACTTTGCCCTGTCGGAGGAAGATCGGGTCACCAGCCACTGGTGGAAGGGGATTATTACCCTCAATGGCCAGCCCGGCTACGATCTCGCTCGTCCGCCCAAGCTGACCCAGACCCAGGGCGGCGGCTACGCTCAGCACCTGGAAGCCCGCATCCAGGCCAGCCAGCGCCAGGGTATTGTGCTGGCGCTGCCCTGGCTGCGCGACCAGCTCCAGCTCAGCCAGTTCGAGAAAAATGTGATTTTGCTGGCCCTGGCCCCTGAAATCAACCAGCGGTTTGGGCGACTCTATAGCTACCTGCAATACCAGCACGACGAGTCTGACTGGGATCTGCCCACCGTCGATCTGTGCCTGCGGCTGCTGTGCCGCAACGACCAGGAATGGCGCACCGCCCGCCCCCTGATTGCCCCCGACAGCCGCCTGGTCAGCCTCGGCCTGGTGGAGTGGGTCAACGCCGACGATACCACCCTGCTTAGCCGCCACCTGCGCCTTACCGAAGACCTGACCACCTACCTGCTGTCAGAACTGCCTGACCCTGGAACGATTGAACATCTGGCTCGGCCCGGCTGGGGTAGCCGCCTGCTACAGCCCCTCCCCCCAGGGGAGGGCTGGGCCAGCTTGGTGCTGCCGGAACCCACCCTGACCCAGCTCAAGACCCTGACCCAGGGGACCGTCGCTGACCCAGATTGCAGCCCCCTAGTGCTGTTTGCCGGAGCGGCAGGCACGGGCAAAACCCTGGCGGCCCAGGTGCTTGGGGCTGCCCTGGCCCTGCCCGTGGTAAGGCTTGATCTGGCCGCCATTCAACCCGATCAGCTCGATAGCCTGGGAGATGACCTAGCCATGCTGCCCCCCGGCCTGCTTCTGGTAAAATCGGCCCCGTCCTGGTTCGGGCGTTCCCCGCTGGTAGAGCTAGCCTTGGTGCAGCAGTGGGTGAACCAGCGCCGTAACCAGCCTGGCCTGACTATTTTGACCACCCACTACCTGCAGGCCGTCAAGCCTTCCTGGCGGCGGGCTATGGATGGCGTAATTGAGTTCCCCTATCCGACCGAAACAGCCCGGCAGGATCTCTGGCGGCAGGCAATTCCCAATGATCTCAAGGTCGATCGGCGGGTGCGCTGGCCCCAGGTCGCCCAACAATTGACCCTCACCGGCGGCGGCATCGCTACCCTGGCCAAAACCGCCGTCGCCCTGGCTCAGCAAACTACCCCAGCCACCCTCACCCCAGACTGCCTGCACCAGGCCCTGGCCCTGCACCAGCCCGGCATGACCCTGCAATTGCCCCAGCGGAAATCAAGGAAAAATTCCTAACCTTTAAGGGGTGCATTGCTTAAGGGGTACATTGCCATTGCGAATGCACCCGATGATTCCATCCGGCCTACACCTTAGAGTTAGCTAGAGAGCGTTAGCTAAAACCCTAGGGTTTGCCCTCAAAGTACCGATACCACACCCAGTTGCCCGCCACCGTCAGCCCCAGCGCCACCCCACCCCCGACCCAGCCCAGGGTTGGGTTATAGCCGCTCCGGGCAAGGTTAGTCATCCACAGATGGGTCAGATCGCTGGCCACCAGCTGGTCGGCCATCACCGGAAACAGGTACATCAGGGCGGCTCCTACGATTAGCCAACCCGCCATTGAGCCCAGCAGAAACAAGGTTTTCGCGGTGGATTGACTGCCCATGGTATCTAGCCCCAATCGGTGATCTAATTTAGTCTAATATCAAGCTCGGTTTGCATTTCCCCCGATGAGTAGGGGCATGGCACTGCCATGCCCCTACGGAATGACCGGTTTTGCGTCGGGGTTACTGACTTCGAATGTGGTCTACAAGGCTCTGCCAGGTTTCCCATGCCCACCGTTACCTTTCCCCTTGCTTACCTCCAGCGACTGACCGCTACGCCCCCACCGCAGTTGGCCCAGCAGGCCTTTGACTACGGCCTCGACGCCACCCTCACCGATGATGCCTTGGAGGTCGAAGTTACCGCCGAGCGGCCCGACCTGCTGGCGGCGGAGGGGTTTGCCCGCGCCATCAATATCTACAACGGGCGTGATCGCCTGGTGCCCGATGAGCTCGAAGCCTCAGGCCGCACCATCAACGTTACAGCCTCGGTACAGCCCCTGCGTCCCCACATTGCGGCCCTGGTGGTTAAAAATGTTGCCCTCGACAACGGCGGCCTAGAGGTACTGATTCAGTTCCAGGAAAAAGTAACTCAAACCTTTGGCCGCCAGCGCAAAAAAATTGCCATTGGCGTCTACGACCTGAGCCAGATAGCGGGGAACTTAACCTACACCGCCGTACCCCAGGATCACCTTACTTTCACGCCGCTCCATGGCACCCAGCCCATGACCGCCCGGCAGATTCTGACGGCACACCCCGCCGGTAGGCTCTACGCCCACACTCTGCCCCCTAGCGATGCCGTGCCCGTGCTGCGGGATGCCAGCAGTACAGTGTTGTCGATGCCGCCGATTGTCAACGCGGCGGGCATCGGCCAGGTCACCGCCCACACCCGCGACCTGTTCATTGATGTCACCGGCATTCTGGCCCAGACGGTGCTGGAAACCGCCAACATCCTGGCCCACAATTTTCTAGATACGGGGGCGCAGGTGCAGACGGTGGCGATTGCATCCCCCCAGGGCATTACCGTTACCCCCTCTCTAGAGCGCCACCCGGTGACGTTTTCGGCCCGATACCTGAACGAAATTATCGGCACCGCTATTCCTAAGCCTAACCTTGGCACCGTGCTGGCCCGGATGGATTTAGCGGTTAGCGGTACCGACGTCGTGTATGTACCCACCTACCGCACCGATATCTTCAGCCAGGTGGATATTGCCGGAGATCTGCTGGTGGCCCTGGGGATCGAGAGCCTCCAGGCCGAGCCGCTGGCGGTCAAGTTTCACCTGGGGGAGGCCGCCCCCCTGGCCCAGCTAGGGCTACGGGTGGGGGACCTGGCCCAGCGCATGGGGCTCATGGAGGTAAAGAGCTTCATTCTCACCGACCCCGAACTGCTGGCCCGGTTTGACCCCGCCTACATTCAGACCAGCAACGCCAAGAGCCGTACCTACAGCGCCACCCGCACCACCCTCCAGGCCGGGCTGCTGGATATTCTCTCCCGCCATATCAGTGCCCCCAAGCCCATTAACCTCTATGAAACCGGCGAAGTGCTGCACCTCAACGCCGCTGGGGCGGTGCAGGAAAGCTACCGCTGGGGCTTTGCCAGTCTCGATGCCCGCGCTTCGTTCACTACCGCTAAGGCCTACATGCAAACCCTGCTGAAGGCGCTCACAGTCGACTTTTCCCTCGCCCCTTGCGATGCGCCCTATTACATTTCTGGGCGGGCGGCCACGGTGGTGGTCAATGACCAACCCCTGGGGCAGTTTGGGGAAATTCATCCCCAGGTGCTGAGCTATTTTTCGTTTCCAGAACCCGTCTGCGCAGGTGAGCTAGATTGTGGTCAGATGGCCAGGGCCGTAGGGCTGTAGGGCTGAATGCCTCAACCACCCTTAGACAGTAGTTTTTTAGGTCTTCCATGGTATTTGGCACCTCTTTAAACCACGCCACCGCTCTGATTGTGGGGGCTAGCCAGGGCATTGGTCTGGGCTTTGTTCAGCAGTTGCTCCGCGACCAGCGCTTTGGGCGGGTATATGGCACCTACCGCCGTCCCGAGTCGGCCCAGGGGCTGCTGGCGCTGGCAAATCACCCCGCCCTGACCGGCCTACGGATGGATGTGACCCAGGAATCGACCATCGCCGAGGCCATCGCCAAAATCCAGTCCCTCACTCCGCAGCTGCATCTGGTGGTGTATTGCGTGGGCCTGCTCCACGAGGGCCACCTCCAGCCCGAAAAAAGCCTGGGGCAGCTCAATAGCGACCAGCTTGGGCGTCTGTTTCAGACCAACGCCGTGGGGGCAGCGCTGCTGGCCAAGCACCTGCTGCCTCTGCTGAAACATGACCAGCCCAGCGTGCTGGCGGCGATCTCAGCCAAAATTGGCAGCATTGGCGACAACCACCTGGGGGGGTGGTACGGCTACCGAGCCTCCAAGGCGGCGCTGAACATGCTGATCAAAACCGCCGCCATTGAGTACGCCCGCAAAAGCCCTAACACCACCCTGGCCCTGCTGCACCCAGGGACGACGGATACACGGCTGTCGCAGCCCTTTCAGCGGGGGGTGCCAGCCGAAAAGCTGTTTACGGTCGAGCGCACGGTAGCCCAGCTAATGACGGTAATCGACCAGCTAGAACCGGCTAACAGCGGCGAATTTTTCAACTGGGACGGGGCACCGCTGCCCTGGTAATAGGGGCATAGCTGGCTTCTCGAACATCCCTATCGACGGCCTTTCGGGTCGAGCACGTCCCGCCGCCCACCCCCAGCAGTCCACCCCCCAGCCGCTGCTTGAGGCCATCCCCGATGCTAAACTCAAAGACATTCGTCCGTGCCAGAGGCTAGTCACCCACGCCTCATCCTCCCGACGAGGCGAACACTTGTTTGCCTTGCCCCCGGCGAATATCTATTCCATCTCACCCCATTCCCCTAACCGCCATGAGCCAGTTTAGCCGCACCTGGTGGGGCCAAAAATTCATTGAGGCGATCGAGAAACTGACCGATGCCGGTCGCCTCAGCCGGGGTCGCTCCTACGCCAAGGGCAACAAGGTCAAAACCTTTGGCCTTAACGGTGGCGTTGTATCCGCCCAGGTGCGAGGCTCCATCAATCCCTACTTTGGGGTACACAAAGAGCCGCTTTATACCACCACCATTGAGTTTAAGGCAATTAGCGCTAAGCAGTGGGCGGCGGCGATCGCCCTGATGTCCTCGAAAGCCAGCCTGATTTCTCGCCTGCTGCTGAACGAAATTCCCGATAATATCGAAGACACCTTCAAGCAGCTCGGTCTCAACCTGCTGCCGGGTAGCCATAAAGACTTCGACACCACCTGCTCTTGCCCCGACTGGAGCAACCCCTGCAAGCACATCGCCGGCGTCTACTACCTGGTCGCGGCCGAGCTCGATCGCGATCCCTTCCTGCTGTTTGAGCTGCGGGGGCTGTCGCGGCAGGCGTTGCTTAAAGAGTTGGCCAAATCGCCCCTGGGGCAGGCGCTGTCGGCGGAGCTACAGGCCGAAAAACAGCCGCCCCGCCCGGTGGACACTTACTATGCCCCCCTACACACCATAGACGCCGACCCCAACACCAGCCTGCGCGACTTTTGGCAGGGTGCCAAACGCCTGCCCCAGACCCTGGAGCCGCTGCCCCAAATTCCCGTAACCGGCATTCCCGTTAAGCAGCAGGGCGACTTCCCCGCCTTCTGGCCGCGAGATAACTCGTTCATCGCCGCCATGGTCACGCTGTACGAGCAGGTTAAGGCGAAAGGGCAACTCTAGTCAGCTACCTCATTCTCTGATACCGCGTTTCCAGGCTTCACCTGAAAACGCCCCCCAGCGGCTCCACGGCCCCAACAGGGCGGAGCTTCGGAGCTGCATTCCCGCGCAGAGCGCGGGAATGAGTTAACGCGAAAGCATTAAGCCGGTTAACCCCACCCCACCGGTTCGGGAGGGAAGCCACCCACGGCGGTAGGGTTCCCGCTACTGGAGACTTTCGGGGCGATCGAGCACCATAGTAACTGTAGAGATTGAGAGCAAAAACCGCTTTCCCAAAGCGGCAAAAGCACGTTAACAGGAGGTCTATAACCTATGATTATTCGTCGCTACTTAGATCCCATTACCGAAATTAACGCTATCCGTCGGCAAATTAACGACGTGTTTGGCGACCTGACCAGCGATGCCCTGGCCAAGTCTGACTGGGCGCCCGCCGTGCGTCTCGTTGATCAAGGTGATGCCTTCGTACTGACTGTACACCTGGCCGGAGTTCATGCCGATAACCTGGATGTGCAGGTGAGTGGTGATGGCGTTTCGATTTCGGGCATCCGTAAGCAGCCCGAGTTCGCCGACAGCGCCAAGCTGCTCTACGACGATGCCCGCTACGGCAGCTTCCACCGCTTGGTGAACCTGCCCGATGCCGTACAAAATGACCAGGTTAACGCTACCTTTGACGGCGGCGTACTGACCCTGACCCTGCCTAAGGTGGTCGAGGCCCGTAACAAAGTCGTCAAAATCAGCCTGGGCCAGGGCAATGATGCCCCCGCCATCGAAGCTGGCGAAGCCTAGTCCTGGCTGGCAGGAGTTCCGGTTGAACCGTTGAGAGAGTAAGTCATGAGGCCAGGGGGTGAACTGAGTTCACCCCCTTTTTTTGTCCTAATGCTGGATGCAACTTCAATACCTCCGATGCAAAGCGGCAATTCCATCGGGGCTGAGCATTGCTCAGCCCCGACCCGCTCAGCCCCAACAAATCGTGGGTTGCCCAACCGGATTTGGAATTAGAGGGCATGCCCCCGCAGGCCAGTAGAATAAACGGGGCTTAGCAAACGGGCTGGTTTGGCTCGCTAAATGATGCAAAAAATCTCCACCTACCCCGCCATTGCCCGAATTGTTCTGTTTTTGCTGATTCTGGCCCTGGCTTGGCTGCCGATTGCGGTGCCGCTATATTTTTGGCTGGGCACCACTACCCCCCTCAGCGTGGCGCCATTGATTTTGCTCTACGCTATGTTCGTAGGCTGGCTGCGGGTGTGGGGGCGACGGGTGCATGGTCAACCAAAACCGCTGCCGGCCCATGGCCTGGTGCCGTCGGCACAAAATCTCCAGGAGTTGGGGCTCGGTCTGGTGGTCGGGTTGATTAGCCTGGGTCTGTTGTTTGGGGTCGAGGGCTGGCTGGGCTGGCTGACCTGGCAGCCTTTGCCCTCCGCCTTGCCACGACTGCTAATCGAGGGGCTGCTGGTGGGGTTAGGGGTGGGGCTAGCCGAAGAGCTGCTGTTTCGGGGCTGGCTGCTGGATGAATTGCGGTACGACTGGGGCTTTACGACAGCGCTCTGGGTCACCAGCCTGTTCTATGCCGGGCTACATTTTATCAAGCCCTGGTCGGCCATTCTGGCCGAGTTACCCAGCTTTCCGGGGCTGTTGCTGCTGGGGCTAACTCTGGGCCTAGCCCGACGGCGTACCCACGGTCGGCTGGGGCTGGCCATTGGCCTCCATGGCGGCCTGGTGTGGGGGTACTACCTAATTGATGTGGGCGACTGGGTCAGCTATACTCGGGCCGTCCCCGACTGGGCCACGGGCCTGAACCAAAATCCCCTGGCGGGGGCGATGGGTGTGGTGTTTTTGGTGTTGGTGGCGCTGGGGGTGCGGTATTTGCCCAAGCGCTGGCCTCAGATCCGCGATCGCTAGGGGCTACAGCCGCCTCAGACCTGGCTGAGTCAGCACTGGCCGCTCGACAATAGCCGGGCCAGAATTCGATACACTAAGTAACATTGAACTTTTGTTCGCGGCATATTCTCAGGACACGTACCATGACTTCGGTTTTGCCCCAAGCGGTTTCCTCAGCGCCCACCATAGCCCCTGAAAAAACGCGCCAGACGACTCGCAAGCCGTACCCCAATTACAAAATCATCGTCCTCAACGACGACTTCAATACGTTTCAGCATGTGGCCGAGTGCCTGGTGAAGTATATTCCCGGCATGGGCAGCGACCAGGCGTGGGATCTAACCAACCAAATTCACGAGGAGGGGCAGGCCACGGTGTGGGTTGGCCCCCTGGAGCAGGCTGAGCTTTACCATACTCAGCTGAGCCGGGCCGGGTTGACCATGGCCCCCCTGGAAAAGGCGTAGGGTGGTTTCATCAAGCAGGCTCCATGGCTCAGCTATTCTTCTCCCCACTACCTAGCCTCCATCCATGCCCTCCTCCTCTGACGGTCGCCTCGTCTGGAACCATTCCACCCATCTGCCGGGCCTCATTCCCATCCTCGAAAAGCTGGTGGCGCAGCCGGGCATTGGCACCGTAACGCCGGGAGTAATTGCCAGGGTTAGGGCGCACTCGCCCCATCTCAAGGTGAAGGTGTCGGTGCCCATTCGTGGCGGGTTTAAGCTGATTGCCCGCCGGGGCAAAACCGTTCAGGAAGTGTTTGTGCTCACCGAGCTAGACCAGCCCGCCCTAGAGTTGGCGGTGGCTGCGGCGATTGGGGCGGTTTAGTGACCGCTTTGCAGGAAGGTAAGGCAACGTTTTGGGTGAATGGGGCTTTTTACCGTCCCCAGAGTAAAATTGCTCGCGACTTAGCAGTGCTGATGGCGGTGGTGCAGCGGCAGCGCCAGGGAAAGCTGCGGGTGTTGGATGCGATGAGCGGCTGTGGGGTGCGATCGCTGCGCTATGCCCTTGAAGCCCAGGTCGACTGGGTTTGGGCCAACGAGGCTAACCCCGACCTGGCCCAAACCCTGGCCCAAAACCTGGCGGCCCTACCCGCCAATACCTACCGCATGACCTGCCAGGATGCCAACCAGGCTTTTTTCGCCTGTGCCCAAACCCAGGATTTTTACGATCTGGTGGATATCGATAACTTCGGTGGCCCCTCCCCCTATGCCAGCATCGGCATGTGGGCGACGCGTCTAGGGGGGCTGCTCTACCTGACCAGCACCGATGGCCGCTCCACCGGAGGCCACGACCCCGACCGCAGCCTGCGAATTTACCCTGCCTATGCTCGCTCCCATCCGGCGGTGCACGAGCAGGGGCTGCGGCTGCTAATTGGCCACGCGGTGCAGCAGGCGGCCTCGCGCGGCCTGGGGATAGAGCCGGTGTTTGCGCTGTTTACTGGGCAGGTGCATCGGGCCATGGTGCGGCTGGTGCCTAAACCGACCCTGACCCCCAGGAACTATGGCTTGATTGCCTACTGCCACCGCTGCGGCCACTTTCAAACCGTGGACTGGCGACGGCTAGGCCGGGTAGACTGCCCCGGCTGCGAGGGCCAAGGGTCAAACCAGGACTCCCAAATCGTGATCAGCGGGCCGCTGTGGCTAGGGGCACTCCACGATGGTGCGGCACTAGACGCCATGGCAGGTTTGGCGATTAATCGGGGATGGGCCGCCCCGACCAGACTGCTCCAGGTCATGCGGGAGGAGTCTGAGCTGCCCCCCTATTACTATTCCCTAGGGGAAATTGGCCGACGGGGGCAAATGGATATCCCCAATCGCGACCGCCTGATCACCGCCCTTCAGGAGCGGGGCTATCGAGCGACAGTCACCCATGTAGATTGGCAGGGCCTCAAAACCAATGCCGCCTTTAGGGAATGCTTGGCAGTGGCTCGAAAAATTGCCTCAACCTAGCCCAATACTCTGCTCTCACGGTTGACTACTGGGCTGCCAAGCTGAGCAGTGTCAAACTGAAAAGTGCCGAAATGCTGCATGGGATACCAGACGTTTTGCCTGATTCTTTATAATAGTAGCCTACTGTTAATTGGCAGCGGTGTGGGGCGGATGTGACATCCGAAGGGCTTGGTGTTTTCTCACAATAAGTGACCTATGTCTGCATTTTCATCTACCGCCTACTTATTGGTGTCCCACGGTAGCCAAGATCCTCGCCCAGGGCAAGCGATGGAACGACTGACCCAGTTCGTGAGAGGGGCCGTTAGTCACCCTCAGGAGCTTGCCCCGCGGCGGCTACAACCCACCCCTGGATCGACCGCTGCTTGGGAATTAGACGACAGAAGAACGAACCTAAACGGCCCTGGGTCGCGGTCATCACGGGTTAAACTACCCCAAGCTCCGCTGCCACTGTCCCTAGATTCAAGGGCTGGGGCGGATGATTCAGACTGGGGCAGCGCGGCCACCGCACCACTAGTCGGTACGGCTTGCCTGGAGGCGGGCGAGTGGCCCCTGCACCAGCAAATCCTTGAGTTTGGCCGTCGGGCCGGGGCCATGGGAGTGCAAACGATTCAGATAGTGCCCCTGTTTTTGCTACAGGGGGTACATGTCATGCGGGATATTCCCGCTGAGGTTCGCCTGGCGCAGCCAGCGTTGCCGAAGCTGGCGCTAAATATTTGTCCTCACCTGGGTAGTCACCCTGGACTGGCGGGGCTGTTGCGCCAAAAATGGCAGACCAGCCCCCAACCTGGCCCCGCCCAATCGCTGGTGGTGCTGGCACACGGCAGTCGGCAACCGCGGGGCAATGACTCAACCTACGCCCTGGCCAAAGCGTTGGGGGGTACCGCCGCCTTTTGGACCATGACCCCTGGGTTAGAGAGCCAAATGATTCATCTGATCCAGGCCGGGTTGTCTCAGCTCACGATTCTGCCCTACTTTTTGTTTACGGGGCGCACCACCGATGCCATTATCCAGGCCACCGAAGAGCTAGCGGAGCGATTTTCTGGCATTAATCTGCGGCTGCTGCCGCCCCTCGGGCCGTCCGTCGATTTAGCTAATTTAGTGATTGATCTGGCCCTAAATCGGATACCGGGGCGAGGCCAGCAGGCCGCCGTGCCCATGAAGCGCCTAGCGTTTAGGCATCCTGTTCGGTCGTCGATGGTCTCCTAGTATCCAATGACATACGTTTGATGTGCATTCACGTACTAAGGAATTTGCACTCAAATAAAGTACCGACTCAAGCTATAGACTCGTCATAGATTCCCGCCTACGCGGGAATGACGGTGTGACTTTATTGGTTTGCCAGTCCCTAACTGCGGGCACGTACTATTGCGGGTCGCTGGGTTTTAGGTTCTAGGTTCCAGGTCGCAGGGTTCGGGGCACTCAATAGTAGAGTAGCGTGAGGTATGCCATGAAGTCCTAGGGTCATTAAAGCTTCGTGGCCCGGTAGAGTAGTTTGACAGCCCTGGTTTGGTTATTCTATGGCATCGACAGCAGCTCAGGTGGGGTCAGGTTTTTTCTACGGCAAGGTTTACCTGGTGGGAGCCGGCCCCGGCGACCCTGGCTTGTTTACCCTGAAGGGCAAGGGGCTGCTGGAATGTGCCGATGTCGTCATCCACGATGCCCTGGTGAGTGCCCCCATTTTGGCTATGATTAATCCCCAGGCCACGGTAATCAACGCAGGCAAGCGGCGGGGCCGACATTCGATGGCCCAGCCTGAGATTAACCAGCTGATCATCGACCAGGCTAGGTATCATGCGGTGGTGGTCAGATTGAAAGGGGGAGATCCGTTTGTATTTGGCCGCGGCGGCGAGGAGATGGCGGCCCTGGTGGCCCTGGGCATTGCGGTGGAGGTGGTACCCGGGATCACCGCCGGGGTAGCGGTACCGGCCTACGCAGGCATTCCTATCACCCACCGCGACCAGAGTTCGACGGTTACCTTTGTCACCGGCCACGAAATGGCGGGGAAATATCGGCCCAGGGTGAACTGGCGGGCCGTGGCCCAGGGGTCTGAAACCATTGTGGTGTATATGGGCATCCGTAACCTGGGCCCCATTGCCGCCGAGCTGCTGGCCGCCGACCTCAGCCCCCATACCCCGGTGGCGCTGATTCGCTGGGGCACTCACCCCCAGCAGCAAACGCTGATTGGCACCCTCAGCACCATTGTTGAGCAGGTGGCTAAAACCGGCTTTGAGGCCCCGGCGGTGGCTGTAATCGGCAATGTGGTGGGCTGGCACAGCACCCTGGGGGCCTGTCAGCCGACGCTGGTGATGGAGAACTGGTCGCCGTCGCCCTAGCCGCTGGTCACCGACAGGCCCGTCACCAACACCGAAGGAGTGTAGCAGGAGCCATTCCAGTCGGCGTCGTTGCCCAGTTCGACCCCGGCCTTGAGAGCGGCGTAGACGTTACCCGCGATCATCGTATCTTTAACCCGCCCCGCCAGCTGCCCCTGGTGAATGCGGTAGCCCAGGTCAACATTGACCGAAAAATCCCCCGAGATACCGGCGCCGCCGCCGAGGATCTGATCGACGAGGAGGCCGGTTTCAACCTGGGCGATCAGCTCAGCTAGGGATTTATCACCCGGCTGAATCATCATGTTGTATAGGCTGGGGGTGGGGTAGCTGCCTAGCCCCGGACGAAAGCCATTGCCCGTCGAACCACCGCCCAGGTCACGGCCTACGGCGCGATCGCAGTAAAACAGCTTCACCACCCCCTGATCGATAAACACCAGCCGCTGGGTGGGCATGCCTTCGTCGTCGAAGGGGCAGCTAAAGGGGCCCGCAGCGGGATCCTGGCTGAGGGTGATGGCGGCGGCGGTCATCTGCTCCCCCAGGCCGCCGCTCCAGGGGGAAGAGCGCTCGATCACCCGCTTACCGCTGAGGGCCGCTTGAAGGGTGCCCCACAGCATATCCGCCGCCTTGGCCGTAAAAATCACCGGCAGCCGACCTGATTTAACCTGGGCCAGCCCCTCGGCCCAGGTTAAGCGCTGTAGAACCTGCTCCGTCAGCGCCTTGGGGTCGAGGGCATCGCGCTGGGTTTGGCCATCGCCAATGCTCAAAAAATCATCCCCCCGCACCCATTCAGCGGAGACATAGCTGCTCAGAGTGGTGTCGCTATAGCTCCAGTCTAGGCCCTGGGTATTGAGAATGCGGGTGGTTTCTACGTCGCAATCGACCTCCACCTCGCAGATCACGTCGGGGTAGGCCGCCCGAATACCGTTGATCATGTCCTGACCCCAGTCAATCAGCTGGTTTACCGCCACCGCCTGGCCCATATCGGGGTAGCGACGGGAGCCACCGGCAACAATATCAATGGGTTCCGGGTCATTTAGGGCGCTAATGGCAATGGCCTTTTCGATAATGGGTTTAGGATCGACGCTACCGTAGGCCACCGCCAGCCCCGGTCGACCCTCGACCCATACCCGCAGGGCGGTACCGGCGGCAGACGAGCTATCGAGCTGCTTCAAACGGTTAGCCTCAAAAAAGGCCAGGCGCGCGTAGGAGGATGACTGTAGCACCTCTGCCGCCGTCGCTCCGTAGTGCAGGGCCAGCTCCAGCAGCTGCTCGGCCAAAAAATCATTGGGTGGGGAAGGGGCCATGGCGGTTAGAGCGGTGTTATTGTCGATCGTTCACTCAGCCCTGCGCCCTAGGCCGGGTCATCCCCCAGCCTTGTCCGCGACTCGCCCCAGTAGGCGCTACAGGTAATCACTTCCTGATTGCCCTTAATCTCCGACGTCCAGCGGTAGGTGGTGTTCTTAGGGTTAACCCCCACCTCTAGCAGCTTAGCCCCCATGTAATATTCCATTGAGTCGCGGGTGCGTTTTTTAAAGAACTCTGACTGGTCTTTAGGCACCGTGCGCGACAGATGAGCCTGGGTATGCTTGGGCTTGGCCATGGACGTTAAACGGGGGTTAATGGTTTCAGCCTTTATCATAAACCAGAGCCGAACCCATAACCCCCGAATCGCCGCCGCCCCCTCGGTACTGGCCCATAACTACCCACGGGCTAAGCCGAGGCTAGTTATGGGCACCGTTGGCGACAGCGGCAGCAAGCACCTGGGGCAGACCAATTTCGCTGCACACCTCATAGAAAGCCGTGACCGGGGTAGACTCAAACAACGGCGCAATTTTGGCCAGGGTCTTAGCGTAGAGCGCGTCGTGGTGGCCGTCCATATCCTCAATGGTGTCCCACAGGATGATAGCAATGCCTCGGTCGGTACCGGGCTCCTGGAGCAGGTAGGCCCCCTGGAAGCCTTTGTCGTAGGTGGAAACGGCTTTTTCATAAAGCTGGCGGGCTTCGGAGAAACACCCCGGCTTAAATTCGCCAATGGCCACGTAAGCATACTTGTGCTTTAGGAAGTCATCAAAGTCAGACATAGAAGGGAGTTGGTATTGTTCATCACAGTAGAACTAGTGTCTAACAGATGGGTTTCTTTAACGCTTTTTCTAACCTAGGCTTTAGAATCTGTTACCGTTATGCTCATGGGCGCTGGCCCAGGGCGTGGAGCTGTCGGCTCAGCCAGTTTTTGACCCATGGCCAGCCCTGAGCTAGGCGTTGCTGGGGCATGGGGAATGCTGGGATTGCGGGCCGATTCAACCTGCTGCTGTTCTATTTTTTCCCTCAGGTTGACTGATTTTCGCAAGATGTGCGAGCTTTGCCATAAATTACCAGCCAAGTATAAAGGGTCAGTCAAGTTCGCCGACATCTCACAAAACGGCTTCTATGAGGCTAGGGCGAATGTAAGGGTAAGGTAAACCAGATAAAAGTAAAGCCTGTATTGGCTAGCTGTCTTAATCGTGTCAGCCACGATGACACAGTTCTAGGTTTAAACCACGAAGGTCTCGAAGGCCACCCGAACAGATTGATCGGCCTGGGGTAGGAAGTTAAGCTTTTCAAAGCCGATGACTTTGCCGTCTTTGTCCTTCATCAAAATCACTTCGTCGCCCGTTTCCTCGGCCTCGACCTCCTCGCTGGGTTCACCAAACCAGACAATGAGGGTATTGCCAACCGCATCGTGGAATACGTTTACTTTGGCCATAGCAACTCTCCTTCTTTACTGGAAGCCTAGGGCGTTTCAACCTGAAACAGAAGTTCCCCCGATAACAAGTCATCGCTGCTCATGGGGGGCTCTGCTGTCATGCTGGGGGGAAATTGGATGTCGAGGTCTTTGACGGAGAGTTTGCCGGAGATGAGGCGATCTCGAGTTTGTTGGAGAGAATCCACAGCACTTTTTAGGTTTCGTTTCTTGGGTATTTCCCAGGAATTCTATCGTCCTCCTTTAAGGCCTTTCCATAAGCTAATTCCACTACATCACCTAACTTCGTTATCTCCCAGCCTTCGGGGATGCCTTTGTGAAAGGTGACTTGCTCCTGGCTGCCTGACACAAGTCCCAAAAGCCTTGAAAACACGTTGTCTCAGAGCTGAAGTCTATCGTTCATAGCCTGGAACTGAAAGGCTTGTTCTAAGGGGCTTTCGGGCAAAGCCTCCGACGAGAAATCAGGGGGTTCCGGAGATGTGTCAGGCAGTCAGGACTTGCTCATGCCCCGGAAAGCGCAGCCGCACAAACCATTCCCAGTAGATTTCCTCGGCCATTTTTTCGAATAGGGCTATGCGACGGGTGTTGTTTTCGATCAGGTCATCGTAGGCTGACAGCACTGCTGCAATCTTTCTTTGCAAGGGGAGCGGGGGAAATTTAACTGGAACACTTCTCAGGATTTGGCACTGGTCAGTTAAAGGATGATGGCTAGAATATAGGCGTAGAGAGCCATTTGCCTATGCGTTGCCCCCACTGCCAGAGCGAATCCGTCCTCAAGAATGGGACTCGTCGTCTACAAGATAATCGGATGGTGCAGTACTACCGTTGCCGGGGCTGCACCCATAACTTTAATGACCGCACGGGAACCCCAATGGCCCGGCTTCGGACGCCGTCTAGCGTCGTTGAATACGCCCTTAATAGCCGTACCGAAGGGATGGGTGTCCGAGCTACAGGACGAGTGTACAACCAGTCCCATGCCACCATTCTGCGATGGGAGGAGCGGTTAGCCCGGCAGCGCGAGCATTGGTCTCCCCCCGCGCCTGAGGGCAGCGAGATTACGCTGGAAGGGGATGAGCTTTACACGCGCGTGGGCGAGAACCTTCCCCCCCAGTGAGAGTCGTGGCTGGACGTTGACCTTTTTGGAGCGAGAAAGCCGCTACTGGGTGACGGCGCAGGCGGGGTTAAAAGATGAGACCTTGTTTAGCCAAGGGACTGAGTCCACGTGGCAGTGGGCGCAGGGAGCCACCTTTATCCGTTGGTTCACGGACGGCGAACGGCGCTACGGGAAAGCCCTATGGCCTCTAGCCAGTGAGTATTTGTCGGAGCGAAGATTGTCGATGAGCTATCCCTTCCGTAAGGTGTGGCGCAAAGGTCTGGAAGTGGCGATCAAGATTAAAGGCTCTCAAGGTCAACGCCGGGTCGTCTGGCTCAAGGTGGAGCATCCTTTTACCGCCATTAGCCCAACCGCTGAGGGACATGCCAATCATAACGAGGCTCAAAACGCAGCGATCAGGCGACGGTGTAGCGCCTACCGCAGACGACAGAACTTCTATGCCAAGACGACCGCCGGATGACAGCGAAGTTTGGATGTCCAGCGCCTGATCCATAACTGGGTGCGCCCTCACTGGGGGTTAGGGGTCAAGACCACCCCGGCGATGGCGATGGGCTTCACAACTCGCCCCATTTCAATGGCTGAATTGCTCAATTCCAGAGGCTTTAAAGCTCTCCTACTTTAACAAACCAGTGCCTCTGCCAGAGCAAACTTGGCCAAAAAGTATTGGTAAATCTGCCCAAACATATCCCCCGAAGCATCGGGCGGAATGACCCGATAACCTGGCGAGATGCTGACCAAGACCTGACGGTCGTACATCCGAAACTGGGCTCCGGGCGAGTGCGCGCTTGGCATCAGATGTATTTTCGCCCAGCCACCCAGCATCCGATGACCCTGATTCAGGTGCAACGTCTGGACGAAACCGGACAGCCGCGCTTGACCCGACGTGGCTAGTTTGGGTTGGAGCCACTATGCCCGACCTTGAGGGGCTCTAGGGCATGGGCACCGGTTTTTGAAACAGCGCCTTCACTGGGCGATGCCCAAACTCGGCGAACCCAAAGTCGCCGAGCGCTGGAGCGAATTGACGCTATCGGCGGCAGCCTAAATTACGACGCTAAGTTTTGTAACGCAATATCAACTAGCTCCCGTAGCTCTCGACGAGGAATATAGTACATTTGAACTGTTAGTCATGCCGGGTGAGCTAACCTATTTAAAGATGAACCAGCGTAGGATTCAAGGGAGGAAAGATCAATGGATCCACAACCACTTATTACCGTTCGCGATGTGCAGGCGAGTAGCCTGTGGTACCAGGCTGTACTGGGCTGTCAGAGCGGCCACGGGGGCTCTGAGTATGAACGACTTGTGTTTGATGATCGCTTGATAATGCAGCTCCACCATTGGGATGCTCATGATCACCCGCACCTTGGCAATCCGGCGGCTAAACCCTATGGCAATGGTGCTGTGCTTTGGTTTAGAACCGATCACTTCGATGACGCTCTCAGCCGAATTCAAGCACAGGGGGCAGAGGTGCTGGAAGGGCCATTGGTGAATTCTAATGCTAACCACCGGGAGATTTGGTTGCGCGACCCAGATGGCTATGTCGTTGTGCTGGCCAGCCCTCCCGGCCAGGTCTAATGGTGTAGAACTCAGCAGGGGGCAAGCGGGCCAACTCAGCGGCCAACTTGCCCAGGTCAATGAGGCTCAACGGCCTGCTCAATTTGAAAAGAAACATCACGAGTCAACGCTGGGCTAGGGGCTGACTCCCCGTCTCAACCTTGACCCTAACCCCACCGTCAGCCGTCGAGAACCCGACCCATGGTAAACCCAACTGCTCTTCCGGTCTCCCATCATCGTCAGGTCGTAGATGCGGTCTACCGCACCGAATCGCGGCGGGTGTTTGCCACCCTGATTCGCCTGCTGGGCGACTTTGACCTGGCCGAAGAGGCCCTACAGGATGCCTTTGCGACGGCGGCCGCCCAATGGCCCCAGGCGGGCGTACCCGCTAACCCGCGAGGATGGTTAGTCTCCGTCGGTCGCTTCAAGGCGATAGATACCCTGCGTCGCCGCAGCCGCTTCGATGCCTCCCTAGCTGATCTGGTCTCAAAATTCGACTCCGCAACGACCACCCTGGAGATCAACGGTGACGACCCAGGTGACGACGACCCGGTTGAGGACGATCGCCTGCGGCTGATTTTTACCTGCTGCCATCCGGCCCTGTCGGCCGAAGCCCAGGTGGCCCTGACCCTGCGGGAGGTCTGCGGTTTGACTACGGAGGCCATTGCCAGCGCCTTTTTGATTACGCCGTCTACCCTGGCCCAGCGCATTGTGCGGGCCAAAGCTAAGATTCGGGCGGCGGGCATTCCTTACCAGGTGCCGTCGAGGGCCGATCTACCGGAGCGATTAGAGACCGTTCTCCAGGTCATCTATTTGATATTTAACGAGGGATATGCGGCCTCTTCGGGGTCGTCGCTGACGCGGGCCGATCTGTCTGGCGAAGCGATTCGACTGGGACGGCTGCTGCTGGAACTGCTACCCGACGCGGAAGTGATCGGCCTGCTAGCCTTGATGCTGCTGCAAGAATCACGGCGGGTTGCCCGCACCTCCGCCACTGGAGATTTGATTCTGCTGGAGGATCAGGATCGCTCCCTCTGGAACCACGACTACATTGAGGAAGGGCGGGCTCTGGTGCAGCAAGCGCTGGATTCAGAACGGTTTGGAGGATATACGATTCAGGCGGCGATCGCGGCCATCCACACTGCCCCCCGCCCGGCCGCCACGGCCTGGGCGCAAATTGTAGCCTGGTATGACCTGCTGGCCCAGGTCACCCCTTCCCCCATTGTTGAACTAAATCGGGCGGTGGCCCTAGCCATGCGCGATGGCCCCCAGGCCGGGCTCGACCGGGTAGATGCGATCCTGGCCCAGGGCGATTTAGCGGACTACCACCTAGCCCACGCGACCCGAGCCGATCTGTGTCGGCGGTTGGGCAAAACCGCTGAGGCCAAAGCCTCCTACCAACAAGCCCTGGCCCTGGCCAAGCAGGAGCCGGAACGGCGGTTTCTCGAAAATCGTCTGGGGGAACTGGGTAAAGAAATGTAAAAGTGAGGACTCCCTGTCGATCTCCAGCGGCGCCGAACGACTAATCAATGCAAACGGCAATTTCAAATGCAAGGTTGGAGGTCAAGATGAAATTTATCTGTCTAGGATATTTTGACGAAACGCAGTGGGATAGGCTGTCCGAAGCCGAACAGGCGGCCCTGATGGCAGACTGCTTTGCCTACGATGACGAACTCCGACGGGGTGGACACTTTATCGGGGGGGAAGCCCTCCAAAGCGTTCAAAAGGCGGCGACGCTGCGGTACCAGAATGGCCAAGTCACCGTTACCGATGGCCCCTACGCCGAAACTAAAGAGCAGATCGGCGGCATTTTAATCCTGGAGGCCAGAGACCTGAACCACGCCATCCAGTTGATGTCACAGCATCCCGGCGTGCGCAGTGGCCCCTTTGAGATTCGCCCGGCCGATGAGGCGATCAACTCCCAGGTTGCCGCCCGCAGCCAGAGCTTCCAGCGGGGCTAATCCTAAAGCTCCCTCTACAGCTCTCTTTTGGAAAAAATCCATTAGACCTCTCCAACAATCCAGATTTTGCTACGGAATCACAGGAGTTTCAGGACATTTCTGGAGATGTCTATTGAAAGATCTATTAAAGGAGAAACAATCATGCAAAGCACTACTATTGCCCATCCCCCGGTCGTGTCGCAGGAAGTCTGGCTGAAGGAGCGAAAAGCGCTTCTAGCCGATGAAAAAGAACTGACTCGACAGCGTGATCTGATCAATGCCAAGCGGCGGCGTTTACCCATGGTCAAGCTAGATAAAGCCTACGTTTTCGACAGCCCAAAGGGTCAAGTCAGCCTGCTCGATGTCTTTGCAGGCCGTCGCCAGCTCATTGTTTACCACTTCATGTTTGACCCCGCTTGGGAGAAAGGCTGCATGGGCTGCACCGGCTTCGTCAATGCCCTGGGCGATCTGAGTATGCTGAACGAGCGCGATACAACTTTTGCGCTGATTGCCCGCGCCCCCTTAGCCAAACTCGAACAGTACAAAGCTGCCCAGGGCTGGAGCTTGCCCTGGGTTTCATCCTTCAACAGCGATTTCAACTACGACTTTCACGTCAGCCAAGACAGTTCTATTGCACCAGTTGAGTACAACTACCGCAATCAAGCAGAACTGGAGAGTCGTCCGGGTGGGGAATTTTTTGCCAAAGGTGAGGGCCACGGCGTCAGCGTCTTCTTTTGCCTGGGTGAGCAGGTCTTTCACACCTATTCCACCTATGGTCGCGGTGTTGAAAGTCTAACTGACAGCTACCGCCTGCTCGATATCACACCCTACGGTCGCCAGGAAGACTTTGAGGACTCGCCCCCCGGCTGGCCCCAAAAGCCAACCTACGGCTAAGGAACTAGTAAGGTCAGCGTTCAGAATAACTGAGGATAGAAGCCATGAAATATATGTTGCTGATCTATAGCGACGAAAACGCCTGGACTGAGGCCGAACAGGAGCAGTGCTATACCGAGTCAATTCAGGTCACCCAGCAGCTCAAGGCTAACGGTCAGTATCTAGGTGCGTCGCCGCTCCAGCCCGTTTCAACCGCCACCAGCGTTCGGGTTCGCAACGGCAAATCTCTGATCACCGATGGCCCCTTTGCGGAAACGCGAGAACAACTGGGCGGTTACTTTCTGATCGACGCCCGCGATCTTAACGAAGCTATCAACATTGCCGGACGGCTGCCCCCCGTGCACAAGGGTACCGTCGAAATTCGCCCCGTAGTAGAGCTATCGGGCCTACCAGCTGATGCTGCTGTCCCCTAATCGATCTGTCGATTTTGTCCATCCCAGTTCGATTAAGTAGCGAGGCAAGGCGGCAAACCTAGCTGACCCTTTTCTAAATCTGGCATTGAGCTTTGTATCCCAGAGAAAACTACTGAATTAGCCCCAGGAGGCAATTGTGAAATCCATTACCTATCTCTTTTTCAATGGTCAGTGCGAAGCCGCATTTAAGTTTTACGAACAGTGCCTGGGCGGCAAGATCGTTGACATGATGACCTACGACGACACCCCCAAAGACTCGCCCATGGCCGCGCAAATCGACCCTGAGATGCGCTATAAAATTATGCACGCCTACTTAACGGTAGGTGAATTGGAACTGATGGGTTCAGATGCTCCCTCTGAGCACTTTGAAAAATCCCAGGGCTTTTCCGTGTCGCTCCACTTTAAGGATGCGGTAGAAGGCGAACGAATCTTTCACGCTCTGGCGGAAAATGGAACGGTGCGGATGCCGCTAGAAGAAACCTTCTGGGCCTCTCGCTTTGGTATGCTGATCGATCAATTTGACATTCCCTGGATAATTAATTGTGAGCCAGCGGCCTAATTTGTTATGTCGGGCTATTGGCCAAGGTTAAGCATTCTTCTTTTTGCTCTTTGACAACCCTTAATAAGGATCTACGACGATGACAATGACTACCACTACAACCCAAGATGAAGCCCAGATTCGCCGACTGATTGCCGATCAAACCCATGATATCTGTGCCAAAGACCTCGACCAAATCCTGGCTAACTACACCTCAGAGATCGTCATCTTCGATATGAAGCCGCCGCTAGTGCTCAGAGGTATTGAGGACTGTCGCCGCATGTGGGAAAGCAGTTTACCCTACATGCCCACCATCTCCGGCATGGAACAACAGGAAGTGAGCATTACTGTCAGCGGTGATTTGGCCATAGCCCACTGGATTTCTCGCTTTACGGGAATCGATTCTAATCACCCGGCAGCACAGATGTGGTTGCGGATTACCGCTGGCTGCCAACGGTACCAGGGCGAATGGCAAATTATTCACGAGCACGTCTCAGTGCCCTTTCTCCCAGAAAGCAGCGGCAATAGCCCTGACGCTTGACAAGCAGATTTACGAACTTGTTGTCCCGCTGAATTGGATTGAACATGATGCAGAAAGTTGTTCCCTGTTTGTGGTTTGATGGCGACGCTGAAGCCGCCGCACAATTTTATGTTTCGCTACTTCCCGATTCAAAAATCGACCGGGTCTTAAAATCATCGACTGACACCCCAAGCGGCTCTGCCGGTACAGTGCTAACCGTCGAATTCACGCTGGCTGGGGCGAAATATGTGGGGCTTAACGGCGGCCCGCAGTTTTCATTTACTGAGGCCGTGTCGTTCCAGATCTACTGCGACGATCAGGCTGAAGTAGATCGACTCTGGGCTGCCCTGGCCGATGGCGGATCAGAGGTCGCCTGCGGCTGGATTAAGGATCGTTGGGGGCTTTCCTGGCAGATCGTTCCGACCCGACTGATGGAATTGCTGAACGATCCTGATACAGCACGCGCTCGTCGAGCGCAGGAAGCGATGATGACGATGGTGAAGATTGACATTGCCGAGATTGAGCGGGCGGCCAACGGATGATAGAAGCTACAGGAGTGTTTCCATGAGAAGGCTGATCGTATCTACGTTTGCGTCGCTTGACGGCATCATGCAAGCACCCGGCGGCCTGGAAGAAGACCCCACTGGCGGCTTTACCCTGGGCGGCTGGATGTTCGGCTATGGGGACGAAAGCATGGACATTTCAGCCTCAGGTTTCGACGGTAAGGATCGCGAGCTGGTGCTCGGGCGCAGGACTTATCAGATATTCGAAGCGTACTGGCCTTATCAGCCGGATGACCACCCGATTGCGAAGACGCTCAATGCCGCGAAGAAGTATGTGGCTTCGCGCACACTGACGACGCTCTACTGGAATAACTCGACCCTGCTGCACGGCGATGTCGTCTCGGCCATTGTCGCGCTTAAGGCCCAACCGGGTCTCGACCTGCAGATGATTGGCAGCAGCCATTTAATTCAAACGCTGCAGCCCGCATCACTAATAGACGAGTACAACCTGTGGACTTTCCCAGTGGTGCTGGGGCGGGGCAAGCGCCTTTTTAGCGAGACGGTCAAGCCATCGGCGCTGCGGCTCGTTCGGTCTCAGGTCTCGACCACTGGCGTGGTGATGAGTACCTATGTACCCGATAGCGACATCCGGCCCGGTGCGATGGGCAGTGACGAACCCAGTAAACAGGAGGTGACCCGACGCAAAAAGATAGCGAATAAAACGTGGTGATGGGCCGTGGACAGTACGTGCTAACTATTCAATCAAGCTGATGCCGCTTCGTGGCGGGACTTAATGTAGGCGTTTAGGGGCATAAAGGAGGAATCAAGATGGCTATTAAAGGGGGATGTTTATGTGGCAGCCGTTGGGTCGCTAAGCTTATAGATTCATGCATAAGTAATTAGTATTATGGAACACACTAAGATTAAACGAAATACCCAATCCTCTCGCCTATGGTTTGTTGACAATGTGAGAGTGCTTCTTATCATGCTAGTGATTGCACATCATGCTGGACAACCCTACGGACCTACGGGAGGCATGTGGCTAATTTTCAATTCAGAACGGGCTGACATTCTAGGTGCATTTTTTGCAACCAATGCTGCTTTCTTCATGGGATTGTTCTTTCTAATTTCTGGTTACTTTGTGCCAGGTGCCTATACTCGTAAGGGAGCAAAGATTTTTCTAAGACAGCGTTTCTTGCAATTAGGCATCCCAATTCTGTTCTTTGCCCTGCTGGTGTTTCCTCCAATCTTTTACTTTTCCCAATCGAGTGACCTATCTTTTAGACAATTCTTCTTTGGGTTTTATTTAGGTCGAGGGCAAATTCAGGTTGGGCATCTCTGGTTCCTTGTACACCTATTATTTTACGCGGTTTGTTACGTTCTATGGCGGAGAATAGCGAAGCGAAATGCTGTATCTGAGCTAGATCAGCCAATAATTACACCTCCCCAGCATAGTGTAATTCTGACATATCTAGCTGCGTTAGCAATTGTGACCTATCTTATCCGGATTCAATATCCGATCGATACCTGGAAAGGGTTACTGTGGATTGTCCCGGCAGAAATCGCTCATCTCCCACAGTACGTCAGTCTCTTT
The DNA here is from genome assembly GCA_036848635.1 of Nodosilinea sp. CTOTU7336. Lineage (GTDB taxonomy): Bacteria > Cyanobacteriota > Cyanobacteriia > Phormidesmidales > Phormidesmidaceae > Nodosilinea. Next base: position 46,120 of record DAIUJR010000010.1, read on the forward strand.
ATGATTGGAATTATTGCTTATCATCATGACTGGTTTCGTAAAATGCCTACTCAACGAGGGCTAATCTGGTTAGGAATTGGTTTGAGAGCAGCTATACTCCGATATGGTTATACCCTGGCCAGAGGGCATTGGTTTCCGATTCGGTTAATTGCCGACGGAGGGTGGGATTGGCGATCGCTTTTTTGGAGTACTTGGGAAGCTACAATTTGCGTTGGCTTGTGTGTTGGTTTACTCGTCTTTTTCCGCGAACGAGTTAGCGGAAATGGAAAGTGGGGACAAATTTTATCTGCAAATTCCTACGTAGTTTACCTGATTCATGTTTTGGTTATTATTCCCGTCCAGTTTTTAGTTGCGCCTGTTTCTATCTCTCCTTTGCTCAAGTTCTTTTTTGTCATCTTAGTTAGTATTCCGCTGTGCTTTTTGATCGGTTATTACGTTCGCAAATTGCCACTTGTTAGACTTGTGCTTTAAAAACGTATTGGACAGCACAACGGCCTCCCAGAAATCGGTGTAAATCTTGGCACATTGTCGATGGACGGCTGGAATAGAGTGCCATAGGGCGATGGCTGATTCCCGAGAGCGGTCTCCGATATGGCAGCCAATGATTTCTCGAGTCTCGGCATCCCTGGCTAGCCAGACCCATTGTTGATTTGTTGATTCCCTTTGTTATCCACAAACGACCATAGTTCATCTATTTGCACCCTCAGGAGGTCTTTCGGCTTGGGATGACCGCCGCCGTTTGGGACACCGACTCATAGGTCACGTTGGCACGACCTTGCAACCAACTTTCCGATACCTCAGTGGCTCGGGCAATGCCTGCAAGTGGGATCTTCTCGTGTAACAGCCGATTCACGAGCGCCTTCGTCTCCTTCGGCTTCGGCTGCCATTGCGGATCTTCAACAATATTGACGCCCACAGTCCCGACATTTGTAGTTTTGCTTCCCCCGGTGGGTGGTGCCGTGCTTGGAGATGTCCTGAGACCCACAGGTTGGACAGGTCATCTCGATTGTCATAGATCCTCCTCCCTCAGAATCCAGGAATGCGACGGCGATGTCTTATTTTTCTTTATCCTTTACGTTAATCCACTACCGAACTTTGAATTCCAAAGCCCCCCTACCCATACAGCTCACCCACATACTCCCCATAGCCGTTATAAATCACCGTCGGCTGCTTCTCCCAGTTGTAGGGGTTGGTGCCTTCGCCCACTAGGCGCTCCGTCGCCTGCGACCAGCGGGGGTGCGAGACCTCTGGTTCGACATTGGCCTCAAAGGCATACTCATTGGGTGAGATGGTGTTCCAGTAGGTGGCGGGCTGCTGCTCTACGAATTCAACTTTGACGATAGCCTTGCCCCCCTTAAAGCCATACTTCCAGGGCACCACCATACGAATCGGGGCGCCGTGCTGCTTCGGCAGCGTGCGGCCGTAAATTCCCACCGCAAAGAAGGCCAGGTCGTTGGCCATTTCATCTATCCTCAGCCCTTCCACATAGGGCCAGGGCAGGCTGAGCGCAAACCCATAGGCGGGGCCAGGGCACACCTGGGGGTCATAGTAGGAGGTAAAACGCACAAACTTAGCCGCCGAGGTCGGCTCCACGGCCGCCAGCAGCAGATTCATCGGAAAGCCAATCCAGGGCACCACCATAGCCCAGGCCTCCACACAGCGAAACCGATAGATCCGCTCTTCGAGGGGAAACCGCTTGGTCAAGTCATCCAAATCATAGGTTTGGGGATTTTTGACCAGCCCGCCCACTTCCAGCCGCCACGGGTCGGTGGGCAGCTTCTGGGCATTGGGCCAAATGGTCTTGGTAGCGCCAAACTCGTAGTAGTTATTAAAGCTGCTGGCGTAGGCCTGCAGCGTAGGCGCGCGGCCCGCATCGGCAAAGGCCGCGTTAGTGTCGACGTTGCGGAGGGCTTTGCCCAGGGTGGCGTCTAGATCCGGGGTTAGGGTTCGGGGCCGCTGGCAGGCACCCAAGGAAACCGCCGATAGGCCAACCCCAGCCCCAATCGCAGACTTCATAAAGCGGCGACGATTCATAAACATCGCTTCGGGGGTAATCGGTTGCCCAGGGCGTTGCCAATCGGTGGGAATGTGGAAAAAAGCCATCAAGAGAGAAAAAGGATTGCGTTTAGATTGTTACACTTTTTCTCCTCTCCAGCGTCGCCACCCGCCACCCCTCAGGGGATATTCGACTAGGGGCAATCCGGTGCTGAGGTCTTGGCAGTGCTGATGCCGGCTGAGACTCGATAACTCCACTTCGACAGGAGACCTTTTTGGCTAACCCGCCAAGCCGTGTTATGAACCGTGACCCAGGTGCCATCCTTGCGCCAGTTGCGAAAGTAGGGGTACACCGTCTGCCACGCTAGGCTTTGCGATCGCCCACCATCGTCTCTAGCCTCGCCTGCAAATCGGCGGTCAGCCGCTTCGCCCCAGCTTTGAGCTCCTCCGCAGAATCGTCTCCTCCCAGGTAGGTGCTCACGGCCAGGGGCTGACCGAGGGCGACTCGCACCGGGCATCGCCAGCTTGGGTAGGCTTCGCCGTAGAAAATATCCACCGGCAGCACCTGCACATTCAGGCCCGCCTGGGCGGCCTCGGCCTGCACGGCCAGCCGCGCCAATCCCGGCTTCAGGCGTTGTACCTCGTCTTGGCGGCAGATGCCTCCTTCGGGATAAATCACCAGCATTTCCCCCTGGCGCAGCAGATCGATGCCATAGCGCAGGCTGGCAATGGTGGGGCGGCGCACATTTACCGGAAAGCCGCCCAGGTGACGAATAAACCAGCCCTGTATGCCCCGCACCTCGTCAGCGGTGACCATGTAGCGCAGGTCTCGCCCCGTGGCCGGTCGCCCCGCCGCCAGGGGCAGCACGATCGAATCCCAGCGGGCGCGATGGGTAGGCGCTAAGATCACCGGGCCGGTTTCAGGCAGGTAGGCCTGACCGATAATCTGAATCGGGCCAAAGTACGCGGGCAGCACCAGCCGCCGCCCTAAAAAGTAAGCCAGCGGCGTCAGCAGCGGCGAGCAGCGCGACCGAGCCACCGGGGCCGCGGTCAGGCCCGCAGCCGGGACGAATTCAGGAGACTCGGAAGGACGCATAGGGAGGGTTGACAGGGTAGCCATAGGCAAGCTCAGGGTGCACCAACAAGGAAACGCATGTTTAGCAACTTTAACCCTACCCCTAGTCCCCCCCGTACTCCATTCATGACAGGACAGTTTTGGGGCTGTCCTGGGGTCAAGACTTTTCTGGTTTGGCCCGGCGGCGCTGCTGAAACCACTGCTGTAGCTGCCGCTGGCAGGGGTCGGCTAAAATTCCGGCTAGCACCGGCAGCCGGTGGTTAGAACAGGCGCTATCCGGCAGGTTCAGCACCGATCGCACGGCTCCGGTTTTGGGGTCATGGGTGCCGTAGACCAGCTGCCCCAGACGGCTAAGCACAATCGCCCCGGCGCACATGGGGCAGGGTTCCAGGGTGACGTAGAGGGTGCAGTCGTTGAGATGCCAGTTGCCCAGTTGGCGGCCCGCCTCCCGCAGGGCCAGAATTTCCGCATGGGCGGTGGGGTCATGGTCTTGTTCGCGGCGGTTGGCGGCTTCCGCCAGCACCACCTCCCCGGGGCCCACAACGATCGCCCCCACCGGTACATCCCCGGCGATCCCAGTGGCTTCGGCGAGTTCTAGGGCGCGGGTCATCCAGCGGCAGTGGCGCTGGTAGGCATCGTCCTCCGAGGCGGGGGAGGATGGTTCAGGGGCCATGGTCGGAGGGTGAATGATGCTCATTTAGACGAATTTCAAACTCTAGCCCAAACGCCCGTCCCAGATCACAGGTGTGGTGGTCGGTCAGGTTGGTATTGCTTAACTCCAAATTATAGAAGCTGACGGCGTCGTGGCTGAAGTAAGGCCCGGCATGCCAGGTGCCCACCTCCAGCTTAATGAAGCAGTGACCAGGGATGTGGAAGGCCCGGATGGTTTCAGGAGTCGGTTCAGATGCGGCGCCCGGGGGGGCTACCCCCAGCACCCAGTCTTTGTCGCCTAGCGACCCCAAACACTGGGTGCAGCGCTGATGTCGGGTAATGGTGCGAAATCGCAGCCCCCGGTTTTTTAGCGCCATGATATAGAGGCGGGGCCGGCCTGCATCCAGCTGAAGCCTGGCCTCCCCGGGGCCAAAGGGCTGATCATCGGTGACGGCAAAGATCACCTGACCAAAGGGGGCAAATGCCGCTGGGGTAATCGGTTGAGCCGCTAACTGTCGAAGCGTCAAGGGTTGAAGCATGACCTACCAGGACGGTTTTTTTCGTTTAGCCGCCCGCTCCAGCGTTAAGCTGAACAAGCCACCTTTTCGGCAGCCCCTGACGAGCTTCTAGAATTTTAGCCTGAGCCCCATGGTGATGCTTTCCCCAGCTTTGCGGCAACGCCTCAGTTCGCCTCTGTACATTGGCGACGTGGCGGTGCACAGCCGCGTGTTACAGTCGCCGCTGTCGGGGGTGACTGACTACGCCTTTCGCCAACTGGTGCGGCGCTATGCCCCCACTTCCATGCTCTACACCGAAATGGTTCATGCGGCGGGGGTGTGCCACGCCCGTGACCTGACCAGCATTATGGATATCGGCACCGAGGAGCAGCCGATCAGCATTCAACTGTTTGACTGTCGGCCCGACTTTATGGCCGAAGCCGCCCGCATGGCGGCAGCAGAGGGGGCCAAGACCATCGACATCAACATGGGTTGTCCGGTGAATAAAATCACCAAAAAAGGCGGCGGCTCCTCCCTGCTGCGGCAGCCGGAGGTGGCGGAAACGATCGTCAAAACGGTGGTGGCGGCGGTAGCCGTGCCGGTCACCGTCAAAACCCGCATCGGCTGGGATGATGGGGATATCAATGCGGTCGAATTTGGTCGCCGCATGGAGGCGGCCGGGGCGCAGATGCTTACCCTGCACGGGCGCACCCGCAGTCAGGGCTATCACGGTCCGGCCCGCTGGGAGTGGATTGCCAAGGTTAAAGCCGCCCTCTCCATTCCGGTGATTGCCAATGGCGATATTGTCTCGGTAGAGTCGGCGGTGCGGTGTTTGCAGCAAACCGGGGCCGATGGGGTGATGTGCTCGCGGGGCACCCTGGGCTATCCCTTTTTGGTGGGGGAAATCGACGCCTACCTGAAGACTGGCGTGGTACCAACCGCCCCGACGCCGTCAGACCTGCTGTGGTGCGCCAGGGAGCACCTGCACCTGCTTTGGCGGTATAAGGGGCAAAAGGGCATTCACCAGTCGCGCAAGCACATGGCCTGGTATGTGAAAGGGTTTGACGGCGCGGCGGCGCTGCGTCAGGCGCTATGCCAGATTGAATCGGTGGAGGGTGGCTATGCCCTGCTCGACCAGGCGATTGATCAGCAGCCCCAGGGTGGAGTGAACCTGTAGCCCGGTAGGGGGCGTTTGCGGCCTCACTTTTGGCTCTAACCCTCGGCCCGGCTCTACCCACCGAGCAGAAATCTTCCTGGACTAAAGTGGTTTGAGGTAGGATTTATAAATAGATGTATACCGTTCTAGGAGTCGGAGCGGTTCGTTCTATCTGTTGTCGTATTCGCATTTATTTCCATGACCTCGTATGCCACCTCCACTGCCCGCGCCGACATGGGCGAACTGCGCCGGTTGAGAAGCTTGCTTCCCCCCGAACTCCAGAGCTGGGTGACGGTGGAATCGGCGATTGATGTGACCCCGCCGCTGATTACCTGTGAAGAGCTGGGCAAAGACCAGGTCGAAATTCAGGTAGACCTGATCAAGTGGGAGCAACTGGCCCTCGATCAGCGGAATCTGCTGTTCTGGCACGAGGTGGGCCGCATTCAAAACGACACCATTCCCCGCGACGGCTGGGAGATGGCGGCGCTGGCCATTGGCCTGGGCGGGGCCGTGGGTGAGCTTTGGGTGCAGGATGGGCTGCTGCTGCTGCTGGCCCTCAGCCTGTGCAGCTTTTCGGGCTGGCGGCTGTATAAGCGCAACAACAACCAAAAAACTCTGCAAGAAAGCATTAGCGCCGATGATAAGGCCATTGCCATTGCCACCCGCTTTGGCTACACCCTGCCTAATGCCTACAAAAGCCTGGGCAGCGCCCTCAAGACGCTGATTGAGCAAACCCCCAAGAAGCGGCAGCGCGATCGCTACATCAAGCGTCTCGAAGCCCTGAAGAAAAGTGCCGCCAAGGCCAAAGACCGAGCCCGTTCAGAACGGGGCGGCGACATGCGCTCAGCGTATTAGGGTCGCTGATCTGTAACGTTCAGATTGCTGGGTTTCTTTTTGTCACGCTCTCCCAGATCATGCCCCACTATCTGCTTCGCCGGGGAACTGAGGTAGAGGTCGCCCGCCGAGCCGTTACCAGCCGATACCCTGATCTAATGGTGCTGACTGACGATTTGCTGGCCCGGTTAGACGGGACAATGCGATCGCTAATCACCCTGGATATGCCTGCCCCGGCGCTGGTGGTTGAGGTGGTGTCGCCCGGAGAAGCCAATCACGCCCGCGACTATAACACCAAGCGATTGGAGTAGGCGGCGCGGGGCATCCCTGAGTACTGGCTAGTCGATCCTGATGCCGATCGGGTGACGGTGCTGGTGCTAGCCGGAAAAGCCTACCAGGCATCTGAATTCCGGGGCCGCGACCCAATTATTTCCCCAACGTTTAAAACCCTGGGCCTGACCGCAAGCCAGCTTTTAGCGGCAGGACGATAGAGATTAAATACTTAGCGTAATGCAGCAGCTCTTGTTTAAGCTTCAGACATTTGAGCGGTAGTTCGCGTAATTTCTATATCTGTTATTATATATTTTAGAAAGTTTTCGGAATCGATCTAAAGCCACCGCTGTAACTCAAACTTATTATAATTAGATAGTGTTTCGGCTCACATCGTTCAAACAAGATAAGTCGGCCCATTGATCAACATTACTCATGCATGAGTACATCCTTCTACCTTCCACGCAGCCTTGCAGATAATGACAAGACATACACTGAAACGAAGTTGCTCGCCGCTTCTAATTATGTCATTATATTGGCCGAACCCGGCGGTGGAAAAACTGAGCTTATGGGGAGTCTTGCCCAGCAGTTGGGAACTTCTAGTGTAACCGCAAATGTGTTTGCACATATGGGGGCTGATACAGAGAATTACCCACTTGTGATTGATGCATTTGATGAGTTAGCCAAGATCGATCAAACGGGTATTCACAGGATTCTCGCTAATGCTAGAAAGGCAAATCCAACACATGTCATAATTTCTAGTCGCTCTAGTGAGTGGAATAACTCTGATACAAGCGCTTTCAACAACTTTTTCGGACACCCACCTCGAGTAGTTAGGCTATGCGAGTTTGATGAATCGGAACAGAGGGCGATCTTTGAGCATCATTTACCAAGAGAGGGCTTCGCCGCGTTCCAGACCGAGGTTACCCGATTTGATTTAGAAACGCTCCTGCCAAACCCTCAGTTTCTGAAGTTGTTTGCTGACGCTTATATCGAGAGCGAAAGACACTTCATCGACAAACGATCAATCTTCGCACAAGCGGTTGGCCGTCTGGCGAAGGAAGCAAACCCCAATGTGGCGAGGAGCAATCCGACGCTTTCAATTACTCAAAAAGTTGACATAACATCGGAAGTTTTCACCAAGCTCTTGTTGTCCGGTGCAGAAGGCGTCTGCACAAGCGAAGCCACCGAAAATAGGATGTATCCGTTGCTGGCATCACTATTTGACGGTGACACTACAGCTGCCGCAATCCTGGCAACTCGTCTTTTCAAACCGAGCGATAGTGTGGACCAGCATCGTCCGGTTCACAAGATTGTCGCTGAATACTGTGCAGCAGACTACCTCACCAAGCGGATAGCAGACCCAGCGGACTCTCTGACGCTATCCAAGTGCCTGCCTATTATTGCTCCAAACTCCACAGTTCGAGATGAACTGCGAGGGCTGCTGGGTTGGATGGCAGCGCTGGGCAACAAACCTATACAGGAATCTGCAATTGAACTGGATCCTTACGCAGTGCTAGCGAACGGCGATCCTTCTCAGCTTGAGGCTTCGTCAAAGCGCCTGCTTATAAACCGGCTTAAAGAAATTGAGACACAAGATCCTTACTTTCGAAGAGGAGACTTCTGGCGGCGGTTCAGCGTTGCAGGATTCTTCACCCAAGATGTTGTGGAAGAGATCAAACCTCTTCTCACCGCTGGAAGTGACGGGCACTTGCGTGATCTGATTCTTGAGCTTTTAGCAGGATCACCAGCAATCGAGTTGTTGAAAGACGAATTGTGCCAGATCACGTTAACGCCGACTGAAAATAATAACACTCGTTTGTTAGCAAATAGGTGCTTACTTGATATTGACAGTGATGTCCATCGCTCTAACTTAGACATTCTTTTGTCTGAGGCCAGTAAGACTTCTCTGAGCATTGCGTCTAAGATCATCAAAACCCTAGGCCCGGAAACATTCGAGCTAGCTTATCTTGCAGAATTTCTCCGTATTTGCTCAAATCTTTATTCAGGTCACCATGAGCGATATAAGTGCGCAATAGGCGATCGCTACTTCCTGAAAAAATTCATCAACGGGCTAGAACTTGCGACTATTGAGTGGCTCTTAGATGACTTGACCAAAGACCTAGCATGCATATGCGGAAAGAAGTCTCATGAATGTGAATGCCGAACCGGTATAAGCAAAATCGTAGGATTAATGTTGGATCGCTACTTCGAATTGGCAACACCTCCCTTTGATCCGTTAAGGGTTTGGCAGTGGGTCAAGAACCTGAACTTCCACGAGCAAAAAGGCATAGAGCAAAGCAAAGCTGTTCAAGTACTTCAAGAAGATGATGAACTGCGCCAAGGCATTATCACTCATGTTTTTGGAAGGCTGACTGACCGTGACGAGATTTTGACCCAGATTAATAGTTTTGATTGGCACTCCCACTCCCATACAGCTGGCTGCCTGACACAAGTCCCAAAAGCCTTGAAAACACGTTGTCTCAGAGCTGAAGTCTATCGTTCATAGCCTGGAACTGAAAGGCTTGTTCTAAGGGGCTTTCGGGCAAAGCCTCCGACGAGAAATCAGGGGGTTCCGGAGATGTGTCAGGCAGTCAGCCCATACAGGCCTTCATTTTCGAGGAGATGACCACAAATTCATAGTCGAGCTAGCGTTTGAAACCGACAACCCAGATTTGTGGGTGAGTTTCATAGCTAGGCATCAGTACTATCGAAATCAGGGAGCGCGAGGCCCGAACGACTTGCGGCGTCACATGCGTGAACAAGCACTGGAAAAACCCTTATTCATGCGAGAGTGGGCCAAGATTAACAGGGCTGTAGCACAACAATTCAATCGAGAACACCGTATGTGGCATGTCAGGCGCACTCGAAAGATAGAGCGCCGTCGCAAAAAACATGATGAAATACGGGCAGCGAATATCAAGTATATTCAAGACAATCAAGAGGTTGTTGAATGTGGCCGCCATTGGACTTGTCTGGTTCGCTTTGCAGAACTTGTTCTTGAGGCCCCGGATAAAATTGAGCAAGAGTTTGGCAATGAGGCGCTTGCTCGGAATGCGCTGAGAAACTGTCTCGATTTTATAGCTCCGCACGTTCCCGAACTGCTCAAACTCGCAGAACTACAGTGTGCCTCGCAGTATCATCACTCGGAACTGATAGTTTATGCGGCTTGCTTGGAGATCATGCGTGTTCAAGGCAATCTGGAAGAAGTTGATCTTCGCCTACTCAGAGCACTACGTACTAATATCAGCATAGGCTATAGAGCAGTCTCCGATGAAGAGCGCGATGCGCTATTTAAGGAAGTCGACCGCTTAATCTTTCCCGATAGCGATAGTTTCGAGAATTTTCTCCGACAATACGTTGAACCACAACTGGCACAGCCAGGATGTGATCATCCTGAAGTTTGGTTGTTGAATACTAAGGAAGACTTCAAGCGTTTGCGTGCCACGCTATCAATTGAATGGCTTAAAGGTTTCCGCGAACTGGAGCTTGGGCCACTAAATACGCTTTTCGAAATTGCTGCTCAGCATGGTAATCGAGATGACTTGAAAGAAATTATTTCAGAGCGTTGTGCAGAGCTTATGTCCGACTGGCCTAACCTAACTGAAAGTGAAGAGATAGAGAAGAAACGAACTTTCTGGTTAGTGCGCGCATGGTACTTTCTCGACGACGCACCTGAAACATACTGGGACTGGCTGAAAGCAGATAAAGACACTGTATTTATACTTTACGAGCAGTCTGGGCGAATGAGCCCTGGTACTTCTTCCTACTGGCCCAAGCTTACGTCAAGCAAGATAGAAGTCATTCTGGATGCCTTTATTGATAAATGGCCAAAGGTAGACCTGCCGAGCCATTGGGGGACGGGGAGCCCCAAAGAAGAGAACGCGTACCGCTTCTTGGCCGAAGTAATTTGGTCAATTAGTTCAGATAATCCTGATGACGCTATCCCTGTCCTCAACCGGCTTCTTGCTGATCCGCGTTTTGCTGACATGCACAAGGACTTGAAGAGCATACATGCCGATCAAGTGCGAAAGAAAGCACTCAGGGATTTCGAGCCGCCGACACCACAGGAAATTGTAAATCGACTAGACCGTGATGCAGTGGTTACTGTGGAAGGCCTACGTCAACTCGTAATCCAAGAGCTTCAAGACTTCCAGAAGGCTATTAATGGTGGAGAGTTCAACTCTGCAGATCGCTTTTATGAGAAAGGTGAACGGCTAGACGAAGTACGATCTACTGAAATTATTGCTGAGCGCCTCAACTTGAGGCTTGAGCCGCAAGGTATCTCTGTGACGCCAGAACATCAGCTAAAGGGCGCAAAGCGGAGTGATTTCACGATCACTAAAATGATTGGTGGCAAAAGACGATTGCTTGTTACAGAGGTTAAAGGACAGTGGCATAACGAGTTATACACAGCTGCCGCCACTCAACTGCATGAACGCTACTCTATTCACCCAGACGCAGAGCAGCAGGGCATTTTTCTCGCAATCTGGTTTGGCACAGCCGAGAAGGTTTCTGGACGTAAGACACACGGCATCGGAAGTGCTCAGGGACTCAGAATCAGCATCGAAGACAGCCTACCGCAAGCGCTTAGAGGGCTTATTGATGTGTTTGTTTTGGATGTGTCTAAACCCAAATAGGATTTTTTGTCACCAGAGGCAAATGACCCGGAGTAACTTCGAGCTTCGATGGTCAGGTCTTTCGATGACACTTTATCAAATTTCGTTTTAGGCGTTAACTGGTCATACGATGTTAAATCGTATTGAATAAAACACATAGCAACCTAAAGCAGAGTATGGACGGAATCCGCTGGTGCTGGAGTTAAAAGTTATCTGCCGCTGCTAGTTGGGAACCTCATCCGGCACCTTCACTCCTTTCCAGTTGTAACATCGTATCGCGGTTAGATTGCCTGCATGAGCGTCTGGCAAATCTGACGCACTACCTCGGGGTCAACCCAGCCCGGCAGCTCACGGGTGGCACCCACCAGGCTAAACCCATTGGCGGTGGGCATAATACCCGTTAACCCGGCTGCGGCCAGGGTGGGCTGAATGTTCTCTATCGCTGTTTCGAGGGGCGCGGGCAGCACCACCAGGGGCTTGGGGGCATCGCGGTACATGCCCACCTGGCTGATCGCTAGCCGAAACGGCCCCGGTTGAAACGAGGGGTTAAGGTCGCCGTCGTACTCAAACTTGCTGAGCATCAGCTGCATCGAGCAAATCTGGGCGGGGTTGAGGGGGGCGGCCTGGGGTACGGTGCGGGCGCGGGACGTGGCCACCATGTCTAAAAACGGTGTTCTAATGGTAATGGGCTGCTCTGTCATCGTGTCAAACGAGCGACAATGGGCCAGGCTATCCCAGCCGGGGCTGTCGCGCAAAATCCACTTGTAGCGCTGGCCATCTCCCTGGGCGTAGAGGGTGGTACCCTGCCACTGAGCCAGGCTGAGGGGCGGCTCCAGGTTGCGGGTGCGAATGGACGCGAACCCGCCAGAGTTGGCGGTAGAAACCTGGCCGGTAAACACCAACGCCTCCTGCCAGCGCACCTGACTATCGCTGACGCCGCCCATCACAACGTCATCGAGGGATCCCCATAGGGCCTGAATTGACGGAGTGGGGTGGCGGAAATCGATCAGGGTGGCCTCGCTGTAGGCGGGGGTCGTGCTGAGCTGGGTAACCAGCTGTTGCCATTGACCCATTGCGGGCTCACTCGTATCGGCCATCCAAACGAGAATGGGCACGTTCACCCACTCCTGTCTAAAGTTCGCGGCCCCCTGGTCTAACGACTCAGCTGCCTCAACCCGGTAAGCCAGGGGGGCCAGGGCCTGGGCCAGATCGGTTTGGGCCGCCGCCGACAAGCCCACGGTCAACACCGCCGGGGTTGCTATCGACGGTGCTGGGAAGGAGATTGGGGCAGAAGCGGGCATAACCATCTCAGCTATTCCTTTGAGGGAGCCAGCAACGCGAAAGTAGCCCAGGGTTTGCAGCAGTTTGAAGGGATTCCACATCATGGCACCGGGTGGGAACGGTTGGTCAGGTTACTGGGTCTAGGTTTACTGTAAGGGACAGGGTGACGCGTACCCTATCCGCCAGCGGGGAGATTTTGAAGCACCCAAGGGCGATGGATCCCTTATCCAGCGCCCGCAGATTGCCCGTAACAATCCTGTAATGCTTCGCTGACAGCACCAGCTCCCCCAGGCAATGATAGGTGTGGCCTTCTTATCTTGACCCATGGCATCCCACGTGCATCACTGGCTGCTCAAGCAGCACGCTCGCTACCGCTATCGCCAGGGCTTAGATCAGGTGCGCCGGGGGAACCTGGGCCTAGCCCTAGAAACCCTCCCCAATGCCTTAGATTACCACCCTTGCCCAGCCGATGTTTACGTCGAGCTAGGCAAAACCCACTGGCAGGCCGGGGCCACGGATGCGGCCCTATCCTATTTTAACCAGGCCCTAGAGGCTGACCCCAGTAACGTCAGGGCCTACGGCAATCGGGGCCTGCTGTACTCTCAGCAGGGTCACGAGGCCGAAGCCCTGGCTGATTGGAACCAGGCCCTAGACTACCACCCTGGCCACGGGTTAATTCACTACAACCGGGGCTTGCTGTATAGCCGCCAAAAAAATTACCCAGCGGCCCTGGCGGACTTTGACCAGGCGATTAAGGTCAACCCCAACCTGGCCGAAGCCTACCTGCACCGGGGCAACGTGCGCGAACAACTCGACGACTGGGACGCCGCCATCCACGACTGGGAGCTGGCCCTCTGCAATGACCTCAACCTCACCCAGGCGCGGCTCAAGCTAAACCACAGGCAGGCGGTCTACCGCGATCAAATGCTCTCCCAACGTCTGCAAACCGAGCTGGGCTTAGCTGAGGTAGAGGTGGTCGCCCAGCACCAGGAGGATGAGATTCACGTCGCGGTCTATCGCCCCGTGGGGGTGGGGATCAACTATTTCACCCTGCCCGACCAGATTCGGGCGCTGTTGATATCCTGGCAGATGTCTGAGGTGCGCAAATTTCGGCTCACCGCCCAGGTTAAAGATCAACCGGTCGTCGAGTGGCAGGGCCGCTACAGCCTGTTTCAGGGCCAGCCCTGCCCCCCGGCTCGGTGGCGGCTAGTCATGCTGACGGCGTTTGTAATCTTTCCGCCCCTGGGCATTCCGGCGTTAGTGTATGCCATGAACCTGCGGCAGGCCTACCGGCGGGGCGATTACTTAACCGCTCTACAGGCCTCCAAGACGATTTACGGGTTGTGTCGGATGGGTGGAGCCATCGCCCTGACCTTGGTCACCCTGGGGGCGGCCTACGGCGGATATCGGCACATCGCTGACCAGATTACGTTGCCGTCAGAACCGGCCCTCCATTCCCTAGGGTCAGGGGCTACGTCGACGGCTCTAGCTGACCCTGGTGACTAGCCACCAGATCGGGCAGGGTCATGGTTTCGTACCGCTCGAAGGGTTGATGAATCCAGGGGTTGTCGGGCAAATAGACAATGTGGTAGTCGGGCTTGATTGTCGAACAAGCCTTGTACCACAGCACCGCCGTGCGCATCTCTTCGATATAAAACCCGTACTGGTGCTTGAGCCAGATAATTGACCGTTCCAGGCTGTAGCCCGAATCCACCAGGTCATCCACCAGCAGGATGTGGCTACCGAGCCCAGCGGTGGTTTTGCTGAGGTCGCGGGAAAAGGTGATATTGCCTCGGGAGCGGCCATCGGCCCCACCATAGGAAGCCGTAGAAAGGATGGCCAGGGGCACGTCGAACAGGCGGCAGAGAATATCGCCAATCCGCAAGCCCCCCTTGGCCAGACAGACAATCTGGTTGAAGCTCCACCCCGATTCATAGACCTGAATGGCCAGCTTTTCGATATCCCGGTGGTATTCATCCCAACTTACGTAAAAATCAGCCATCGGTCACACCGCAACGCAACAGCCAAAATGCACCATCCCCACGCAACGGTTTAAACATTCTGGAATGGGGAAATAATACACTGAGGACGCCAACTTATCTGTTTACCCCTGAGCACTTTCCCCATGGCCGCCAACTTTTCGAAGGATTCTCTACCGCCCCCGGCCCCTAAACCCTTTTCGTTAGCGGGCAAGCTGGCCTTTGGGGCGGGGGATATCGGCCCCGGCATGACCGCCAATTTACTGGCTTTTTCGTTTTTAATTTTTTTGACCACCACGGCGGGGCTCAGCCCGATTGCGGCGGGTTCGGTGCTGGCCATTGGGCGAGTATGGGATGCGGTGAACGATCCCTTCATCGGCTATCTGAGCGACAACACCCGCACCCGTTGGGGCCGCCGCTACCCCTGGATCATATTAGGAGCCATACCCTTTGGGCTGACTTTCTTTCTCACCTGGGTGGTGCCCAGCTGGGAAAACGACACCGCCAGGTTCTGGTACTACGTGGTGATGTCGCTGCTGTTTCAGGTCTTTTACACCGTGGTGAATTTGCCCTACACCACCCTCACCGCCGAGCTTTCTAAGAACTACGACGAGCGCACAGAGCTAACGGCGTTTCGGCTAGCATCATCGCTATTTGGGGCGATCGCGGCCCTGGGCCTGGGGCTGATCATTTCTAATCTGATTGAGGATCAGCGCCAGCAATATTTAGTGCTGGGGGGCCTATGCAGCATCCTCTCGGTGCTGCCGCTGCTGTGGTGCGTGGTGGGCACCTACCCCTACGCGGTGCAGCGGGGGGCGCTGCAGCCTGCCGCCACCGATGACGCCACCGTGCCGTTTTTGCAGCAGATTAAAATCGTCTTCAGCAACCGAGCCTTCTTATTTGTGGTGGGCATTTATCTCTTCGCCTGGTTGGCCCTCCAGATGACGGCCAGCATCATTCCGTTCTACGCCACGTTTTGGATGGGGCTGGACTCGTACTTTTTGGTGGCCCTGCTGGTGCAGGGTACGGCCATTATCATGATGTATTTTGTCAATTTGCTCAGCCGCCGCCTGGGCAAGCAGGAAATTTTTTACATCGGGCTCGGCACCTGGGTGATTGCCCAAATCGCTCTATTTTTTATTCAGCCGGGGCAGGTGGCGGCCCTTTATCTGCTCTGCATTGTGGTCAGCTTTGGGGTGGCCACCGCCTATGTGGTGCCCTGGGCGATGCTGCCCGACGTGATTGAGCTTGACGAACTGCAAACCGGCCAGCGACGGGAGGGGGTTTTCTATGCGTTTATGACCCTGCTGCAAAAGGTGGGCCTGGCCCTGGGGCTATTTTTGGTGAGCCTGGCCCTAGAGGTTTCGGGGTTTGTGTCGGAGACCACCCAACAGCCCGACTCGGCCCTGCTGGCGATTCGCATTTTTATTGGCCCGGTGCCCCTGGTGCTGCTGCTGGTGGCGATGGGGCTGGCCTGGTTCTACCCGATTAACCGACAGGTACACGAAGAAATTTTGCTGCGGCTGGCCGAGCGCCAGAACCCACCAGAGACTTGACGAGGGGCTGGTGGGTACGACTTGGTGAGTGCCGCCGTCGAACGTACTGACCCCGGCAATTTCCCAGTTGGGGCCGATGGCGGCCCCGAGATTGGTTTTTGATGAAGAAAAGATGAATGGACGGTAGGGGGAAATGGACTTCGCAGACGCCTCGTTCATTGAGGCGTGGCATCATTGAGTTTGCTGAGGGATCGGTTCGTTTCCCATTGATGGCAGGATCATTTGCGACCCAAATATAAGATTCTGCTCTATGGAAACAACGTTTCGCATTGATGGCAGAATCATTTGCGGGTTGGGAAGACAGATCTGCCCCTACGAATGAACCTTTCGCCGGGGCGGCGGAAGGATTGGGGGCGGTGGGAGAAACTGACGCGGGGTCGAAAGGATGATCGGCGGGGGCGGAAAAACCTTTCGGGTGGGCAAAGGAAAGGTTTTAGCGGGCTGAAGCAGCTTTCGGGCCGTCAACAGAACCTTTCAGCGCACGAGATCAAGGTTTCATGGGGGCACAGGAAGGATTCTCACCTGCTAAAGGGGCTTTCGGGCCGTCAACAGAACCTTTCAGCGGATGAGATCAAGGTTCCACAGGGGCACAGGAAGAGTTTGCAGGGGCTAATGAGGGTTCTGGCGTAGCGGGTGACGCTTACCCGTAGCAAAAGTAAGGGTATGTGGCCAGAAACCGGGTTTCTGGGGGGTGTGCAGGGGTTAAATACACCCAGGCTAAGAAACCCGGTTTCTAACCTTAAGATTTCTGGCAGACGGTAACAATTCCTACTTGCATCCAGTGCGCGATTGGGCTAAATTACTGAGCTAGGGCTGCGTGTGTGCAGTCTGAGCGTCCCAAAAATTTGGTCAAACGCCACTGGCAGGTGCTAGCAACACCCACCAGCGGCTGACCCCCAAGGCTGTCATACCCAGTCTCGGAGGCTGAGGTAATTATTACCCAGGCCGCCCCGAACTGCATACGTCTGGGGCGGCCAAGTTTTTGGGATTCCTTACCCGTCGTTAAAAGGAATCCCGATTATGTTGTGGTTTACCCGTCCAGGTCCCTGGGTTCTTCAAGAACCCAGGGATCTTAATCCCCTGCACCTTGCAAACCCCAGCCCCCCAACGGGGCGCGAGCGGTTGCGCCACCTGGTAATTGGCTCGACCGAGGGGGTGCGATCGACAATTAACCGGCTGCATGTGTTGACCTATGCCGAGCAGGCGACCTGGAGCCAGCTGATTACAATCCCGCCGTCTGGGATTTTGATTACCCCGGAGCAGGGGGAAGTGTTTAGCCTGCTGAGGCGCGACAGACAAGTAGACTGACGGTAAATCAAGATGCCTGGGTTCTGCCAGAATCCAGGCATCTTTTCGATAGCAAGCCTCAGAGGCAAGGCTAGCTTTCATCTTAATCAGGTGACTTTATGGGATTCGGCTTGCCTTGCATACCACTAACTACCATTTACCAAACAACCGCAAAGTCTGGCTCCGGCTCTGAGCCTGGAGCTAGGGTAATCGGTAGCTGCACTCGTACCTTCGCCCGCTGCGCAAAAAGGGCTTTTAGATAATCGCCCCCATCATCGAGCCGTGAGGCGTGGGGGGGATCTTGGGGTACCATTTCGACGGTTTGGCCACCTAACAGTTCAACCCGATCGGCTGGGGTCAAAATCCCAGCGGTGATCATGCGGTGGTAGTCGTCAACCGTCCAGCGCTTGAGCGGCAGGTCAGCGGGGCTTAAAGAGGCGTGCTGCACCATGGTTGTTGAGTCACCTGAGTGGACTGGTTGTAGCTACCATCTACAGCTACCTTCTAGGGGGGGCTAAATCTCCAGTCCAGTTTCCAACTGATTACAAACAGCAGTTTGTGCGTTATGTGACCATAATTCGGATTCAGCGTTTACGCAGGCCTTCCCCCCACCCCCGACACATCCACCACCGGGGCATTGGCCAGCAGTTCCTTAGCCGTTGCTAGCGCCCGCTCCGACTCAATTTGGTTCATAAACGTCGAATAGGTAAGCAGGGCCAGCAAATAGCGGGGATCACCCACCCAGGGAGGCACAAACAGCGGTAGCCGACACAGCCCGGCGGCGGTGAGTTCGCAGAGGGCGGGCAGGTCCATAATGTCGAGCTTGCCGCAGAACAGCAGCAGCAGACAGTCTACCCGGCCAGCGCTAAACATGGCTCGAATGGCGGTGCCCACCTGCAGCAGCCCATAGAGGTAGACCACATCTTTAGTGAACGGGGCACCGCCGGTCATCACCCCGCCCCGAAATACGCGGCGGGTGCTTTCAAAGGACTGATCGGGCTTGCCGGTACGGTCTAAAAAGTACTGGTAGACCTGGAGAAAATCGGCCCCTTCCACCGCCATATTGATGGCAAATACTCGATCGGCCAGCCGCTGAAACCGGTTCAGCTCGATGGTGCCGCTGATAATCTCGGCAAACACCGCCAGCCCCTCCTGGGTGCGGGTGGTACCCGGGTGCCCGGCGGATAAAATCGGTAAATCGGTCTGGGCCTTACCGTTCAGGGAAGTAGCCACATGAATGTGGGCTTCATGGTTGAGCAACTGGGCGGCGTCGCGGTCGGTAAAGCGGGCATCTTGACGGATGCGAATGCGGCTGGCGGAGGCCAGGGCGTTGGCCGAGAGCGTTTCTACCACCTGGATGACCGGGGCCGACTCGCCAAAGTGGAGCTTAACGGCGGTTTCAATCTCCTCGGCAACGGTGGCGGCGGTGGAAAAGTGGGGCGGCGCAATATTCAGGTTAATGTGGTCGAGCTGTTGAATGACGGTTTGAATCTGCTGGGCTAGCTCCAGCGGCGTTTCGGTATCAAACCGCATGGGGGAGGTGGGTTCGCCGTAGGCCTGGCGGGAATATTCAAAAAATGCGGGGGTACCCACCCCGGCCATCATTCTGGCCCCGATTTCTAACATCCGGGCCTGATTTTCGAGCCAGGTATCGATTCTAGATTCGCCGACGATATCGCGGCGGGCCTCGGCCACTAAGTCCAGCACGGGCTGAGGGTCAAACGAGGGATACTCAACCTGGGGCAGCCGGGTGGCCCCGTGGGCAAAAAACTCGGCTTTAACCTCGTCGGGCCAGCCGATGACCTTGAGAATTTTGATCGGCTTCGAGGCCTCGTGTAGCCGCCTGGCTACAGTACAAATGCGCTCTTTTTCGGATATATCAAGGGAGAAAGTCATAGGATGACGGCGAGGACGAGGGCAAATAGTCCTCCAATCGTAACCCTCCAGGGTTGCTGGCCAATAGCCCTAACCTTCCTATTTTTTGCCTATTTTTCAACGGCCCAGACTGGCGGACGGCGCCTGGATAGCTCAGGCCCCCGTACCTCGTTTTGTAGTCTCTGACGCTGCCTACTTCAGCGGATAGGTTAAGAATAGTTGTGTTGTGATGTTCATTCCTAACCTAGCCATGAAACTCCTCACAAACTCGATTCTGTTCAGTGCAGCCGGGTTACTAGCTGCCGCTGGGGTATCCCTATCGCCAGCTTCGGCCTGTATTTACTCTCAACCCACCGCTCCTGAGGTAACCACGTCCCTAAACGGGCCGACGGGGTTATCGATGACGTCTCTTGACAGCAGTGCTTTGGGCAAGGCCCTGGGTGGGTTTGGCCTGATTGCCGCTGTGCTGGTGGGGGGCACCGTTGTATATCGTCAGCGGCGGTTGGCCCGACTAGTCGAAGCCAACGAAGCGGCTCTAATGGCTGAAACCGATTTAGCGTTCACAACCCACGAAGAGATGGTGATGGTTGATGAGCCGGGTTCGCCCGGGGCCACAACGTCCGCCGAAGAAGTGTTACAGCGCTGAGCCTACAGATTTTAATGAAGGTTTCTCCTTAAAGGGCCGACCCACGGTTGGGTCGGTTTTTTTTGCTTAAACCTCGACGGGCGTATTGGGCAGGCGACTCCACTCGTTCCATGAGCCGTCGTAGTTTCGCACGTTGGGGTAGCCTAGCAAATAGGTCAGAACGAACCAGACAAAGCCTGATCGACCCCCAATGGCACAGTAGGGGAACACCACTCGATCCGCCGTAACGCCGCTGCGCTTAAACAGCGCCTCGAGTTTGTCAGCGGATTTAAACGTGCCGTCCTGATTCACGATCAGGCTATGCTCTAGGTGCACCGCGCCGGGGATATGCCCGGCCCGCTCGTCTCCTTGGGGGGGCTGCATGAGAAAAAGCTCGCCGCGATATTCCCCAGGGGTGCGCACATCTAAGATGACCGACTCAGGTTGCCCGATCGCGGCCTGAACCGCTTTCCTTTGCACCCGCAGGTCGGCATTGAAGGGTTGAGCCCGATAGTGAGTGGGGGCATAGGTTGACAGTTCCGTTGCCACCGGCCGACCTTCCGCCATCCACTTTTGATAGCCGCCGTTCAACACCCGCACGTTTTGATGACCGAATAGGGTGAGCAGCCAAAAAATCCAGCCGCCGGTACCGGGGTCTCTGCCGTAGGCTACCACTGTCGTATCGGGGGTAATGCCAGACCGGGAAAGCAGGCTGGTAAAGGCCGTTTCGTCAAGATTTAAGCGTAGATCAGGCTGTAATAGATCCGTCAAAATAGGCCAGAACACCGCACCAGGAATGTGGGCATTTTGGTAAGGCTCTGGACTGATATCCACCTCCACAATGCGGAGGCTGTCGTCATTTAGATGATTGGCTAGCCACTGGGTATCGACCAAGACGTTGGGATGGGCGTAATCGGCCATGGGGACTCCTGAAAAGAGGGTTGGGGAAGGGAATCAATCGGTGGTGAGCTTTGAGCTCAAGTTGCGGGTAGAGATTAGCCATCAGGTCACATCCCAACGTCATTCCAACGTCGTTTCCGTGCAGGCGGGAAGCCACAGCGAGCCTCTCACCTGAACCAGCCGCTGACTTTCAGGGCAGATTGCTCAGTTAGGACGGTCACCGTCGGGTTGGCGCGGGCGCAGGCTTCGCCCCCACTCGATGCACCAGCGTAGTCGAGGCCGAAAACAGCGCAAATCCAACCAAAGGATGAAAAATCGCCAGGGGGAAGGGCAACAAAGCTGGCCCGTGGATGGTTAAAAATTGCAGCCCCAGCAAACCCGAAAGGCTGACCGTCAGCGCCCGTATTCGTTGGGGAAACGGGTGCCAGTAGACCCAGACCAGCAGCACCAGGGCCAGCCCGCCATAGCCTCGCACCAGCCAAACGTGGAGGTTCCACCAGGCGGGGGCATCAAAGTAGGCCAGCCCCACCGTTAGTACCTGGGCCACCAGACAAAGGTTAAACAGTACGGCAACGGCATAGAAGCCGAGCACCGCTGGGGATAAGCGGGCTAGGGGTGAAGCCGAAGCAGAATCCAGGGGGGTATCTGCTAGATTTGAAGCAAAGGGCATCGTGGGTTACAACGTCAACTGAGTGAACCTGAGTGACATTCGGGTGGCTGTGGGGCCAACCACCTGAAGACAGATTAGACCGGCAGCGCTGGGTTGGCCTAGACCTCAATCGGGTACAGTTTGCCCCCGTCGCTGGCGCCCCATTACCTGGAAAATGCCATGGACACCCCTCTACAAACGCTATTTCAAGCCATTGCCCAGGCCCAAAATGAGGCGGAACTGAGGCAGCCCGTCATGGCCCAGACAGGCCAGTATTTTGCAGCCAACCGCTGGAAGCTGAGTTTTTTAGACGAGTTTCCCGCCGTTGATGACAGCACCCCAACACTGATGAGGCGGGCGCTCTCCCTAGAGCACAACCCCGTGCTGCGCTATCTGATGCAGCGCCATGCCGCCGTCCATGAGGAGGTAATTTTGCCCCCTGGGGTGTGGCAAACCCTCTGCCCGCGCCAAGACCACGGCCATGTAATGGTGGGGCCCATTGTCAGTAATGGTCAGCTGGTGGGCGGTGTAGCGTTTACGCGGCATCGAGATGATCTGGCTTTTAATGCCGATGACCTTGCGGATCTCAATGCCCTATCCCTGCATTTTTCCAGCCGCCTGGCGGCACTGCGGTCAAAACTTGGGCCTTTGGGGCTGAGCTTGGCGAAACCGGGGGGCGTCATGGGCCATCCCCTCACCCCCCGCGAGGTGGAAATTGCCGAACTGGTGGCCCAGGGATTAACCAACGCCGAGATTGGGGCCGCCCTGTGGATTACCACCAATTCGGTCAAGCAGGCGCTGAAGCGAATGTTTCGGAAGCTGGGAGTGGCCTCGCGGGCGGAGATGGTGGCCTGCCTGGCGGGGCATCCGGCGATTAAAACTTTTAAAACTTAGGAGGCGCTAGTAGAGTGTGGCGTAACTATGCGCACCATTAGCGATGACTGAGGTGTAGGGTAAACGGTTCACGGTTTACGGTGGGGAATTCTGACCAGGGTAGGGAGACTTCCGCCGTCGTGTGCTGGCGCTTGAGATCTACTCCGAAATGGCGGGAATTTGAGTCTGGGCCGCCATCCAGTCGAGGTACAGCGTCAGTCCGGCGGCCATGGGCAGAGCGATGATCTCTGGCACGTCGTAGCTGTGGTGCTGCATAATCGCCTCGGCAATGGCCTCGAACCGAGCCAGGTCAGCCTTAATGACCAGCTGCCACTCCGGGCTGGATTGGATTTCCCCCTCCCAGCGGTAGATCGAGTGGATGGGGCTGAGGTTGACGCAGGCGGCCAGCCGGGCTTCCACCAGGTGATGCGCTAAGGCGGATGCTTCGGCTTCTGACCCTGCCGTTACTAAAACAATCCCTAAAGAATGGGCCGAACCCACCAACGATGCCGTCATAGACAGGGAACCTCACCACAAAGCAAAGGCGATTCGCAGCGGCATACAGTCGTGCGCCCCTACGAAACCGATAGCCGATCTACAAAGTTAGACAGGTCGAGGGTGTCGCGGGCGGGGCGGTGGGTCCAGCGGGTTTCGCCGCGCACGGCCTCGTACAGGTAGGCCCTGGCCTCCGCCGGCAGAATCGCTTCGGTAAATTCGGTACCGTCGATTTGAACGGCCTTGAGGGACGTGGCCCCAAGGTGGGCGCGGGTCAAGTCAGCGCGGGATAAATCAACCCCGTCGAGGTTGCTATTCCAGAGCACGGCACCGGTCAAGTCGGCACTGTTGAGGTTAGTGCCGACCATGCTGACCCCGCGCATGGTGGTGTGGGCCAGGTTGGCCGCGCTGAGGTTGGCGTGGTCGAGGTTGGCCCGGTTGAGCTTGGCTTCTTTAAGGTTTACCCCCGATAAATCCATACCGCTAAGATCGACGCCATTGAGCCAGGCCCCTTCTAAATTGACTGAGTCGAGGCAAGTCTGACCCAGCTCGGCGCCGCTGAGGCGGGCCCCACTGAGATGCGCCCAGGCCAGGTTGGCCCCGTTAAGATTAGCCCCCCGCAGGTTGGCCCCCTGCAGATTAGCTCCGCTCAGGTTGGCCCCAGACAAATCGGCCTGGCGGAAATTAGCGTGGCACAGATTGCTGCCGCTGAGGCAGGCCTGGCTGAGATTGGCCCGCACCAAAAACGCGCCGTGCAGGTTGGCCTTGGTCAAGTCGGCCTGAGCCAGGGTGCTGGCACTCATTTTGGCGAAGCTTAAATTGGCCCGGTTGAGGTTGGCCCCGTCGAGGTTGGCCTGGGTTAAAAACGAGCGGCTCAGGTTGGCTCTGCTGAGGTCGGCCCGTCGCAAATCAACCTCTACCAAAATATGCTGGGGAATATCGGCCCCCACCAGGTTGACACCAACAAAATCTCGATAGCCGGTCTCGTAAAGATCTAAAAAGTATTGAATATGCATGGTACTGCGGGACTGAGCAGTAGGGTTCTCAGGCTTAAGAGGTGCTGTTGAGCGCACGGTGTTTCCCCCAATTAGGGCAACGGATGTCGGACTGGCGTAAATTCGACCCTAAAGGTTTAATTAAAGCAACCTTAAATCTTAGGGTTGGTTGGTTGTAAACAATCACACACATTTAGAGGCTAGGTTGGCCTTGAAAGAATAAGTCATTTCTCCACCAGCTGTGGAGATTAGCAAATGAGATGGAATGTAAGTTCACGCTTGAATTTATTATTAAATATTTTTTAACAATTTATCCTGTTAAGAGCCTGAATAGGTTGATTTTCAAGGGCAGTGGCTGTTGTTGGAACCGTTGAAATTCGTTACAAAATGGCTCAGTCAAGAACGCTATCGTAACGGTTCATCTCCCCCTTGAAATCAGTCCGATAAATTCCAGATTTTTTAAAGCCCCATGCGGGCTGTAGTTGTTAGTTATAGATAGCTTTGCGGATGTCAGCGGGGAAGGCAAAGAAGACGAGGGGTGACGACAGGGTAAACGCCCCCAGCGATCCTTAAAATCCCTGGGGGCTGGGGTTTGCCATTGGCATTGCCTACCCCTCGCTGATCAACTGCAAGAGCTGATCCGTAGAAATCTTGCCGCTCATGTCGGCCCCTTCCAGCAGGCTATCAGCCAGGTCGCGCTTTTGGCGGTGCAGGTCAACAATTTTTTCTTCGATGGTATTTTTAGCCACCAAGCGGTAGATGGTCACTGGGCGCTGCTGGCCGATGCGGTGGGCGCGGTCCGAAGCCTGGTCTTCTACCGCTGGGTTCCACCAGGGATCCATGTGAATGACATAGTCGGCGGCGGTGAGATTGAGGCCGGTGCCCCCGGCTTTGAGGCTGATTAAAAACACATCCCCCTGCCCAGCCTGGAAGGCATCGACCCGCTTTTTGCGCTCCTTTACCGGGGTGCTGCCGTCGAGGTACTGGTAGGTAATTGCTTGACCGTCTAAAAATTCCCGCAGAATCGTCAGATGATCGACAAACTGGCTAAAGACCAGGGCCTTGTGGTGGTTGCTAATCAGGTCTTCCATAATCTCCCCGAAGGCTTCCAGCTTGGCGCTGGGCAGGGCCACATCGCCTTTGACCAGGCGGGTGTTGCAGCAGGCGCGACGCAGCCGCATGATTTCGGCCAGCACCTGGAGGTGTTTGGCCCCGGCCTCAACGTTGGTTTCGCTGAGCTTGGCGATCGCCTCCCGCCGCAGGGCTTCGTAAAAGGCCATTTCTGGCGCGCTAAGCTCGACTTGCAGGGTAATTTCGGTGCGGGCGGGCAGTTCGTCGAGCACCTGGCTCTTGGTGCGGCGCAGAATAAAGGGCTGAATCAGCTTTTTGAGCCGGTTGCGGGCGGCCTTATCTTGATGGCGCTCGATGGCGTTGGCAAAGTTTTGGTTGAACTGATCCTGCGAGCCCAGTAGGCCCGGATTGATGAACCGAAACAGATTCCACAGTTCTCCCAGGTGGTTTTCGATCGGGGTGCCGGTGGTAATGACCTTAAAGTCGCCCTGGAGCTTCATCGCCCCCTTCGAGCGTTTGGTGGCGGCATTTTTGATCGCCTGGGCCTCGTCGAGCACGATGGTTTGCCACTCCACCTGGGCCAACATGTCGGCCACGTCATCCTGCTGCAGCAGGCCGTAGCTGCACACCAGAAGGTCAAAGGGCTGGAGCTGGTCGAGCAATTTTTGGCGATCGCCCGCCCCAAACTGAATGGGGTTCAGGGTGGGGGTAAATTTCTCGGCCTCACTGAGCCAGTTCATGCCCACCGAGGTGGGGGCTACAATCAGCGTCGGCCCCTGGGGCGCGCGGGTAAGAATCACCGCCAGGGCCTGGAGGGTTTTGCCCAGGCCCATGTCATCGGCCAAGCAGGCCCCGACCCCCCAGTGGGCCAGGCGGGCCAGCCAGTTAAAGCCGTCGATTTGATAATCTCGCAGCTCAGCCTGAAGGGTAGAGGGCAATTCGGGCTGAAACGCCTGAGCTGCTTTGATCCGCTTGACGTGGTCTTGCCAGTGCTTATCGGTCTTGAGCTGGCCGACCTCGTCAATCCAATCCTCCATGGCCAGCGAGGCCAGGGGGTGAAAGCGCAGCCCTTTACCGCTGGATTCTGAAAAGGCCCGCAGATCGTCGAGGCGCTTGCGAAACTCCTGGGTGAGGGCGAGGAACTGCCCATCCGCCAGTTTTACGAATCGACCGGGGGAGGCGTCGAGGAGCTGCATCAAGTGCTGCATATCCAGCACTTCATCGTCGCTAATTTGTAGCCCGCCGCTGGCGGCGAACCAATCGCGCTGGCGCTGGATCTGCACCTTGAGGCTGCTGAGGCCAACCGGGTGGGTGACTCGCATCTTCTCACCCTCGGGCCATTCCACCACCGCCTGATCGCCCAGATCCTGAAGCTCCAGCAGCAGCTCCAGGCAGTCTTCGGGGTCGTCTATCAACCATTCCCCGGCTTCATCCTCCAGCCGCTGCAGGGTGGGGCAGGCGGTTTCGACGGTGCGGGCTAGCTGCTCTTCGGCCTTCAAATCGCGGTGGGTTTGCAGCCGCCGCCCGTCGATCTCGGCAATCACCATTTCGCCGCCGGTGCCGGGGCGGTAGTAGGGGCCATCGTCCCCAAAGGGCCGGGTCAGGAGGGCCACCTTCAGCCCCTCCCCGGCGGGCAGCAGGTGCAGGTGGGGCTGGGGGCTGGCTTCCACCGCCTCGGCATTGGCCACGCCGCCACCGATGTCGGAATGCACCGTTACCAGCCCCGATACCGCATTGATGGCGGCCAGCACCTGCTCTCTGGCGCTTTCGGGTACTTCCAGAGCTTTGTCTGGCCCCAGCACCTCGGCAATGCGGTGGTGGTTAGGGGTAAATTCCACCACCTTGACCCGGGTCGGGGTTTCTTTAACCAGGGCGATTTTCTTCTTGTCTTCCACCGGGGGGGCCAGGGAAATAGCCAGTCGCCCCGGCTGGGTCTGCTGTACCAGCAGAGCGGGTTCTCCTTTGACAATATCGATCGGGGTGGTGGGCGAGTCTTCCCAAAACACCAGGGGATGCCCCACCAGGGCCAGCAGGGCGCCATCCTGAAATTTATAGCTGTCGTAGCCGTAGGCGTATGAATCAGGCACGAGGCTGGCGCAAACTTGCAAATCCTGGGGGGTGAGGTAGCCGAGGCTGCTCTGGTCATTTCGCAGCCGCTTGGTGGCAATGGCGCGGCCCCGGCTCCAGCCGCCCTTGACGCTGATTTTTTGCTCCTTGGGCTGTAGTACCCAGCCGCCGGTTGGGTACAGCTTCAAAAACCAGGCCAGGCGATACTCGGTGGCCGTCGCCGCAGCCGGGGCCTGGCTTTGGGCCGTGGGATTGAGGCCCACCAGCGCCGTCAGGGAAAGTTCCCAGGCTTCCTTGGGCTTAATTAAATCCACTAGGGGCTGAATACCGGTCTTGGCCCGCAGCGCCAGGGCCGCGCCAGTATAGGAACGGTCTGAGGTCAATCGACTGAGCAGTTCTACGGCCTCTAGGGCAAACCAGTCGTAGTTTGCCGCCGCTGCCTCGTAAAACTCTTTCACCAGGCCTGGCAGACGCTGGCGAGCGTTTTCCACATCCACCCAGTAGAGGCAGAGCATGTCGATCAGCACTTCAAAGCTGTTGGATTCTCCCAGGGTGCTGACCGGGGTGGCGGTCAGGTAGCGCTTGGCGGCGGTGTTGCCCTGGAGCACTTGGGCCACGCGCTCTAGACAGGTGTAGAGCACACTGAGCCAGTGGCGGTACTGCTGTTCGGCAATGATGTGGGCGTACCCTTCGGCCTCCTTAAGGCTGGTGGGGGAGCCCTCTTGAATCAGCGCCAGTACCAGAAAAATGCCGGGAATAGTGTTGAAGTAAATTTTGCGCTTGCCGGAGACTTTCTTCAGCTGCTTCAGGGCCACGGCACCATACTCAATGGTTTGGCCGTAGTCGCCTCGCAAAAAACTGAGCCAGCCCTGGTGCAACAGGGTATCCACCGGGGCACGCTGGGAAAATTCCGCCAGGGCCGCTTCGGCCTCGGTGAGTCGTCCTCGGGTCAGCAGTTGCTCGATCCACATCGTGCGGAGTAGATCTGAGGCATCGGAGTCGGGGGCGGTTAACTCGTCGTGGAGCAGGTTAAATGCCTCCATCGCCGGGGTTAGCCGCATCAGAGAGCTCACGCAGGTATTCGCCAGCCCCGCCTCGAACAGCTCTGGGTTGGCCTTGAGGGTCAGAAACCACTCGCGATCAAAGGGATTGTTGCAAATGAGTTCCAAAACCTCCGACATCGAGATGCGGGAGGGAGCAAAGGGGCTGCTGTAGTAGGCTTCAAACTGCTGCTCAATGTAGTCCCAATCAAGGCGATAGAGGCCAATTCGCACTTCGCGAATGAACTGGTCTTCGCTGGCAAACAGCCGCAGATTTTTGTTCCAGTCCGCCTTGCGCACCGGCAGGCGCTCGTGCACCACGCGGACCATGACGGCAAAGGTGCCGTCGCGAAGGGCATCGCGGGTGGCAATTTCGGCCAGCAGCGGGTGGCACTGCTGGCCGCCCTGGTTAATCAGCAGCTCTTTGCGCTGTAGCCGGGTGAGAATTAGCAACAGGCTGGGCAGCACCAGGGGCTTTTGGTGTTTATGATGCTTAAGGTAAACGTTGATGCAGTCTAAAAATTTGGTTTTGCCGACCGGCGCATAGAGGACGGAAAAAAGCTGCACAATTTCCCGTTCCAGTTCGGGGAGTTGGCGATAGGTTTGAACTAATTTGGCCCGAAAGCTCTCAATATCCTTGGGGTCTGGCATGGGGCATGGCAAATTCCTGTTGCGATGATTGTATCGAGAATAGGGCGAATTGTTGATTGTTAGTGAGAACAACAACGTGATCAAATCAATAGAACGGTGAATACGTCCTACCGCCGAGACTGGTCTGCTCCTTAAGGGCATCCTGCCCGTCTCGGCGGTGGTGACCGGCCTTCCCAAGGCTTGAAAAGCATTTCGCCCAATTTCGCCTTACGAGAAGCGCAGATAAAAATCTGGGCTTGACACCGGGGCCACCCTTAGGTGAACATTAAAGACGCGCTTAAACGCGCATGGGGCTATAGCTCAGTTGGTAGAGCACTTGAATGGCATTCAAGGGGTCAGCGGTTCGAATCCGCTTAGCTCCATTTTATTGGGCATCTAGTCTCGGCACCCCTGTACGGATGCTGTGTACTCATTGTCTACTGAATTCGTCCCCCCCACTAGGATGTTGACCTGGTAGGGCGTTTGGCCAGTGCGGGCGGCGGCCTGAATAGTAAACGGTTCTCCCAGGGGCACCGTAACGCCATTTTCCTGATAGGCGTGATCAACGGTGTCGTCGCTATATTTGAGGTTCACCGCAATATCGTAGGTCGTGCCTACCCTAGATACGATGGACACGACAAAGCGGTTAAAACTACTGTCGCTAGGAATGACAAAATCGCTGTTCCAGTTGCTTGAATTAACCAGAAAACCAGGAATCGATACTTTTTTGTTGACTTCGGTTTGGCTACTGGCATCAACTACGGCCAGGGGCGTGCAGGTGCCGGTCTGGGCCTGGGCTGCCAGGGCACCCAAACCCAACAGAGCCAGCGGCAGCAGGGTTCTGGTCAACCCTTGGCGAAATAAACGGTTAGTGTTCATGGTGGTACTCCATGCTTACGAATGGGCCGACGTGGGGAAAAGATTGATCCACTTTCATTATGCCTGGGCTGGGAGTCTCGAAAGGTACCTTTGAACTAAGGCGCTTTCTGGAAAGGCGCTTTCTGGAAAAGAAGATACTCGATATAAACAGACTCTTGGGCTGGATTCTCGCGCAGGTGGGAATGACGAGGTCAGTTCTGGGCTGGAAATCTCCTAAGGGCGGTTGCGAGTTGGTCAAAGCAACTGGATGCTCTGCGTTTACCGAACTCCCATGCTAAAAATTTCTAATCAATGAAAATACGATGCTCCATTCACGTCAAACGTTGCCCCGGTGGCGTGGGGGGCTAGCCCCGCTACCAAAAATGCCACCAGGTTAGCAATATCCTGGGGTTCTGCCGGGGCGCCCATGGGGATGTCGCGGGTCACATAGTCGGCCCCTCGCTCGGCCATTATTTGCTCAATGCGGTCGGTGCGCACGAAGCCGGGGGCGATCGCATAGGCCAGCACCCCATCCTGGGCAAACCCTCGGGCAATGGTGCGGGTTAAGCCAATTACCCCGCCCTTGGAAGCGGCATAGGGCATAAATTCTGGCCCATCGCCCCGAAAGGCCGCCCGACTGGCCAGGTTAATAATCGTACCCCCCGACTGGGCCTGAAAATGACCAATCGCCTGCCGACACAGATCCGCCACGGCGATTAAGTTGACCTGCAGGGTGTGCTGCCAGGCCGTAGACCAGTCCTCCTGGCTCGCCGATACGGGAGCAGCCGGCATGGTAGCGGCGTTGTTCACCACGGCGGTAATTGCCCCCCGCCAGGCCAGGGCACGGCCCCACAACTTAACGGCGCTACCCGGTACCCCTAAATCAGCCTGGAGCAGGTGCACCCGCTCAAACCCTAAATCCGCCACGATGGCCTGGGCTGCCGCCTCGCCCTGGCCGTAGTGCAAAACCACCGCTGCCCCAGCCCCGTGGAGGGTGCGCAGGATCACTTCACCGATACCCCGCGAGGCTCCGGTGACTAGAACAACGTGGTTGGCTAGGTCAATCATGGTTTAGATTGTCCTAGAAAAATTGGCATCTGAACAGCGTTGGTTAGGTTAACCCGGCCTAGATAGGGCTTTGATGCGGTACGGCTGGGCCTGAGGCATCCTTAAGGACGGTCGACTCGACCGGGTCGGTTAAACTAAGGGCTATTTACCCCCTTACCCTTGATGAGCCTTCCCACCCTTAGCACCCTGCGGGAAACCGATATTCGTTTTGTGCGGGTGGTGTGGTGCGACAGCGGCAACGTCATTCGCGGCAAGGCTATACATATCGAGGCCCTGGCCGACTGTTGGGAAATAGGGGTGGGGCTGTCGGCGGCGCAGATGGCGGTGCCGGTGGTGGCCGATGCGGTGGCCCCCGGCAGCGGCCTGGGGCCAGTGGGAGAAGTGTGGCTGGTGCCCGACTGGTCGACCTTTCAGGTGCTGCCCTATGCCCCTGGCCAAGGCCGGGTGATGGGAAACATGGTCAAAGACGGCCAGCCCTGGCCCTGGTGCCCGCGCCAGTTTTTAATGCGCATGGTAGAGCGGGCAGCGGTGCTGGGGTTAACGGTCAAAGCCGCCTTCGAGCCTGAATTTTATCTGCTGCGTCGCCAGGGGGATGCCGTACTGCCCGCCGACCCCACCGCCTTTGCCATGACCCTGGGGATGGATATAAACCACACCGTGGTGGACGCGATCGCCGCCGCCCTGATTGCCCAGGGGCTTGCCGTCGAGCAGTACTACCCCGAATCGGGGCCGGGGCAGCAGGAAATTTCCGTGCGCTACACCGATGCTCTAGCCGCCGCCGACCAGCATATTATCTATCGAGAAACGGTTAAGGCCGTCGCCCACGCCCATGGGCTGGTGGCCTCCTTTCTGCCCAAGGTGTTTGCCGATGCGGCGGGCAGCGGCTGCCACCTGCACCTCAGCCTGTGGCGTGGAGACACCAACCTGTTGCCCGACGGGGCCGGGGGGCTCTCGGCCCTGGCCCGCCACTTCATCGCTGGGCTGCTCTACCACCTGCCCGCCCTGATGGCCCTCACCACCCCCAGCCCCAACTCCTACCGTCGCCTACGCCCCCACAGCTGGAGCGGGGCCTTTTGCACCTGGGGTGTAGACAACCGCGAAGCCGCCGTGCGGGTGCCCTCTAACCCCGGCCCCCCCAGCCCCACCCACCTGGAACTCAAGACCGTGGATGGCGCCGCCAACCCCTACCTGGCCCTGGGCAGTGTCATTGCTGCCGGGCTAGACGGTATTCAGCAGCAGCGACCTCTAGGAGCTCCGATTGATCAAGATCCCGGCTCGCTCTCTGAGGCCGAGCGAGCCGAACGGCAGATCTCTCGGCTACCCGAATCATTAGAACCCGCGATCGCCGCCCTAGCCCAAAATTTGGTACTGCTAGAAGCCCTTGGTGCCCCCCTGGCCCAAACCTACCGGGCCGTGCGCCAGGCTGAATGGGAGGCGATGAAGGCCATGTCCTTAGCAGAGGAGGTCGCACTGCTGCTCAATCGGTACTAGCACTCGCCAGATATCGGGTGCCAATGGCCAGCTTTTCTATCGGTGCATGGCTTCGCGTTATGCACCCTATCTCTTCACTCCGCCACCCATCTACCCCGCCACCCAATTCCCGCTACGCTGGCGGCATTTTCCCATTAAAATAACATCGTTCGGGTTCATCGCCCATAGCGTCGTTAGTGAGGTCACGTGGCTAACTTAGCTCCTACCCAAGTCGAACAACTCCATGCCATTGGGGCTTATCTGCGTCAGATGCGCCAAGAACAAGGGTTATCGGTTGATTTGCTGGCCAGCCAAATTTTTATTCGTCCGGCGCTATTGCAGGCCATAGAGGAGGGTCGCGAGGGCGAGCTACCTGAACCAGTGTTTATCCAGGGGTTTATTCGCCGCTACGCCGAAGCCCTGGGTCTCGATGGCCAGGCTCTGGCCCAGGAATTTGTGGTTACTCCGATGAATGTGCTCCTCACGCCCAGGTCAGCGGAGCCGGCCAGCGCCAACGGAGCGGTGCAGCCCCCACCCCCGCCACCGGTTCAGCAGTCAGAAACCGTGCCCCCGCCGGCTCGCCGGGCGGCGACGGGTAAGTCTTGGCTACCATTACTGGTGGCGCTAGGAGCGTTGGCGCTGGCGCTGGGGCTAGTATTTTGGGGGTTGTTTGGTCGCCGCAATAATGTTCCAACCACGACCGATAGCGTGACCCCAACCGAGGTTACCCCAGACCCTGTAGCGTCAGAAACACCTGTATCATCCGAAACAGCCGGGGATGACCCTGCCGAAGCTGCTGGGGCTTCAGACGAGCCCTTGGAACCCATTGATGCCAGCGCCAATGCCTCGTTAGAGGCCCCTATCGTAGTCGATGCCAGCCTCAGCGAGCGCGCCTGGCTGAGCGTCGTAGCCGACGGCGAAACGGTCTATGAAGGCACCCCCGAACCGGGCTTTGAAGAAACCTGGACAGCGGAAAACACCCTGGTGTTTACCACCGGCAACGCAGGCGGGGTAGAACTCGCCATTAACGGCGATGACGCGGTAGTAGTGGGCGATGTGGGGGTGGTCAGAACCATCAACCTGACCCCCGCCTCCGGGGCGGAGAGCATTGAGTCTCCCTAGGGCAAAAACTATGTCCATGGGGGATGCGTACAATAACAGAAGACAATTCTCTGCCGTCAATTTGTCAAACCTATGACGCCGCCCACCGAGCTTGATGCCACCGCAACCCAGTCAATTAGCCCCAACGGCACAGCGGCAACGCCCCCCCCGGCTGAGCTTGACGACACCCCCTACGATGTCGAGATGTCGCTGTTCGACCATTTAGAAGAGCTACGGTGGCGAATCTTTTACTCGCTGATTGCGGTGTTTGTGGGTATTGTGGCCTGTTTCTGGCAGGTTAACCGAATTGTGGCGGTGCTCGAAGTACCCGCCCAGGGCGTGAAGTTTTTACAGCTTTCGCCGGGGGAATACTTTTTCGTTTCCTTTAAGGTAGCGGGCTACAGCGGCCTGCTGGTGGCCAGCCCGTTCATTCTCTACCAGGGAATTATGTTTGTGCTGCCGGGGCTAACCCGGCGCGAGCGGCGGTTTATCGGGCCGATTGTGCTGGGCTCTAGCGTGCTATTTTTTGCGGGTTTGGGGTTTGCCTACGTGGCGCTAATTCCGGCGGCGCTAAACTTTTTTATCAGCTACGGGGCCGACGTGGTCGAGCAACTGTGGTCGATTGATCGCTACTTTGAGTTTGTGCTGCTGCTGCTGTTCAGCACCGGGCTGGCCTTTCAAATTCCGGTGCTGCAGCTTCTGCTGGGGCTGCTGGGGGTGGTCAACTCGAAGCAAATGCTGTCGGGCTGGCGCTATGTGCTGCTAGGGGCAGCGGTGCTGGGGGCAGTGCTGACCCCATCTACCGACCCGGTTACCCAGAGCCTGCTGGCGGGGGCGGTGCTGTTTCTGTATTTTGGCGGCATTGTGATGGTGAAGGCGATTGGACGGTAGCGATTGGGTCTAACGGTTATTATGTTAACGCCCGATTTTGGCAGGGTCAAAATCAGGGAGCCCCCCGGTCAGTCCCAAGGCACAGCAGAATAGGAATAACGCTGGCGAGGTCGGCAGGGTTGATCTCAATACTCCCTGCGATCAACCCAGCTCCCACCCACGAAACCTACCCCCATGTCCCTCACCGAGCAAATGCTGGCCGATCTACCCGGCGCCCCCCTGACGGGTCTGGCCAAGGCCGATGATCTCTGGCGGTGCTATCGCACGAATACCCTACCGACGACAGCGGTGGTGCAAACTGCCAGGGATGCCCTGGGCGAGGTCGATTGGGATGTGGTGATCAGCGGCGGCACCCTGGGGGTGCTGCTGGGCGTAGGGCTGGCCCAGCGGGGCTGGCGGGTGGCCCTGCTGGAGCGGGGGGAGCTGCGGGGGCGAGACCAGGAGTGGAATATCTCCCGCCGAGAGCTAGCCGCCCTGACCGAGCTAGACCTGCTGACCGCCGCTGAGCTAGAGGCGGTAGTCGCCTCAGAGTACAACCCGGCTCGCATTCAGTTTGGGGCCAGCGAACCCCTTTGGGTGACGGACGTACTTAATGTCGGGGTTGACCCAGTGGGGCTGTTAGACCGCCTGAAGGCCAGGTTTCTGGCCGCCGGAGGACAGCTATTTGAGCACACACCCTTCAAGGCCGCCTGGGTGCATCCCGACGGGGTGCTGGTAAAGGCGGGGCAGCCCTTCAAGACCCGGCTGCTGGTAGATGCCATGGGACATTTTTCTCCCATTGTTCGCCAGGCGCGGGGCGGGCAAAAACCCGATGGAGTTTGCCTGGTGGTGGGCACCTGCGCTGACGGGTTTGCCCCTAGCACAACCGGGGATTTGCTCGTGTCGTTTACCCCGATTCGCCACCAGTGCCAGTATTTTTGGGAGGCGTTTCCGGCCCGCGACGGGCGCACCACCTATTTGTTCACCTACCTGGATGCCGACCCCCGGCGGCTCAGTCTGGGAGAACTATTTGAGGACTATTGGCAGCTGTTGCCCGACTACCAGCAGGTCAGCCTCGACCAGCTGCGGGTCAAGCGGGCGCTGTTTGGGTTTTTCCCCTGCTATCGTCAGAGCCCGCTACGCTACGGCTGGAGCCGGGTCTTGGCGGTGGGTGACAGCAGCGGCAGCCAGTCGCCCCTTAGCTTTGGCGGGTTTGGGGCGATGATTCGCCACCTGCCCCGCCTCATCGCCGGGCTAGACGAGGCCCTCCGCTGCGATTGCCTGGGGGCCAGAGGGCTGGGCCAGCTTCAGCCCTACCAGCCCAACCTGTCGGTGACCTGGCTGTTTCAGCGGGCCATGACCGTGGGGATGGAGCAGGCCCTGCCAGGGGAACAGATCAACGCCATGCTGGGGGCCATTTTTGCCGACATGGCCGGGCTGGGAGAGGCCACCCTGAAGCCCTTTTTGCAGGATGTGGTACAGTTCCCGGCCCTGGCTAAAACCCTGCTGGTGACCGGCCTCAGGCACCCCGGCCTGGTAGCGAAGATTATTCCCCAGGTGGGGCTACCGGCCCTGGCTGGCTGGCTGGGGCACTATGGCCGCTTAGCCGGGTACAGCGCCTTGGCCCCCCTGGCCCCAACCTTAGAGCCAGTTTGTCAGCCATTGCCGCCGGTTCAGCGATACTATAGCCATCGATGGTTAGATGCACTATCCTACGGCAGCGGTAAGGACTATACCCCCTAAATGACAAATTCTGCACTACCCCGTGAGCTTCTCTCCCAGGAGCTCCAAAAGTCTTCGGATCAGGTTGATCTGGCCAAGGCCGCCCTGCACATCGCCCAGGAAGACTATCCCGATCTAGACATAGCCGACTCGTTGGCCCTGCTCGACCGCATGGGCGCTACCCTGGGCCAGCGACTAGAGGGCGAGACCTACCCGCTGAAAATTATTCGCACCATTAACCACTACCTGTTTGCAGAACTAAACTTTCGAGGCGATACCCTCGACTATTACGACCCCCGCAATAGCTTCCTCAACGAGGTGCTGACCCGACGGGTGGGCATTCCCATTACCCTGTCGCTGGTCTACCTGGAACTGGCCAAGCGGGTGGGTTTTCCCATGGTGGGCATTGGTGTGCCGGGGCATTTTTTGATTCGCCCCACCGTGGCTGGTATGGATATGTTTGTCGATCCCTTCCACGGCGGCGACATTTTATTTGAGCAAGACTGCAAAGACCGCTTTCGGCAAATGTTTGGAGAATCGGCCCGGCTAGAGGCTCACCATCTAGAGCCGATTACGCCGACGGCCTTTTTGGCGCGGCTGCTGTCTAACCTAAAGCTGATCTATATCCAAAAGCGCGACGTGCCGAAGGCGCTGGATGCGATTAATCGGATTTTGCTGATTTATCCAGAATCAGTGTCAGAGCGGCGCGATCGCGGCCTGATTCACTACCAGCAGGGGGCACTCGCCGACGCCCGGTGGGATCTAGAACGCTACCTCTACGAAAAACCCGACGCCGCCGACGCCTTTGAAATTCGCCGGGTGATCGAGCAAATCGAACGACTACGAGACGAGCCCTAAAGCCTTCCCCTCAGGCCGCCGACAAAAACTGGAGATAGTCGTTGGTCAACTCTTTCACCGCCGCCGCGTAGAGCTGCCGCCCGTGGTCGGGGGTGGCCAGGGCCGGGTTAGAGCCCATGCGGCCATCGGGGTAGTGCAGGCGAAAATCTACCGGGTCGTGGATCGGGTAGCCCGATGGAGCTACCGGAGGATTGAGATCGGCTTGCTTGATCACGTCAGGATAGACATACTGGGTTAGCGCCACCTCGCTGGGAGTAGCGTGGGAGCCCTCCTGATCGCCATACAGCTCGTGGGCCAGGGTGTAGACGGTCTTGGCCATAAACCAGTTGGCCACCCGACACCGCACTGGGGGCAGCTGAGCCGCCGCTAGGGCCGCGTAGGTTTCCGCAAAGGCCGCCTTCAGGGTGGCAATGTTGCCGCCGTGGCCGTTAATAAAAAAGAACCGGGTAAACCCATAGGCCGCCAGGGGCTGGAGGTAATCCTGAATGAGCGCAATTAGGGTGCTGGGCCGCAGGCTCATGCTGCCCGGAAAAGCCGTGTGGTGCAGGGCCATACCGACGTTAATGGTGGGGCCGACCAGGGCATCGATGGCTTCACCCACGCCCTTGGCCACCACCTCGGCGCAGATCGCATCGGTGCCAATTAGCCCCGTGGGGCCGTGCTGTTCTGTCGAGCCAATGGGTAAAATAATGCCGGTCGAGCGCCCCAGGTAGGTTTCTACTTCAGGCCAGGTGCAGAGGTGCAGCAGCATAGGGGAGGGTGTAGTGGTAGAGATAGACTTTCACTATAGCGTTTTGGGCCAGGGGGGCTGGGCAAGCATTGTATGGTTCGCTACATTGTTAGGATGGGTCTACTGCTAAGAGAAAAGAAACCAGCCCACTTCATTTTTAGGAGCGAGCTTTCCCAGAGTCCGATCTAAATCTCATGCCGCTGGCCGCCGATGATCAGCTACCCGGCTAAGATTGTTAGAATTTAGAGTCACAGAACGTTTTGGGGCCGCTTGACTAGCGCCCACAGCGTTGATGTTATCCGTCGAGGAGATGCGACCCATGCTACACCGCAAGATCTATCAACTCTGTTGTGATGGTCGAGACGTGTGGATTTTTTTACGGGATCAGCAGCGCTGGATTGAGCGTGCGCGCATTCTAGACATTGAAGGCGATTTAATTACCCTCCGCTACGAAACCGAAGAAGACGACGAAATTTGCTCGTGGGAAGAGATGGTACGCCTGGAAAGCATTGGTGCCGTTACCCAGCGGCTGGCCGCCGTACCCCGAGGAGATGTGGAAATCACCGTGTCCGACGACTGCCCCGAGACCGAGCAAATTAGTGATTCGTCGTCTGAGTCGAGTGCCGAGTAGGGGCTGTCGATCTCAGGTTTCCGGTTCTAGGTTTTGATTGGGGGAGGGTTGGCTAAAACTATCCCCGCCGCCCTTTTCCCTGAGGCGATTTCCGGAAACGAAGATCCCCAATATAAACCGATCCTCGGGCTGGATTCCTGCCTGCGTGGGAATGACGCGGTAAGTTCTTGGCAGAAAATCTCCTTAGGAAGGAGGATTAAATAAAACCCAAGTTTTGTAGGTTAGGCATCCTGCCTGACCGTGGACAGCCGGGACGACTACCCTACGTTATTTAATTCTTGATCCTTAGGGGCCGTTGGGATCTGAAAACGTATTGATGAACCCGCCCCCGGTATAGGAACCCGGGGGACGGGGGACGGTAAAGGGAGCGGGTTCGGGAAGGGCCTGGGGTTGGCTATAGCTGTTGTTAGTGGAACCAGGCACTCCTGCCCCTGGGCGCAGGCTGGGAGGGCTAAGGTTGGGCAATTCAGGCTCCGTGATCCGACTAAAGTTGAGATCCAGGGGAGCTGCTGCTGGTAAGGCTGATGGTGTCCCGGTCTGCTGAGGCTGGAGGCTAGGCGGTAGGGTATATCCGGTGGTGCCCGGCGGTGGCGACATTTGGGGCGTAGTGCGAATAAAGCTTTGGGTCGTTCCCGGCAGAGTTCCCTCCACTAGCCAGGGTGGCGTGAGGCCGCTATCCGCAGCGGTGGCTTGGTCTTCTTCAGGTGCAGCTGGGTTGCGGCTGGTTTCTGGAACACTCGTCGGCCCGGAGCTAGTTAGCGTCGCCCCGGGCCAGCCCCGGGCTGATGACCCGGCAGCATCACCCTGAGCTACCGGTGCCAACCCACCAATTCCTGATCGGGAGAAAAAATTAGTGGCGCTATCGAGACGCACACCGGATTCGTTTGGAGAGCTCAAATCAGAGCTACCGGGAGAGGTAACCTGGCCACCGCCCCCAACCTTAAATTGGGTGCGCTCTAAATAGATCGCAAACGGGCTGTCAGACACAGCCGGGGGTGGGCCTGCTGAGGACTCGGGTGCAACGCCTTGGGGACGCCCCCCAGCATGGAGTGATGAGGCATGCCGCGGTGAGTCCTCAGCGGTGCCCTGGGACTCGGCGGTCAGGTTAGCCGTCTGGGGCTGAAGCTGATTGAGCAATAGGGTGAGATTGTCGATTTCTGCCAGTTGAGCCCGTTCTTCTGGGGATAGGCGGGCGCCATAATTAGGCTGGGCCGGGTAATCGGCGGCGGACCTGAACGCCCCGCGCCAGTCAGGATGTCTCAGGTACTGTTGCCCAACCACCGCCGCTAGCGCCAGCCCAATGGCAATTCCTCCCCAGGCCAGGGGATTGAGGCGCTTAAGCCAGATAAAAGCCGTAGATGCCATGGCCAAAGGCGTTTAGAGTAGCTCTATTCTAAGCCAGGATTTTGGGTCCGCAAAGTGCCCCCTGGCCTAATACCCAGGGGCCTACGGGAAGCTCTACTCCTGAGCCTCCAAAAGCCTAGACCTGTACCCCGGACCCCGGATTCCTACCCGAGTATGTGAACCTACGCCACAGGGTTCTAGGACAGCTGATAGTCAGGATCTAGCCAGCACACGGGTAAGGTCTCCCCGGACGGGAAACACAGGCTGGCCTTGGCAAAAGCCTTGGCATCCTGCATTTCTTCCCCTGCATGGAATCGACCTAAAATCTCATTCTGGCAAGGATCCCAAATTTCAGGTAGGTGTAAAATTTCCACGAGATTGCCGCTGTCTTGATGCTTGAGAAACATAATAAATTAACTCCTGAAGACGTAGCCCATCCACCAGAACCGGTGAGTGACCAAGAAAATCTAAGGGTAAAGCCGTATCCCTTTGACCTGATTAACCCGGAAAAATTTAGCCCCATCATCTATCGGCGTGTAGGTTTGCGGCAAAACTCTGGCCCAACCCAAGCCGCAATTCGTGATGATTTGTGATCAACAATCTGGAAGCGGCGCTGAACGAGGACAAGGGCAAATCCACCCAGGCCAATGAAGCGGATCACCCATCATCAGCGGGGCAGATATCCTGAATAGGTTGGGTAGCGTCTTGACTTGAGCATTATGGCTGGTTTCTACTTTACTGGATGCGCCGTTTGGGCCTACAAACCCTGGGTCGGCGGCTTCTACCCCAAGGGCAGCAAAGCGGGGGATTTTTTGCGGCTTTACGGCGATCGCATGACCGCCGTAGAGGGCAACACCACCTTCTATTCCTGGCCTGACGCCCCAACCGTAGCCCGCTGGGCGGCCACCATGCCCCCTGGTTTTCGGTTTTGCCCCAAGCTGCCCAAGGCCATTTCCCATCAGGGTAAGTTGACCCCGTTGATCCCCGCAGCCCAGCAGTTTTTGCAGGCTTTAGCGCCATTAGAGGAACGTCTGGGGCCGATGTTTATGCAGCTACCGCCCACCTACAGCCCGGCCCAGTTCACTGATTTGAAAGAATTTTTAACCCAATGGTCCCGGCTGCACAGCGCTTTGACGGTCGAGGTGCGCCACCTAGACTGGTTTCAGGAACCCCACCAAACGGCCCTGAACCAGATGCTCGAAACCCTGGGGGTAGGCCGGGTGCTGCTGGATACGCGCCCCATCTACGAGGGCATCTCCACCGTCGATGACGACCCGCAGCTGGGCTCTGAGCGCAAAAAGCCAGAGGTGCCCCTTCAACCGGTTACCACTGCCCCGTTTACCCTGGTTCGCTATATCAGCCATCCGACCATGGCGATTAACGAGCCCTACCTGGCCGGCTGGGTTCCCTGGCTGCGGCGGTGGCTAGCCGAGGGCAAGCAGGTTTATTTCTTCGCCCACTGCCCCCAGGAAGTTAAATCCCCTGTGGTGGCCAGAGCCATGTATCACCGCCTACAGGCGGCCGGAGTAGCTCTGCCCCCGTTGCCCTGGGACGAGATCGAGGAGGGCCAGGCCGAAGCAGACTCTGGCCAGCTGAGCTTATTTTGACGGGTGTTGGGGGTCGGGTTACGTAAGTTTTGGGCTGGAAACCTCCTTAGTCGTTTTCCCAGTCTTCGCGGCCCATCAGGTCGCCGACGCGATCGCGCAGCAAGAACCCAGAGGACTCCAGTTCGGCTTCTACTAGGGCCCACTCTCGGGCGGGGATGTGGCGGCAGAGGGTGTAAATGGGCTGTTGGCGACTAACAACCCCGTGCTGTACCAGCTGCCGGGCTTCGTCACGGATAACATCGATAGAGTAGTGGAGGGACTGTAGCATATCTAAACCCTGTAACGACGGGGAGCTGCACGGGCGAAAAAGTCAAGCAATGCAGACAAGAATCTTAAGATTCAGTATCTTAGTTTACTGTTACTTTTTAAGATTTGGCTAGTCAGCTCTGATTTATTGTCGCCTTAACCTTTAGGTTGTGGCATTAATAAATGCTGTAATTTATTAAGGAACGC
This sequence comes from Nodosilinea sp. CTOTU7336, assembly GCA_036848635.1. GTDB lineage: Bacteria > Cyanobacteriota > Cyanobacteriia > Phormidesmidales > Phormidesmidaceae > Nodosilinea. The sequence continues at coordinate 87,252 of DAIUJR010000010.1, forward strand.
CCTTGACATTCTGTTAAGAACCGGCAATGGTGGTGGCTACTTCACCCGACTGCGTTAGCTAAATCGCCCAGGGCAAAGCATACTGAGCCCACAACTGGCAGGCTATCCGGTTCATCATCGTCTTTCCCAATGCGTATGCCCGAGCTAAGCCAAAACCAATTGCCCCCTCTGCCGCTTCGGCATTTACCCCAGGTTTAACCGGGGCGGCGGCGGTGGGCCAGCTATGGCAGCCTCAAAATTATCCCTGAATCAGAGTCGGGTGTCTACCCATCGCCCGCATAGCCAGCTCAATGGCGAGGTGGATGGCGGCCACCATGCTGGTGGGGCTGGCTATGCCTTGGCCAGCAAGATCAAAGGCGGTGCCGTGGTCGGGGGAGGTGCGCACAAACGGTAGGCCCAGAGTCATATTAACGGCCCGATCGAAGGCCATCAGCTTGACTGGAATTAGCCCCTGGTCGTGGTATAGGGCCAGGTAGGCATCGTGGGCCGACTCAGCCGCCGCCGGGTCGGTGCCAAACCAGGCCTGCCCTGGCCGCACCCAAAGCGTGTCAGGGGGAATGGGGCCATCCAGCTGTACCTGGGGATAGCGCTGCCGCTGCTGATCGAGCCAGGGAATCAGCCAGTCGCATTCTTCGCGCCCCAGCTGCCCCCCTTCGCCGCTGTGGGGGTTAAGGCCAGCCACGGCAATTTTAGGGTGATCTAGGCCAAAGTGCTGGTGCAGGCTGTAAATGAGTAGATCTAGCTTCTGGCTTAGCAGATCGGGGGTGAGGGCCGTGGGCACCTGCCCCAGGGGAATGTGGGTAGTGGCCAGCAGCGCCCGCAGGGGCCAGCCGGTGTGGGGAGAGCGGGCCATAAATCCCATGGCAAAGCGGGTTACCCCGGCCCCCTCGGCCAGCAGTTCTGTTTGGCCCGGATAGGGGTGTCCCGCCGCGTTCCAGGCAGATTTGGCAATCGGGGCGGTGACGATGGCGTCGAATTTGCCGGCCAGGGTGTGCTCAATCGCAGCTTTGAGGTAGGCGAAGCTAGCCGCCCCGGTGGCCGCGCTGGCTTGCCCGTAGAGGATGTGATCCAGCGGTAGGGGCGGTGGCACCTCCACCACCGCAAAAGCGGCCAGGTCGGGCCAGGGCTGAGCCGGATTCACGGATGAAAGATGTTTTAAGGTTTGTTGCAGCAGCGCTGTTGTGCCCAGCAGCGAAATATTAGCTTTAGCCGACCAGTTTTCAGCCGCTAGGGCTTTAAGCACCACCTCAGGGCCAATGCCCGCCGGATCGCCCAGGGAAATGGCGAGGCGGGGCAGGGGGGGCAAATTGACCGCAACGGTTGGAGACGAAAGCGTCATGGAGGATTTTAGTTTGGGCACCAAACTAGTCTAAAATAAGTGCTGCTAAAGGGTTAAGCCCCTTAGCATCAGTCCAAAATATAGTGCTGCGGCAGGAGAGCGTATGGGAGCCGAAATTTTTAACACCGCTATTCTGATTTTTACCCTAACCCTGGTGGGGTTAGGCATTGGGTTCCTGATGCTGCGGCTGCAGGGCGGCGAGGAGTAGATTTAGCGCCGCAGGCGATCAGGGGGAGCACATCTGATATCCTTAAAAGAAGTTAACTTTTGTATCGTTCCCCCATGAAAGTATTGGTTGTTGGCGCCACTGGCACCCTAGGAAGACAGATCGCTCGCCGGGCTCTGGATGAGGGACACGAGGTACGGTGCCTGGTTAGAGGTGCCCAACGGGCTGGCTTTTTGCGCGAGTGGGGGGTCGAGCTGGTGCGGGGTAATATCTGCAAGCCAGAGACGCTGCCTGCCGCCCTAGCAGGGGTAGACGCGGTGATCGACGCCGCCACGGCCCGACCGTCGGAGTCGGTCATGCAGGTAGACTGGCACGGTCAGGTCAACCTGATTCAGGCCACCCAGGCCGCCGGGGTCAAGCGGTTTGTGTTTATCTCCATTCTCAATTCCGAGAAGTTTCCCCATGTGCCGCTGATGAGCGTGAAACGCTGCACCGAGAAGTTTTTGGCGGAGTCGGGGCTTGATTACACGGTTTTACAGCCCTGCGGCTTTTTGCAGGGGCTAATCGGCCAGTACGCCATTCCTATTCTTGAAAAACAGTCAATTTGGGTAATGGGAGAAGCCGCCCCGATTGCCTACATGGACACCCAGGATATCGCCAAGTTTGCGGTCAAGGCCCTAGCGGTGCCTGAAACCATCAACCGCAGCTTTCCCCTGGCGGGTACCCGCGCCTGGGGGGCTTACGAAATCATTCGCCTCTGCGAGCGCAAGTGTGGCCAAGACTCTAAGGTGTCCCGCATTTCCCTTGATCTACTGCGGGTGATTCGCAACATCGCCCAGTTCTTTCAATGGGGCTGGAACTTTGCCGACCGCCTGGCCTTTGTGGAAGTGGTGGCCGGTAGCCAGCCCCTCGATGCCCCCATGGATGAAGTGTACGAAACCTTCGGCATCGACCCAGCCGAAACCACCACCCTGGAAGACTACATGCAGGAGTACTTCAGCCGAATTATGAAAAAGCTGAAGGAACTCGACTACGACCGCGAAAAAGCCAGCAAGAAGAAGCTACCGTTTTAATGGGTAAGTATCTTGGATATCAGGTGTCGGGTATTGGGTATCAGGTATTGGGTACGGTGGAGAAGCTGATACCCAACTCCAATGCCGTCCTCAGATGACGCTTACACCCTGATGTCTGAAACCCGACACCTGAGACCTTTCTGACGATCAAGATACTGAGGACATTTCTCGAACATGTATGCCTAGCCGTTGGCCAGGCTAGGTCATGGACTGAGAAGCAAATAGATTCAGGCCCAGTTGTGCTGAAAGAAACCGAGTAACCAGTTGCCCTTTAACGCTGTTGCCTGCCGAATCGAGCGGCGGGGCAAAGGTGCCTAGGCCGCCCTTGCCGGCGTCAGCGGCGTCAGCAGCCCGCCGCTGACGCCGCTGACGCCGGGCAGGCCGGTGCTGTTTACCCCCAGCTTATCCCGTGCCGCGTCTTCTCCCACCGCCTGGCAGACCAGGGCAAACACAAAGGGCTTCGACACGCTCTGATTACCCTACCATCACATCTGAGCACTGAGGAACTAGAGCAACGTTATAAATCGGCGAAGAGCGGCATTGAATGAGGCCATTATCAAATCATCTGGCTATTGCAATCTGGCAAGGGAACTGCTGAGGTATCTGAGGTGACCCGCTACAGCCGAGCTTGGCTCCACGGCTTTTTCCACCCTCGCAGCGGACACACCTATGGGTAGCTCCTACCGCGGGTCAACATCGACCTGTTTAATCGTGCCTGGGCTGGATTTTGCCTAACATTTTGGCATTGACCCCCAGCGACGGTCTGTGTTGGTCATGGAGCAAGCCGCCGGATACGGCGCAATTCCACCCCAATCGCACCACCAAAGGGATGTTGCCAATCGATCGTTTCCCCTTTGCCCATCCGATCCAGCAGTCCATCGTTGCGAGACGGACTGCCAGAGGTGAACTTGTAGAAAAAATGATGCAGTCCTTGGGCGATCGCGATCGATTGCATGATCCAGAAACCAGCGAGATCGGATAGCCGAAAAAAATCATGGTCTGGCAAAAGCCTTGACAGCAGCACGACAGCACCCATCAGCAGAATGAGCAGCGAAATTGCTTGTCCTGAAACATAAATTGCCCTGAAGACCGGAAACCGAAACCGCCTCGCAGATCTAAAAAGGCGGTGAGGATAGTAGCCCAGCAGGTAAATTGTCCAGAAGCAGAGAATCAAACTAAATAGGAAAAACCATAGGGCGGTTGCAACTTGGTAGAATGACCAGCTTGAAAGCGGATAAGTTGCGAGATAAATGCCTAGCGGCAGGGCCAGGAACCAGTGAAGGAGTGTAATGCCAACCCATTGACGCAAAAGGTACCGCTTCATCTCGACAGTCTTCCTTGGGATAGGCAGCATTTTAACGATGCGTAGACCAAATTAACAACTCACTTCGTTGTCCACCAGCAGCTAATTATTGTCCGGTAGAGGGCCAAGCCAAACATGAAGTCCAAGGAGTAAACAGCCCTGGTGAACCGTTGTGGTCAACCACGGCTACGGCTGGGCTAAACAGTTTCCGAGAATTCGCTCAGATCAACCGGCGGCATGCGGTCAATCTTAAAGCCGGTAATGCCATATTAGAACTTATTTAGTATCCCCTAAAGCTGACTCGCTAAAAGAGTCAGGCGATACCAATAGCCCAAATTCCTCACCCACTTGATACGGTTAATAAACATAAACTGCGCCGCCTAAATCAATATTGATTGACAAATCGCCGGGGGCCACATCGTCGCCTTCAACCACCTCGACGGTGATGGTATTTTCATCAATGGTCGTGGTGTAGGCGCTGCTCAGGGTGACTTCCGTAACCAGGGGATAGAGAAACAAATTGATCGGCACCGCCGCAAAGGCTACGGTTACCTCTTCGCCAGGGTCGAGCTCAACATTGGCGCCGCCGGAAAAACCAATGCCCAGGGGCACGGTTAAGCTATTCTTCACAACGATATCAATCGGTGTAGCAGGATCAACCTCGCCAATCGTTCTGATGTCAGACGAAACCGGCACCGTTGGTCTGGGGGTTCGTCTGACCTGAGCATTGGCTTCACTAGTAGCCAGGGCGATCATCCCTAGGGCTAGCGTTCCAATGGCTATGTGGCGAAATACTGAAATCATAAATTACCTCAAAGTTAGGCCTGACAAGTTGTTGCTGAAAGCGGTCATCAGTCTCTGCGGCTGTGGGTAGATAGTTTGGCCCTGGTACCCTTAACTAGAATCATTAGGGGAGGCTGTATTGGGGTTTTGATGGGGAAAACCTTGGATGAAAGAGCTTAGCTTGGAGGATCGGGGGCCGTGCTGTTATAGAGAATTGCAACAATTCGCCGACCCGGCTCGCACAGGGCATCGCGGGCGACAACGGCGATCTCACCCGCGACAGACGCGGAGTATTCGGCCACCACATCCCCAAAGGCATTGCGCTGGCGGGCAATGGACTGCCCCGGCATGACGCGATCGCGCCGCTCCACCAGCAGCTCCAAAAAACCACCCGTGGTGGCACGAACGGTTTCTAGCGAATCGCCAACGACGGTGCCGACATCGTTAGCGGTGCGACCCAGCGGCCCCGCCACAATGCCGTGGTGCTTCAGCACGTTCAAGCTACCCTCCACCGCCAGGGCAATTTTGGCGGGCTCAAAGCGACGGCCCTCGCCAATTTCTAGGGTCAGGGCAGGAATACCGGCCGCGACCAGGGCGGTTTCGAGGGTACCGACCAGACCCGGATCGTCCTTAATGTGCTCAACCGGGAACAGGTCGGCCAGCTGGCGCATGCCAGGCTGGCGCAGGTCGGCAAAGGCAAACAGGGTGAAGGCGCTGCCGGTGGTGATGGTGTGATAGTCGATGGCGGCGTCCAGGTTGTTGATCATTAGCAGCCGGTTCCACAGCAGGCCAGCGTGGCGGGCGGGGGGGCTGTCGCCGGTTTCATCCCCAGGCCACACCCGATTCAGATCGAGGGATTGCCCCCCCTGCAGCGCCATGGGCCAAAAGGGGCGGGTGTATTCAATGGCTGGCCGCGCCACCCCCAGCAGCGCGATAACGGCCCCGGCCATGGTTGGCGGGTCAAGCTCGGCCATCACCCGCTGCACCGCATCGATGCCGCTCACTTCATCCCCATGCACCCCTGCTACCAGGGCGATGCAATGGCCCTCAGTAACGCCCTTGGCCACCAGCACCGGCACATACCAGTGCTGGCCGGTGCCCATCTGCACGCCCTCAAAGAAAAAGCGGTGCGCCTGGCCAGGGGCCAGGTCGCTAATGCTGAGCTGGCTGATCACCGGCACCCCCTGGATGGTGTCACCGGTATAAACCGTCTGCTCCGCGCCCATTGAGTGTTGCTCCTCGCTGTAATTCTGGTATGAAAAGATGAACGGTACGGCCCACTGGCCCTGCGCCTAGGGCCAGGAGGCCGTTGACCCGGCCAATCAGTACCGCAAAATCAGGGCGATGCGCTGGTGGTCTACCAGGGCGTCATCGTCCACCATGGATACCGCGCCGCCCTTGGCCAGCACCGCTTCAATAATTTCGTCCACGGCGTCATCCATGACCTCGGTGCCGCCCACCTGATCCACCAGTTCCAGACCACCCGCTTCGGTGACGACGGCGGGCAGGTGGAAATTTTTCTCCACCACCAGGTGTTTGCCTCGGCCATCTTGGGCCAGCCGCCAGACTTCCTCAATGGAGGAGACGACTCGCTTGGCCCCCATGGCTTCATCCAGCTCCTTCAGGACGGCGGTGCGCTGATCCTGCCGCACGGTCTGCATAATGTCCCAAATATCGGGGGCGAGTTCGGCCAGGGTGGCTTTGTCGAAGTTGCCGGTCAAGGTGCCGGCCACGATCGGCGCATACTCCGACACCTCCTGGAAAAAAGAAATCTGCCGCACCACCCCGGCCAGCACCAGGGGCAGTTCTTCGTCGCTGGCGTATTCCGCAAACCCCCGGTCTACCTGCTGAAAAAAGCGCCGCAGCCGATCGTCGAGATAGCTGGTATCGGCGTGATAGGGCAGGGGGGCGTTGCCGCCGGGGCCGGTCATTTCCATCGGAAAGTTCTTGTCGCGCACCTCTTCCAAGGTCTCGGCGGTGCCCGCCAGCAGCCGGGTAGAGCCCTGGCTGAGCAGTAGTACCCAGTAGCGTAGGGTGCGGTGCATGCCATACACCAGGTCGCGGGTGGCAAAGGTTTGGTCAATCACCACCCGCTCGGGCACCGTAAAGGGCAGGTAGAACTTCTGGGCAAAATCATGGCTGACAAACAGGGCCAGCCCGTCCAGGGCGTAGGTGTAGTCGATGTCCTCGACGAGGGCTTCCAGCTGCTCCAGCAGGGGCTCCAGGTCGCGCTTGGAAAACTCCTGGCCGAGGCGGTCGGTGGCCTCATCCACCAGGTTTTTGACCCGAATCGGGTCTTGCTTATTGTCGGGGGAGGTGCGGTGGGTAGGCAGCAGGATGGAAAGGGCTGGTACCTTGGTGAGCGACTGTAAATAGTTGAGATCGTGGCGGGTAATCATGGGGATGTCCTACTGAACCGATGGAAGGGGCATCGCTAGACCGAGCGATTGATGGGGTCGGGAATATCGAGTGGCCATGGCCGTCACGTATCACTTAAATGGGGTATGGGTTTCTAGGTTAAAGCCATAGCCGTGGGGCAAAATATGCAGCTTCACGTTGGCCAGGGCAATGGGTTCGTCCTTGAGCAGGCCTTCCAGGTTGTTGTAGGTCACCGTTGACTCATCGACGACGGTAATCGCCCCCTGACCCACTACCCTAAACTTGCTGTCGCTGACGATGATGGCGGTGTCTTCGTCAATGCCCAGGCCCAGCACCGCTGGTTGCAGGGTGAGAGCGGCCAACAGGCGACCGAGGCGACCCCGCTGGGCAAAGTGCTGGTCGATAATAATGCCGGGTAAAAAGCCCATGCCCGGCCCCATGCTGACGGCATCGGCGCTGGGGTTTGAGACTGAGGCCCCGCCGACGATCATTTGATCGGGCATCATGGCGGCCCCGGCGCTGGTGCCGCCGATGACTACGCCCTGGTCATGGCGCTGGCGAATGGCCTTGTCGAGGGGGGTATCTTTAATAAAATCCACGATCCGGGACTGGTCGCCGCCGGTGAAGAAAATGCCGGTGGCGACGTCAATTTTTTCGAGGTTTTCTTCCCGCTTGGAGTCTTCGCGCCGTTCGGTATGCACCACATCGACGTATTCGGCCCCCAGGCGCTCAAAAATGCTGATGTACTCATCCCCCACTTCCACGGGGTGGCCGGTGGCGGCGGTCATCACCGCGATGCGGGCCCTAACGCCCCCCGCCGCCCGCAAAAACTCGCGCAGCACAAGGCAGTCGCCCTCTCGATCTTCGGCCCCGCCAATGATGACGAGCGGCCCTGGTTTTTGGTCAGTTGCCATGGTGGTTGATCTCGACTTCAGAAGATTTACTACAGCTACATTAGTTCAATAAACTACGCCCACCCCACAGAGACTAGGGGTGAGCCATGCGATGTGAGGGATATGGGGAGGCTGGGGCGGGCATGACCCACCCGAAGGGGCTAGGCCTCGGCGGTGGGTTCTTCGACGGGTTCAGCGTCGGCAAGCTCAGCGTCGGCAGGGGTTAAAACAATTTCGGCCTCATCCAAGAACAGGCCCTCGTCGGTGAGAGTGATACCGCTGGCCATGAGGGTATCGTCGGTGGAGGCAACGCGGGCGGCTCCCATTCCTTCGGTACTGGCTCCCAGCGTGTAGAGCACGTTGCCCCCGGCCTCCAGTTGTTCGGCGATGTCAGCCTGAATCGCATCGCGGATCAGCTGCGCTCCCGCGTCCATCAGCGCGGCTTCCAGCTGTTCCACCCAGGTGTGCTCAATGACGGCGATGATGGCGGAGGTGTTGGGCTGGAGGGCGGCACCCAGATCCTGCATGTCAGCTTTGAGGGGGGCGCTTCTCAGCCTGCCGACTAGAGCACCGATCACACCCCCTGTGGCCGCGATCGCAGTTACAGGGGGGGCCACCACCAGGCCAATCAACCCGCCCACCACGCCGCCAGTCATCAGCCCCTTGCGGGTTCGCCGTTTGGCATCGGTAATTTTAAGCTTGCCGTCACCATCTTTAACCACAACAGCGGCATCAATAATGCCAATCAAGCCTTCTTTCCTACCCTGCTTGAGGTCAGCCATGACAGCGCTGGCTTCGTCGGGGTTGTTAAAGGCCGCAACAATCACTTGAATCGGGCTATCGCTCATGGTACTTTCTCCGTTAAACAGGGCAATGGGGCCAGCCATCAGCCCCATCGGCCACGATCTTATGTTGCGTAACGATAACTTTACGCCTCAACCCTAGGAAATCTATAGGACGCTCGCCCTAGCGGTAGCTTTCGGGTTCTGGCTCTTCGGCAGGGGCGAGAAAGCCAGAATCCTGAGCAGACGCATTCTTTGGCCTAGAGTTCTAGATCTTGAAAAGCCGGTCATCCCTTTAAAAATCCACCGCATCGCGGATGATGGGGCAGGTCATGCAATGGCCACCGCCGCGGCCACGCCCCAATTCGGCACCGACAATCGTTACAACTTCAACACCTTCCTTGCGCAGGGCGGTGTTGGTAACGGTGTTGCGGTCGTACATCACCACCACCCCGGGCTCCAGGCAGACGGCGTTGTTGCCGCTGTCCCACTGCTGGCGCTGCTCTTGGTAGGCATTGCCGCCGGTTTCGACCACCCGCAACTTGGGCAGGCCCAGGGCCTTGGCCACGACTTCTACAAAGGTTTTAGATTCTTTGGTGATGCTGTAGCCCGGCGCTTGATCGCTGGGGCGCAGAGTGAAGGGCACCACCTGATCCATAATCGGCGGAAACAGGTTGACCAGGTCACGATCGCAGAAGGTAAACACCGTATCCAAATGCATGGCCGATCGCAGCTTGGGCATGCCCGCCACAATCACCTGCTCGGCCGCGCCATGGGCAAACAGGTTGGCGGCCACCTGGGTAATGGCTTGGTAGGAGGTGCGCTCGCTCATGCCGATCAGCACAATGCCCTTGCCCACGGGCATCACGTCGCCGCCCTCGAAGGTGGCCGAGCCGTGGTGCTGGGTGGGGTTGCCCCACCACACTTTAATGTCTGCGTTGGCAAAGCTGGGGTGAAACTTATAGATCGAGGTGGTGAGCACTGTTTCTTCGTGGCGGGCGGGCCAGTACAGCGGGTTGAGGGTGACGCCGCCGTAGATCCAGCAGGTGGTGTCGCGGGTGTAGAGGGTGTTGGGCAGCGGCGGTAACAGGTAGCCGGTAACGCCGTCGTTTTCTTGGGCTAGCTTGAGCAGTTCGCTGCCAAAGTCGAGGGGCATATCGTCGACGGCTAGACCGCCAATCAGGTATTCTGCCAGCTGCTGAGGCGACAGTTCATCCAAGAAGGCGCGCACGTCATTTACCAGCCCCAGCCCCACCTCGTTGATAGAAATTTGCTGGTCAAGAATCCATTTTCTGGCTTCGGGGATAGCGACGGTCTCAGCCAGCATTTCGTGCATTTCGATCACGTCGATGCCGCGATCGCGCATCTTCAGCACAAAATCGGCATGGTCGCGCTTCGCCATCTCCACCCACAGCACGTCGTCAAACAGCAGGTCGTCGTTGTTACTGGGGGTAAGGCGCGAGTGGGCCAGCCCCGGTGAGCAGACCATCACCTTGCGCAGCTTGCCGACTTCAGAATGCACACCGTAGGTGGGGGAACTTTTGATTGCGGTGTAGGCCATGGTTACTCCGTTAGTAGACGAAAGCATTTAAACGTTAAACATTCTCTAGATGGTGATCAGCCCCGCTGAAAAGCCGTAGAGGGCTGACAGCGCGGCTATCAAAATCAGCGAAAAAGCAAACCATTCCCCGAAGGTAAAGATCTTGCGGTTTTGCTCCTGCCGGGCCAGAAAGAATAAAATTGTGTTCAGTAGGCATAGCCCCCCCACAAAGCCCAGAACTGTTGCCACCCCCACATCCGACCGTTTTTCGGCCTAGCGGGCTATCTTTAGGATGGGTCATCCAATCAAGGTCACGGGTCTATCGGCCGCCGCTGGTGCTAAAACTGCTCTAGACCTAAAAACTGGGTTGAGCTGTCGTCGGCGACGGTAGTGCAACTGCTCGAAATCACCCGCGAGTTAAAGACGTCAATGCGGCAGGTGCCGGTAGTGTTGGTGAGAATTCGCAGGTTGGCCGATGAGTCAAAGCTGCGCACCCGCGTGCTGAGCGAAAAACTGTTGGGGCTGTCTGGCTGATCAGCACGGCGCAGGATGGCACCCCGATACTGCACCCTGCCCGGCGGCTGGTTGCGTGGGTTCGACGGTAGAATCTCCGTCATCTCTAGGCTGTAGTTATCGCCGTCGAGGGTGAGCGACACGTTGGCGTTACGCCCACGGCTAAAGACGGCATCGTGGGCCACCCCTCGGCCCTGAAAAAAGGCGCTCGCCGGACGAGGTGGCAACTGCGCTAAGGTCGCCATTGGCAGGGCCAGCCCGAGAGTGGCCGCAACACCCATCAGAACGATTGGTTGGTAGTTATTCTGAACCATTGAGCTGAAGAGGATAGGGCAAGCAGGCGGGCTGGGGAGAGCAGGCGTAAAGGGGCTAGGTTTCAGGTCTCAGATCTCAGATCTGAGACCTGAAACCTAAATTTCCTACGGGCAAGCCGCTGCCGAAATGGTATAGAAATTACCATTCGTACCGCCAACCCGCAGATTAATTACCGCCGCTGGGGTAAACGTCGACGACTGAAAAGGAATGGCGTAGGTCTCTCCATTGGTCAGATCGGCCCTTCGGCTAAACGCCTGCTCGGACGATCC